>CAYUFW010000004.1:2832-43978 GCA_964443915.1 uncultured Pirellulaceae bacterium
CGAACCCACTGCGTACGCTTACGGCGACAACGTGTACTACCAGGACGATCAGGTGTACTACGGGGATGAAGCCGTCGCCACAGCCGAGGAGTACGCGGAACAGGCCGAACAGATCGCCACCAGCGCGCCCGAAGTAGCACCGGACAAGGCAGAGTGGATGCCGTTGGGTGTGTTCGCCCTGACACCGGATGGGCAGAAGTCCGGACCGGAACCCACGCTGTTCCTGCAACTGGCCATCAGCAAGGAAGGCATCATCGCCGGCACGCTGAACAACTCGGCCACCAACCAGACGCAGACGATCGAAGGCATGGCGGACAAGACGACGCAGCGCTGTGCCTGGACGGTGGCGGGCAAGAGCCGTCCGATCATGGAAACCGGGATCGTCAATCTGACCGAGAACACGGCTCCGGCGTTGGTTCACTTCGAGGACGGACAAACCCAGCAATGGCTGATGGTGCGGCTGGAAGAGCCGAAGTGAGAGCGGTGACCGGTAATCGGTGATCGGTAATCGGTGATCGGCCAACAAGCAGGGGCGGGGCGCAGCGGTGAGGGGGCGTTGGTGGGCTTGAGGGCTTCGCATCCTGGCGAACGGTGGGCGTTAGCCTCACCGGTTTTCCCCAGGGTCGGCACACTTGTCAAAGGCAACGGAACCGATGGGCTAACGCCCAACGTTCGCCGAAGCCAGGAACCGATGGGTTAACGCCTCACCGTTCGCCGAAGCGGGACGTCCCAACCGCTGTTTGAAGAAAGGAAGGAGAAGTCGATGAGAGGCACACCGTACGTGGCTTGCGTCTGCCTGCTGGCGGCGATGGCAGCCGCGGGATGCGGCAAGCCTGCACCGGAACCGGAGGCGATCCGGCCGGTGCGGGCAATCAAGGTAGGAGACTTGAAAGCGATTGCAGGCCGGGAGTTTCCCGGTCGAGCCAAAGCCAGAGATGAAGTCGATCTCTCGTTCCAGGTGTCGGGGCCGCTCATTTCGCTGCCGGTCGACGTGGGGAGCCAAGTGAAAAAGGGCGACGTGATTGCGGCGATCGATCCCAGGGATTTCCAGTCCGCGCTGGATACGAACCAGGGCAACTTGGAGCGGTCGCGGGCGAATCTCCTGGCGATGGAGCGCGGGGCTCGACCGGAAGAGATCGAACAGCTGAAGGCAGCCGTCACACAAGCGGAGGCATCCTACAAGCAGGCTTACGCCGAACACGAGCGGAATGCCAAACTGGTCACCACCGGGGCGGTTTCGAAGTCGGATTTCGACATCAGTCTGGCACGCGCAGAACGAAGCGCCGCCGAGGTCAAGGCGGCGCGGGAGGACCTCAATATCGGCCTGAAAGGGGCTAGGCCGGAAGACCTGGAAGCCAAGCGTGCCGAGATTAAGGCCCTGGAGGCGGCCGTTGCGAACGCCAGGAACCAGTTGGACTATGCCACGCTCAAGGCCCCCTTCGACGGCAAAGTGGCTGCCCGATACGTGGACAATTTCCAAACGGTCCAGGCCAAGCAGACGATCGTTCGCCTGTTAGATGTCTCGAAGGTCGAAGTGACGATCCAGGTGCCGGAAAGCTTGATCGCGCTGGTGCCGCGTGTGAAGAAAGCCGTCTGCCGCTTCGACGCCTTGCCGGGCAAGGAATTCGTCGGCCAAGTCACCAAGATCGGCAGTGAAGCCTCGCAGACCACCCGCACCTATCCTGTCACGGTGGCCGTAGATCAGCCGGAAAACGCGGAGATCCTGCCGGGCATGGCGGCGACCGTCCGCAACCAACCGGAGGAAGATGACAAGGCGGCGAGCCAGGACTTGATCGTGCCGCCGAGCGCCCTGTTCGAACCGGTGCAGGAGAAAGCCTCCGGACCTTGCGTGTGGGTCGTGGGGGCCGACAAGAAGGTCGCGCTGCGGGCGGTGGAGACCGGCAAGCTGACTCCCGTCGGAATGATTGTCACCAAGGGACTCAAGCCGGGCGACGTGGTGGTCACGGCCGGGGTGCATTCGCTCCGCGCGGGCCAGGAAGTGAAGCTTCTCCAGGAAGGGAGCCGGTAGCCTCATGAACCTTGCCGCGATTTCGCTCGAAAAGCGTTCCATCACCTACTTCGGCATCGCCCTGATCCTGGCGGGCGGGATATTCTCCTACTTTCAACTCGGCCAGTTGGAGGACCCGGAGTTCTCGATCAAGACGGCGGCAATCACGACGTCCTACCCGGGAGCCAGTGCCGAGCAGGTCGAGTTGGAGGTCACCGACCGGATTGAAACCAAGCTGCAGGAGATGGTGGAGCTGAAGTGCATCTACTCCAATTCCCGGCCGGGCCTGTCGATCATCAAGATCGACATCAAGAGCGAATACTGGTCCGACCGCCTGCCGCAGGTCTGGGATGCGCTCCGCAAGAAGATCGCGGACATCGAGCTGACGTTGCCGCCCGGTGCGGGAAAACCCAAGATCGGCGACGACTTCGGCTTCGTGTTCGGCTTTCTGCTGGCCGTCAGCAGCGACGGCTACAGCTACGCCGAATTGGAGCGCTACGTGAAGGACATGCGGAAGGAATTGAGCGTCGTGCACGGCGTGGCGCGGATCGACCTGTGGGGCGTGCAGGAAAAACGGATCTACCTGGACGTGTCCACCGCGCAACTCTCCGCGCTGGGACTCACCCCCGAGCAGATCATGCAGACGCTGCAATCGCAGAACCTGGTCGTCGACGCCGGCCAGGTGGACTACCTGACACAGCGGATTCGCGTGGCGCCGACCGGCGAGTTCCAGTCGCCCGAAGACATCGGCGACCTGACGATTACGAGCGTCGTCTCCGGGCGCGACGAGATCATCCGGATCCGCGATATTGCCACGGTCAACGTTGGCTACATCGACCCGCCCAACCAACTTCTGCGCCATGACGGGCGGCAAGCCATCGCGATGGCGCTGGCGCCTGCCTCGGGTGAAAACGTGGTCCGAGTCGGGCAAGCGATCGACCGCCGGCTCGCCGAACTGGTCGCGGACCTTCCCGTGGGCATCGGCGTCGAGCGGATCTCCTGGCAATCCGACCAGGTGAGCGAGTCGATATCGGCCTTTATGATCAGCGTGCTCGAATCCGTGATCATCGTGCTGGCGCTGTTGGCCCTGACGATGGGCATGCGGGCCGGGATCATCATCGGGATCAGCGGGCTCGTCTTCCCGATCCTCGGCTCGTTCATCGTGATGGCCGTCATGGGCATCGACCTGCACCGGATCTCGCTGGGCGCGTTGATCATCGCCATGGGCATGATGGTCGACAACGCGATCGTCGTGACCGACGGGATCATGGTCCGGATCGCAAGCAGGCCGCCATCGAAGCGGCCAGCGGGCCCGCGTGGCCGTTGCTGGGGGCGACGGTCGTGGCTTGCATGGCGTTCTACCCGATTTTCGCCTCCACTTATGACACGGGCGAAGTCGCCGGGAGCCTGTTTACGGTGGTGAGCATCTCGCTGGTGCTGAGCTGGGTCTTTTGCCAGACCGCGGCCCCGCTGTTGTGCCTCGCCATCCTACCGAGCCCCAAACCGGGCAAAGTCCAGACCGATCCGTATCAGACCAAGTTCTATCAGTCCTTCCGGAAGCTCCTGTCCCTGGCGATCCGCTACCGGGTGTTGTTCCTGGGGAGCATGGTGGGGCTGCTCCTCATCTCCGTCTTCGGTTTCCGCTTTGTGGAGCAAATGTACTTTCCGGACTCCAGCCGGGCGCAGTTCATGATCGACTATTGGGCGCCGGAGGGGACTCGCATCCAGCAGACCAGCGCCGACCTGCAGCGGATCGAGAAGTTCCTGCAGGGGCACGAGGCGACGCTGTCCGTGAGCGCTTTTGTCGGCAAGGGGCCACCCCGTTTCTACCTGCCGGTCAGCGGCGAAGATCCCTACACCTCGTACGCGCAGATCATCGTCAACACGAAATCGTACGCCGGTGTGAATCAACTGGTGGCCGCCACGAACGACTGGTGCCGCGAGAATGTCCCCGAGGCGATGGTCCGTGTCCGGAAGTACGCGGTCGGGGCGTTTGACGATTGGAAGATCGAGGCGCGTTTCAGCGGGCCGGCCAATGCCGATCCCGCGACGCTGCGCCGCTTGGCCGAACGAGGCGCGCAGATCTTGCGCGACACCCCGCTGGCCAAGGAAGTCCGCACCAATTGGCGCGAGCGCGTCCCGGCCTTGGTCCCCCTGTTCAACGACGAGCGGGCCCGCTGGGCCGGCGTGACCCGCGACGATCTGGCCCGTGCCACTCGCCGCGCGTCCGACGGCGTCGTCGTCGGTCAATATCGGCAGGAGGACGACCTGATCCCGATCGTGGCCCGAAACGTGGACGCGCAGCGCCAACGGGCCGCCGCGTCGCTGGACGTACTGCAAGTGACACCGCGGCTGTCGACCCGCGCCGTGCCCGCGTTGCAGGTGATCGACGGGATTGCGACCCCCTGGGAAGATCCGATTATCTGGCGCTGGGACCGCCGGCGGGCGATCACGGTCCAGTGCTCGCCGAACGGGGTGACGGCGCCAGCGCTGCGCAACGCGGTGTTGGCGCAATTCCAGAAGATCGAACTCCCGCCCGGTTATCGGCTGGACTGGGACGGCGAGTACTGGAGCGCCAAGCAGTCCCAGGAAGCCTTGGCTCCGGGCATCGTGCCGGCCGTGGTGATCATGCTGTTCATCCTGGTGGCGTTGTTCAACGGCTTTCGGCCGATGTTGATTTGTATCCTGGGCATCCCCATTGTGATGATCGGAATCACGAGCGGGCTGCTGCTGACCAACACGCCATTCGGGTTCATCGCGCTGTTGGGTGCCATGAGCCTGTCCGGCATGATGATCAAGAACGTCGTGGTGCTGTTGGACGAGGTGAATGCCAACCTCGCCAAGGGGCTGGCACCGTACGACGCGGTCGTCGAGGCGGCTGTGTCCCGTTTGAGCCCCGTGGTGAACGCCGCCGGGACGACGGTGCTCGGCGTGTTGCCCGTGCTCCAGGACGTGTTCTGGGTGGCGCTGGCGGTCACGGTCTTCTTCGGCCTGATCGTCGGCACGGTGCTGACGATGGTCGTCGGCCCGACCCTGTATGCTGTGTTGTACCGGATCCCGTCGCGATAGGAATACAGCCATGCTCAGTGGAATGCAGCAGTTGGTCCGCTACACCCGCGTCGAGGATCCGCAGCCAGGTCACAGAAGGAACGTCCGCCCTGTTCCTGATGACCAGCGACGCCGTCGTGGACCGAGTAGCGGACGCGATGAAGGACGTGAAGTTCGAACTCATCGCCACCAATCTGTCCAAGGAGCAGGAGCAGCAACTGCGCGAGGCGTTTGGCCAGGAATAGTCGTCCCCCTGATTACGACCGCCGTCTTCGACACCAAACACTACGATCCCGAGCAAGTGCAGCGCCATGCGGCTCGTCAAAGGCGTGGCCTACGACACGCCGATCCTCGGCTACCAAGTGAACAGCTGTAATCCGCTGCGGTTGTGGAAGGCCGAAGCGGTGGAGTCGTTCGATTTCGCCGCGTTCAACCAGGGCGACTACTACCGGTCCGTTGAAGAAATGATGGAATCGGAGAACATCACGAAGGTGCTCTATCCGAACGACGAAATGCTCCAAGGCAAGACACTCCGCCTGCAACAGCAGTTCTTCTTCGTCACCTGTTCGCTGCAGGACATGATCCGCATCCACTTGCAGTTGCATCGGCCGCTGGAAAAACTCCACGAGAAATGGGCCGTCCAGCTGAACGACACGCACCCGGCCATCGCGGTGGCCGAACTGATGCGTCTGCTGGTGGACGAACACCGGATGGACTGGGACGCCGCCTGGCAGGTCACTCGCCAGACGTTCGCGTACACCAATCACACCCTGCTGCCCGAGGCCCTGGAAAAATGGCCCGTGCCGCTGTTCAGCCGGCTCCTGCCTCGCCACCTGGACATCATCTACGAAATCAACCGGCGTTTCCTGGACGAAATCCGTGGCCAATTCCCCGACGACAACGCCCGCCTGGCCCGTTTGTCGCTGATTGACGAAAGCGGCGAGCGGTACGTGCGCATGGCTCATCTCGCCACGGTCGGCAGCCACCGCGTGAACGGTGTCGCGCGGCTCCACTCCGAATTGCTCAAGCAGACCGTGATGCACGACTTCGCGGAACTCTGGCCGGCGAAGTTCTGCAACGTTACCAACGGAGTCACGCCGCGCCGGTTTGTCGCGGTCAGCAATCCGCCGCTGACGGAACTGATCACCAGCCGTATCGGCGACGGTTGGCTGCGCGAGCTGGACCAACTCCGCCAGTTGGAGCCGTTGGCGGAAGACGCGGAGTTCCGGCAGCGGTGGCGGGACGTGAAATTGGCCGCCAAGCGGACTATGGCCGCGCTCATCGAGCAGCGCACGGGGATCAAAGTGAATCCCGAGTCGCTCTTCGATATCCAGGCCAAACGGCTGCACGAATACAAGCGGCAGCACTTGAACTCGCTCCACATTCTCACACTCTACTTGCGGTTCAAACGAAACCCGCAGGCGGAGCTTCCCGCCCGCACGTTCATCTTTGGGGCCAAGGCCGCACCGGGTTACCGGATGGCCAAGTTGATCATCAAGTTGATCAATTCCATCGGCGCTGTGGTCAACAGCGACCCCGCCGTCCACGACCGGCTCAAAGTCGTGTTCTTCCCGGACTACAACGTAAAGAACGCCCAGCACGTCTATCCGGCCGCGGATTTGTCTGAGCAGATCTCCACCGCGGGCATGGAAGCCTCAGGCACCGGCAACATGAAATTCGCCATGAACGGGGCGCTGACCATCGGCACCCTGGACGGCGCCAACGTCGAAATCCGCGAGGAGGTCGGTGCCGAGAATTTCTTCCTGTTCGGACTCAGGGCCGAGCAGGTCCAGCAGCGAAAAGCTGAGGGTTATCGGCCGCACGATCATTACCAGCGGAATGCCGAACTGCGGGAGGTGCTGGACTTCATCGCCTCCGGGGCGTTGGCCGGCGGCGACAGGGATCGCTTCCGCCCGCTCGTGGAGAACCTGCTGGGAAGCGACCCCTTCCTGGTGCTGGCGGACTACCAGGCGTATATCGAGTGTCAGGAGCAAGTCAGCGGCCTGTGGCGCGACCCGGAAGCTTGGACCCGCAAATCGATTCTCAACGCGGCGCGCATGGGAAAGTTCTCCTCCGACCGCTCGATCCGCGACTACTGCCGGCAGGTTTGGAATATCCATCTGGTCTCAGGGGAAAGGGAAGTGAGGAAGAGCGATGAGTAAGAGCGAAACCGAGCGCAGCACGGGCAAGATGAAACGCAAAGAGTACGAGAAGGCGTTGCGCAAGCTCCAAACCGAGTTGTGCCGCCTGCAGGAGTGGGTCAAGCACAAGGGCCTGCGGGTGATCGTGGACCCGCTGGTACGACTACCCCGTGCCCGCGACGCGATGTTCGAGGCCACCGGCACGGATGACGCGCCCTGGTACATCGTCCGTTCGTACGACCGGAAGCGGGCCCGCCTGGATTGCATCACGCACCTCCTGAGCCTGATCCCGTACAAGAGGTTTCTCGCGAGAAGGGCAAGTTGCCCAAACGTTCGGAGAAGGGCAAATTCGACGATCAAGCCATATCGATGGCAGAAAGTCCGTGCCGGGCAAGTACTGACGAGTGACGGGATGCGAGATGCGGGCGGCAGATACGGCGAGATGGTGGCCTACCAGGGCTCGCAGGTTGGCGCCGTGAAGATCACCGAGGCCGTTGGGCGATTGAAGACCGTACCGCCCACTGGAGGCTTCGTCCGGACCGCACGAGCCCTGGGTATTTGTCTTGGGGATGCGGGGGCATGATGGACACTCGAGTGAGCGAACGTCGACTTGCTCGAAGATCACCTCGCCGCCTTGGGCGAAGAGAAACAGGCGATTGCCTCCGGGTTCCGAGCGGCGGGCAATGAACGTGCGACGGTCGCCGAGGCACACGTCCAGGATGCGGTCCTTGATGATGATGTCGAGGGTGAGCGGCTCGTTCAGTCGCGTCATGGGCGGCAGGGCCCCGGTGTCGCCGCCCATCAGCGTGACGACCGGCTGCTCCTTTCCCAGGCCGCCCTCGTGAGGATGCGCGAACTGCACGTGGTTCGAGGCCGGGCGGAAGGACAGTTCGCTGCCCGCCCGGTAGTCGCCCTCGCCGCACAGACAGACGCCGAACACCTCGACTCCCGGCGTGGGCCGAACGGTCAAACGGATCCGGCTGTCGTGCGGCACGTCGTCCACGGCCGCGTACGAAAGCGTATCCCCGCCGCGAACGCGCAGGGCCGCGAAATCGCCTGATACGTCACCCTTCCTGGCTGCGATTTCCAGCGCCAGCGGCGGCCCGCAGGCGGGGACCATCTCCGGCACGAACTTCAAGCCGAGATCTCCGTTGGGCGACTGCACCAGCTCGCGGACCACGAGATTCCCTCCCCAGCCGGGGAAGGCGACCCAACCCGCGGCCAGCGCCCGCCCGTCCTTGAACTCGTGCATCTTGGAAAAGAACAAGCCGTCGAAGGTGTTCTTGGGGATCTCTTCCCAAGGCCCCAGCGGCTGCCGCGACTTGTAGATCCGGCTGGAACCGGCTGTGAAGTAGTACCAGCCGTTCCAGGCCAGCGTGTCGGGGCAGATGCGGCTCACGTTGTCGCGCTCGGCCGTCTTGCGGAACTCGCTGTCCGGGACCTCGGCCCAGTTTTCCAGGTCGCCCGACTGATAGTGCGTCCGCCCGCCTTCGGCGATCAAGTGGAACGTCCGCGTCTGGGGCACGTAGAAGATGTCGCTGTCAAAGCCGGGCAACACCGGCTTGAAGTCCTTCCTGAAATGGATCCCGTCCTCGCTGACCGAGCGGAACAGCCATGCCCCGCGCTGCGGCTTGTCGACGAATTGGATCCGGCTGCCACAGTCAGTGTAGAAGGCGTACCACTTCCGGTCATTCGGGTTGTAGATCACGTTCCCCGTGCCCATGGCGCATTCCCACTGCCGCTCGATGGGTACGGCGAGGGGATGGTGCGTCCAGTGCTTCAGGTCGGTCGAGGAGAAGTGACCGTACTGATGCGCGCCCAGTCCCCACTTGGCAGCGTGGTGCAGCCGGTCGTACAAGTAGAACAGATGGAACTCGCCGTCTTTGCACGTCACCATGCAATCGCCGGCATACGCCTTGCCGCGGGGCCTCCAGTACTGCAGGCTCTGCTGCGGCGGACCGAGGATCTCCAGGCCGCGCCGGGCGACGTGCTCCGCGCCGCCCGAAAGGGCTGCGATCTCCTCCAACTTCAGCGCGCGGTCCCAGAGGGCCACGTGGTCGATCTCGCCGGAAAACGGCGTCTGCAGCAGGCCTTCGGCGGAATACCCGGCGCCGATGAGGAAGGGACTCTGGAAGCGGTGCAGGGCTCCGTGCGGCCACTCCTCGTCGACGAGCACGCCGTCGACGTACAACTCGACGATCGTGTCCGCGAAGCGGACGACGACGTCGTGCCAGCCGTCGCGGCCGAGCCAGTCGAGCGGAGCGCTGACCGGCAGCACGCCGTCGCGGAAGTTGCCGCCCACGTACTGCGGCGCCGCGGTTCCCTGGGCCAACAGAGCCGCGCGGCGCCCTGTCTGCCTGCCAGGCGCGTTCTGCTCGCAGATCACCTGCGAACCGTTCAAGTGCTCGCGCCGCCAAAGGGCCACGATCGTGAAACTGTCGTCCCCTGCGGCCAGGGCGGCGGAGCCCTGCAAGTACTGCCCGTGGCGAAAATGGACTACGGGAAGCCCGCCCAGAGCGCCGTCCACGCGTTGGGGCATCCGGTCCGCGATTGGCTGCTTCATGTCGTGCGACTGGCCCGACAGGTCGTTCCAAAAGGCGACGTTGCCGTTCGCGTCGCCTTTCGCCTGGGCGGCATCGAGGTGCAGGACCAGTCCGTCGGCTCGCGCGGTGACCGTTCCCAGCTCGCGAGTTGAGTCTAGTCCCCACTTGGCCACTAGGCCGCGCAGGAGTCGCTGTGTCTCCTCGTCGGTCAGCGGCCGGCTATAGACGAGGACCTCGGCAACGTCTCCGTCCAGGAACTCGGCCGCTCCCACCTTGGCTCCAACATAGAATGCCTCGCCGCTGACCGACTGCCGCTCGATGTCGATCGTCCGTTCCGCCTGGCCGCTGGCATCGGTGACGACGACGCGTCCGTCGTCGTGGACGCGGACGACCGAGCAAATCCACTCCCGCGCCGGGTACTTGAGCAGATCGTGCGCATCGTTCGCCTCGCCGTTGAACCCGTAGCTGCCGCGCTGCGCCTCGCGGAGATTCTCTTCGGTCGGCTCTTTCATTCCCTCCACGCGCTGCCAGAGCGGCGTCGTCCGCCAGCGATAAGTCAGTTCCTTCCCGTCGGCATAGATCAGGTTCGCCAGCCGGTCCTGCGGATCGGCCGACGCCAACAGCCCGCCAAGCCATCGGCCCGACGGATCGCGCAACCGCAGGCAGAGCGACGCCTGTTTGCCAGCCAGCCGGACTGGCTTCTTAGCAGTTGTGGCAAGATACCCGCCCTGCAGCCGCGCCGCGTAACCATCGCCGCCGCGGGCCAATGACGCCTCGCGGTCGGCGCCTTCCAGTGCCACGATCTGCACTTGGCCCACCGCCGCCAACTCGTCGCCCCGGTCCGCCGGTCCCGCCAGGTCCTTCATCTGCCAGATGGCCACGGCGTCGTCGAAAGGCGACTGGGGCTGAGCCCGGCCGAGCGAACAGATCGCCAAGATAGCCAGAAACTGAATCGCGATGCCGCGTGGACTCTTGTGGTGAATCATCGTTTGCTCCTACCCGTCAAGTGCGAGACCGTCCAGCCGAAGGGCCTGGGGCGGATTATAGGCAGGCGGTAGCATTCTGGCGATGCCTGCCAAAGCATCCCCGCACCGATCGTATTCGACGATTGCCCCCCCGCCTCGAATCCCGCCGGCTTGCCCGGCGGATCGTTAGGTTTCTCGCTACAGCCGACGCGGAACCTCCGCGTGGAATCCCGCCGGCTTGCCCGGCGGATCGTTAGGTTTCTCGCTACAGCCGACGTGGCCTACATGCGTGAGAATGGACCCCGGCTGCGCGTGCGCGTGGCGGAATCGACCGATGACGGGGAGTCCTGGGGCAAGGTCGGCGTCAGCGAACTGCTGAACCCGGGATCGGGACTGGATGGCGTGCGCTTGGCCAACGGCCACTGGGTGCTGGTCTTCAACGACACGCTCCGCGACCGCCATCGTCTGGCCGTGGCGCTGTCCACCTCGGCTTCCCCCGCATTTGCCAGCGCGTTGAACGCCAAGGTAACACCGCTTAAGGCCAGAGCGACAAGTACGATGTAGGCACGTTTCGTCATTGATCACGCTCCCTTTGTCTTCTTGTAGACGATCACCGCGGAACCCGGCTGGTCGGGGATCGACACGGCCAATCCCTTGTCCAGCAACTCGTGTCCGGTGAGCTTCTGCGACTCGCCGGAATCCAGATTCGTGAACGTGTAAGCCGCGGCGGGTTCGAGGCCGCGCAACTTGAAACGCGCGACCTCATAGACGCTCTCCGTCCGGCGGAAGGCTTGCACCACACCCTCGCCCTTTTCCGGCACATCGAACTGCCAGGCTATCCAGGCTGTCTGGTCCAAGCTGTATGCAGTCAGCGGGTAGTAGTCGCCGAAATAGTACGGAGCATACTGCTTCCATTGCCCCAACACGCGGCGGATCAGGTCGTAGCCCAAATCTTTGCGGCGCATATCGAAGCACGCTGTGAAATGCGTGACCATTGTGCTCCGCAGGAGATACGGCGAGATCTCGCGCGAGCCGGTCCCCGTGCCTTGGAACGGCAGCCAGAACGAGAGCCCGTACGTGTGGCCCTGGTTGCCGACCGGCTCCATGATGTAGTCGCTCCGCAGCAGCGGCACGGCCCGCCGCATCGTCTCCAGATCGTTGCGGCGGCCGCCCGACGCGCAGGAATCGATCAACATATTGGGATGACGGCGGCGAAGCTCATCCCAAAAGTCCAGGTAGCCTGTGACATGATGGTTCTCGGTGATCCCCTGGCGGTCCTCGGCGTCGTTCTGCTGCCAGAAGCTCAGCGGGTCGATGTTGAAGTCCTGCCGATACAGGTCGATGCCTTGCTCGGTAATGAACTTGTCAACGTGCTCGGTCAGCCACTGGCGGACTTTGGGGTCGCCCAAGTTGAGCAGACCGCCGTTTTTGCCGCCCAGAATCCATTCCGGATGGTTCTCCGTCAGCCATGTGCCGCGGTGAACCCGCTCCGGCTCGAACCACACGATCGTCCCCACGCCTTTGGCTCGCGCGTGGTCCGAAATCGGCCGCAGCCCGCCGGGGAAGCGTGCTGTGTCCACTTCCCAGGTCCCCGTCTTCGGCCACTGCCCGTCGCACAAGTACCACCCCGCATCCATCCACCAGTAGTCCAGCGGCAGCTTCTCCTCGAGGTAGCGATCGACGAACAACGTCTGACTGGCCGAGTCGGCGTGGATCATCTCGCCAAACTGATGGGAACTGCAGGCGGCCATTTGCACGGGCGGCAGTTGGCCGCCGGGCCGCGGCAGATTGTGCGCCAGCATCCACCGCCGCCAGACATTCTGAGCATCGATCCAATCGCCCTCCCAGAACTGGACGACCATCAGCGGCGTGCGGACTTCTTCGCCGGGATGCAGCTTGAAGTGCGTTCGCTCCTGCCCGGCGCGAATCCGCAGGCCGCCCGTCGCGTCGGCCGAAAAGTCTGCCGCCCATTGCCCCGGCCAGCCGACCGCGACAATCACGCCCGCGCCGGGCCAGGCGACGTTGAAGTACGGCCAATCGCTGTTGCTGGGCCGCCCGCCCGCCGCCGTGATCCGCTTCGAGTTGCCCGGTTCGAGCACGGTTTCCAGCGGCTGGAAGTCGTTGGGCGTGCAGGGACTGCCGACATTGTGGTGCAGCACAAACTCGCCGCTGCCGGTGCGATAGAAGGGAACGTCCAACGCCAGGATGTCCTCCAGGATCGGCGTGTCAGCAGTTCCGGTGTTCTTGAAGAAGACGGTCCATTCGACGGTTGGAAAGTCGTGGTACTCGACGGCCACGCAGCGCACCTCCAGACCAGTCGGCTCGTCGGCGTACTGCAGCGTGTGCTCCGTGCGCTCGGCGTCCAGCTTGCGCGTCGAGCGCGTCGGCTGCCATGCCAATTCGGCCAGGCTCTTGCCATCGTATTTGAACGTGAACGGCGGCTCGGTGGTGAAGGGCGGGCGGCCGGCTCCTGCGCGCAGCGGCAAGTCGGCCAGCCAGACGTCGCGGCCGTCCTGGAGTTTCACCTTGGCGTCAGCCCAGTCGGCTTGATCGCAGCCGATGCCGTCCCCCGCGTCATCCACTTGCAGAACGAACTCGCCCACGCCGTCCAGCGGTACGTTCACCGGCACCGCCGCCATGCCTTCCCGCAGCACGGCGGACTGGAACGCTTCTGCGCCCCTGACCAGGACCGCGAACCGCACGCTGCCGCGCCCGCCGCTCGTCTGCTCGTTGCTGTCCACCCCGGCCATCGCCGTGAACACATCCCCCGGCCCTGGCAGACGCACGATGATCTTGCTGTGAGCATGGCAGTACAAGCCGCGCGTGAATTCGGCATTCACAATCCGCATCGGCCGCCCGCCGCGGCTATTGAGTTGGACGGGATCGTTATTGGCCAGCACGGTCAGCCCCGGCAACGGTTCCGGCGGCCTTTCCGCCACCCCGCCAAACTTCGCCGCCGTCCACCGCGCCGCCTCGCTCCTCGCCCCGCCCTTCGGCTCAGCGGCCGGGCTCGGCTGGTAAACCGCCTGCCAGAAGAATGACAGAATGGCTACGAAGGCTCCGAGTCGCCAGGTATTCTCAAGTCGGATGTGCATGTTGCTTTTCTCCATTTCGGGCCGTTCTCTGACGGAACCGCGCAATATCATACACGGTTTCACACGTTTCGTTTGTCACGAAGCCATGCCTTAGCCCGGATCATGCATGCGCCAATCCCAAACCGAAGCGTAGGCGAGGATGGCTAACAGACTTCGCCTCGCTTACGCTTCGGATTCTTTGGCTGCAAGAGCGGAACCTGAGTCTACTCGTACGTTCAGAACTCGGTACGTGTCGTCTTGCCGGTCTTGGACGTGATTTCGATCCAGTCAATCTGGACGGGCTGGGCTTGTTTCGGCAGGTAGATGCGGACGATGCCCAACGGGCCAGCCGCGGGGACTTCGATTGTGAGTTGCTGCCAGTCGCCGCCGGGAAGGGTGAAGGGGACGGACTGCGCTTGGTCCTGCACGCCGCCGGGTAGCCAGTCGAGGTGCGAAGCGCCGCCGCCAGCCTTGATGCGCAGCTTGACCGTGCTCGGCCCGCTGTGCTTGCCGGCGGCGAAGCCGAGGAAGCTGGCGTCGGTGAGGTTCCGGACAGTGACGATGCCGCTCTTTACCGTGGCGGTGCAGACGCGGGCCTTCCAGCCCTGCAACGCCGGGTCGCCGTCGTTCTTGGCGCGCGGCTGGGGCTTCGGTTTGCTCTTGGGCTTCTGCTTGCCTTCGAGTTCGGGATGATACTTCGCCGGATCGAAGGCGGGATTCGGCACCGGGACGACGGCTCTCGTGTCGGCGTGGAATTGCGTGACGAGCGCGTCGAGTTCGACCACCAACTCCGGTTTCTGTGCGGCGAGGTTGTTTTTCTCGCTGATGTCATCGCGCAGATTGAACAGCAAATAGCGGTGTGCCCCGTTCTCGCCGCCGTGGAAGATGCGGATCAGCTTCCAGTCGCCGCGATGCACACTGACGGCGGGCGGCAGCCAGTCGGGCACGCCGGGATTATGGGGGAAATACTGGAACACGGCGCCACGGTCCACTTCCGCGCCTCGGAGCGCAGGGAGCATGGTGACGCCGTCGAATCGCTGACCCGGCGCAGGTTTCAGCCCGAGTCCATCGAGCAGCGTGGGATAGTAGTCCTCGCTCTGGATGATCGCGTCGCTGCGTGTGCCGGCGGCAGTGATGCCGGGCCAGGCGATGACGCAGGGGACGCGCGTGCCGCCCTCGAACATCGTGGCTTTGCCGCCGCGGAGCGGTGCGTTGCTGGTGGGCGTGGTGCCGTCCACTTGGTTGTACATGTTCCCGCCGTTGTCCGAGGTAAAGATGATGATCGTGTGGTCCGTGATCTGGAGCCGGTCCAGCGCGTCCAGCAGCGTGCCGACGGCGTCGTCCATGCTCTCGATCATCGCGGCATAGGTGGGGCTGCGCTGCGGATCGGCGGGATTCACGCGGGCGCGATGCTTGTCGATCAGTGCCTGCTTGGCATCAAACGGAGCGTGGACGCTGAACATCCAATAGTTCAGGTAGAACGGCCGGCCCTGGTTCTGCTCCATCCAGGCGACGGCTTCGGCCGCCATGCGGTCCTCGATGTGCTCGCCGGGGACGCGTTCCTTGAAGTTGGCGAACTTCCATGGCGCCACGTAGCTGCCCGCCGGCCCCGGTCCGGGATGATGCGGCACGTCGACATCGAAGCCTTGCTGCAGCGGCGAATAGGGCTCCGAGCCCAGGTGCCACTTGCCGAAGTGTCCGGTGGCATAACCGGCCTCCTTGAGCGACTCGGCCAACGTGCGGTACTCCGTCTTCAGCCGCGTGGGCGGCGTGGGCTGGATCGACTTCTGATCCGGCGGAGCGGCGTTCCCGGTCGTCGCCTCCAGCACGACCTGCGGCAAGTGGCAGTTCGGCACGGTAATGCCGGTCCGCGCCGGACTCAGCCCCGTGAGGATCGCGGAGCGCGTCGGCGAGCACAGCGGACTGGCCGAATACGCGCGGGTGAACGTCATGCCCCGCTTCGCCAGCCGTTCGACGGTCGGCGTCTGATAGAACCGCGTGTGTCCGTACAGCGTGGTGTCGGACCAGCCGAGGTCGTCCGCCAGGATGATGAGGACGTTGGGATCTTTGATTCCTGATCGTGGATTTTGGATGGGCGCGTCAGCGGCGTGCAACGCTGCCAGCGGAGCCAGCAGCAGAACGGTCACCAATGGCAGTGCGACGGTTTTCGTTTTCATGGCTGTTTTCCCCGAGAGTGAAGGTGGCAGTCGCAGGACGAAAGGAATAGAATAGCCGCAGTTTCCACAACATGATTGCAGGAAGAGCCGCCCATGACAACGAAGTTCGTGACAACTTGTGGTTTTCTCTGCTTGGCGACTGTGCTGTCCGCGCAGGAGCCGGCTTCCTTTGTGGACGGCAAGCCGTTCGCTTGCGCTGACTATTCAGGCAAGAAGATCTTCCTGGTCGGCGCCAGTGGCAAGGTCGAGTGGGAATACGCCAGCGGCACGTGCAACGAGTTGTGGGTGCTGCCCAACGGCAACTTGCTGTTCAATACGGGCTTCGGCGTCAAGGAGGTCACGCGCGACAAGCAAACCGTGTTCGAGTACACGTCCCCGAGCGAAATCTACGCTTGCCAGCGTCTGGCGAACGGCAACACGTTTGTCGGCGAGTGCAACAGCGGGCGCCTGCTGGAACTGGCGCCGGACGGCCGCGTCGTCAAGGAGATCCGTTTGCTGCCCGAGGGCACCAGCGGCGGCCATGTCTACATGCGGAATGCGCGGCAACTGGCCAACGGGCATTACCTCGTGACGCATTACGGCGAGGAAAAGGTCTGCGAGTACGATCCACAGGGCCGGTGCGTTTGGCAAGTTGCCGCTCCGGGCGGGCCGCACACGGCGGTGCGGCTACCCACCGGCCACACGCTGATCGCGACCGGCGACAAGCGGAAGGACCCACGGCTGACCGAGGTGGACGCAGACGGGAAAGTCGTCTGGGAGTTGAGCAACCAGGACCTGCCCGGCGCGCCGTTGAAGTTCCTCACGGGTTTCCACCGCTTGCCCAACGGCAATACGCTGATCAGCAACTGGCTGGGCCACGGCCAGTTCGGCACCGCCCCGCACCTGCTGGAGATCACACCCGACAAACGCGTCGCCTGGTCGTACGCGAACCACCAGGACGTGAAAACGATTTCGGCCGTGCAAGTGCTGGACGCGGAAAGCCGAGTCCTGCCGGAGGAATCGCTGCGATGAATCGAATTCGCGGCATCGTAAACTGCAGCCGTAGTCAAGAGAGGCGGGACTCAATGCTGAGAACATCCGCTCGGGCTCACCCTGCATGCCGTGTCCAACGTTTCGTCCGCCGCGGCCCGCTACTTCTCCCACTGCTGCAGTTGCCGCACCCAGGCCGTGATTTCGGGACGCTTCTTTTCGAACAGGCCGAAGATGACCAGGATGCAGGTGCCCAAGCCGATGCCGAAGGCCCACCACGGCCAGACGTGGTTGATGGCCCGCTGGGCGTGCCACACCATGCTGACGACCGAGAGCATCACGAAACTGGTCCCCAGATACAGGAACGCCCGCACCTGCAGGATGATCCCGACGAACACGCCGGCCACGGACAAGGCGGCCAGGACCATCGGCGGCCAGAGGCTTTCGCCGATGCCGCGCAGGAAAATCTCGCTGGTCGAACTTAGGTAGATGACCAACACACAGGCGTAACGCAACGCGGCTAACTGGGCCGGCTTGAGGTGCCGGCGATTGATCTGCCCGGCGACCAGGGCCGACGCGGCCGGCGGGATCAGCCAGAACTGCGGGTGCCGCCAGAACGACATGCCGCTGTCGGCCAGCAATGACCACAACGCCGCGTTGCCCGCGACGACCGCCGCCACGAGACTCAGCGCCGACCGCCGCAGCATGCTCAACAACACGTACACCACGCCGGCGGTGAACAACACGACCGAGTAGTTCGACTTCTCGGCGGCGACGACCCAGAAGCCCAGCGCCGGAAGTAAGGGCAGGAACGCGCTGGTCCGCTGCAACGGATCCGACAGCACGCGAATGCCGCTCCGCTGGAACAATTCGCCCACCGCGACGCCGCCAAACGCGATGGTCATCACGATATAGGGCCAGTACGGCCGGAAGAAGCTGGCAAACAACATCGGCTTGCACATGTGGATGTGGGCAAAGAGCAGCGTGGCGACCACCTCCGCGGCGTACACGCAGATGCGCCGCTGACGTTCGCTCAACTCCCGCCAAACCCGACTCGGTAGCAGGGCCAGCGAGATGAAACCGACCACCATCGCCACCAAGACCACCACGACCGCCAGCATCCGCGGCGTGTCGACCGGGGCTCCGGCGCCGGGCTCGTAGTAGACTCGCTCCAGCAGCAGCACGCCCAGCAACACCGCCAGGGCGGCGCCGCCGAACGTGACGGCAATCCGTTGCGCGGGCAGCCGCCAAGAACTCGTTTCCGGAACCTGCCGCACGACGATCGCGCCGTAGATGAAGGCCATCCCGGCCAGGGCAATCAGCATGTGGATCAGACGCAGCAGGATCATCTGCTCGTTCCAGTCCGGACGCAGGTCGGCCCAGCTCAGGCAGACCGCCGCCACGCCGGTCATCAGCAGCGATACGAACTGCAGCAGCGTGCGCCGCTCCTTCTGGGCCAAGGCAGCCAGGCCGACGGCCAGCGCGGCCGGCATCATGCCGGCGCTGATCCGCATCCACCGTTCCGGAAACGCCAGGACCACGATCAACGTCGCCAGCGTCGAGCCGGCGGCCACCAGCAGGTTGACGGTCGGCAGCCACGCCGCCGTCCGCTTCAATCCGGCCACCGGATCCCGAATCCCCCACCGGCTGCCGACAGACGCCAGCAGCGCGCCTTGCCGCCAGATCAAGCTGGTCACCGTCGCGTAGCCGCCGGCTGCCATGCCGATGGCCCAGAAGGCAAGGTTGTCTTTGATTGCCAGCCGATCGAGCACCACGGCCACAACCGCCGCGCCCCACACGTACAGGCACGGGATTCCGTAGCCCCGCCGCTCTTCCCACAAGGAACCGATCAACAGCGTGCCCAACGCACAGATCGCCAAGACACCGCCCAAGTCCGTCGCCTCCAAGGCCGGCCCCGGCGACGTACTCCGGGCCACACTGTTGATGAGCACGGATCCGGAGAAAAACAAGGCCGCCACCACCACGCTGATCAGGCAGGCGACAACGTGTACTGCGGGCAGCCGGGACCCCGGATCGAACCCCGCCAGCTGGCCGCGGCGCTGATGCCAGAGATCGACCAACAGCCAGAACACGCCCGCGGCCGAGAGGGCGAGGAGATTCGCCTGGATGAAGTCCGCGACGGCGCGATCGGCGTCGCGAAGCGGCGCCTTGTCGTAGACGCCGATCACACCGATGCTGGTCGCCAACAACACGAACAGCACGGCGGAGTAGGCTCGACCCTGGCTGCGACGAGCCAGCGCGAGGACGGCGATCAGCGCCGCCGAGCACGCGGCTGCACACACCGACCACCAGGGAGCCAGCGGATCGGGATCAGCCGTCGTCCCACGCAAGGCCAGGAAGGCGATCAGAACGCAAACCGGCACGACCTCGCTGCCCAGTTTCGCGCAGCGGAAACTGGCCGCCGTCCAGCCGGTTGCAACCGCCAGCCACCCGTACGTCAACATATGGTAGGCATACCAGATTCGCGTCGTATCGAGCCGATCCACGCTGACGGCCAGAAAACCGAACAGCATCAGTCCGAAATAGCCCGCCCAGCGCGCCCACTGCTCGGCCGGGTGGCGGTACGCGTAGCCCAGGCAGGCTCCGAGGGCAAACAGCCACCCGACGTAGCTCAGCACATCGCCCAGCGGCCGGCAATGCACCGGCAATTGGCCGGGAGTGAGAAATACGTTGACCGCAGCCCAGACCGCCAGCACGGTCAGTACGGTGATCGTCGCCGCCATTTGCACCGTCAGCGGCAGATCGCCAACGGAAGATCGAAGCGGGAGTCCAGCCGCCGGCCCGGCTCCAGCCGGCGCATCACCGGACACGGTTGCCCGCATCGGAGCCGCTTGCAGCCAGCGCTGCAATCCCAACCAGACCAAGGCAAACCCGCCCAACGCCACGACGTTCCACTGCAGCACTTCGACCCAAAAACTCGGTGACTGCGCCGGTGTCTTCAGCGCGAACGCCAGACACGTCACGAATTGCAGCAGGACCGAGCCGGCCAGCATATACGCCGTTCTCTTCTCGCGAATCGCATGACCGACCAGGACGGCGACCAGGACCAGCAACGGCACCGCGTAGGACACCATCGTGCCCATCTGGCCGAAAAGCGTCCCGGCGTCGGGGAAAGCGACAGGCGAACCGGCGATCCGGCGGCTGGCCACGATGGTCGTCACCAGCACGATCGGCACGCCGCCGATCAACATCGCGGCCTCTCGGGCGACGCTTCCCAGGCGGTCCGGAATCCGCTCCCACCCTAGCCACGGCAGCGAACGCACGCCGGACTGGATCGAGGCCCGCATCCAGACACCGAGGTCGGTGACCAGCACAAAGGCGGCCAGCGACCAGCGGAGCGCCGAAGCCGTCGCACTGCCCGCCTCCCAGTGCGGCGCGATCAACAGCGGGACCGCGGCGAGACCGAGGAGCAGTTCCACAACGCCTTCGTTCGACAGCCGATTCCACAATTGTGCCAGCAGCGCGGCCAGCAACATCGCCAGGCAGAACCACGCGCCACCATCGTAAGTAAGCGAATGCCAAGCGTCAGTGGCCAGGCTGGCGTCGAAGCCCAGTTCGACCGCCAATCCAGGCCGACACGCCACGAAACCCAAAATCAACGCGGCCAGCAGAGCGAACGCCGCCACGGCTTCATTCACCGTGAGCCACTGGGGACCCAGCACGCTCGTAATCGCCGGGTTCCGGCCCGGCAGAAGCCCGGCTTTTCCAGAGGAGCCGGGGTTCTCGGCACGAGCCCACTGGACGCCGGCCGTCAGCCTCTGCACGACGCTCCAAACCGCGCACCAGGCGGCCAACGCCAGCACCTGAGTCTGCACGTGCCACGGATCGAACCACCAATCCGCGTCCCAGGATTGGCTCCGGCAGTACGCGGCCACGAGGAATCCGACGCCCACGGTGGCCAAGGCATGAAACGGCGGTGCAGGTTGCGACTCCCAGCATGCACAGCACGGCCGCCGCCAGCCACGCCACGGCCGCCGCAAACACATAGCCCGCGTGCAAGGCAAAAGCCTGTTCGCGGACCCACAATGCCGTCGGCACCGCCAACGTGCCCGTCGCCAAGGCCGACCACGCCAACGGATTGACGACCGACTGCCACCAGCCGATTCGCCGCTGACCGGCGGGCAAGGCAATTTGCCGCCCGGCCAGCAGCAAAGCCAGTGCTGCGCAGAGGTCCGCGTGCGACACCAAGGCCGCCAACAGCGGGCGTTGCGGACGCCACAACAGCTCGGTCAGCCATTGGGTCACGGTCGCATTGAGCCACAGGCCGTGGACCAAGGTCACAAGCAACAGGCCCGGTCCCAACCAGGCAAGCGTCTGCCTCGTGGGCAGTTCACTGCGGCCCAGCGGCAACGGCAGGAAGGCCGCGGCCAGGATCGTCGCCGCCGCATAGAACGCGAACACCGGCGTCGTCAGGTCCCGGTCGCCGCCGGAGGCGAAGCCGGCGTAGACGGCCACGACCAGACTGACCGCAGCCAGTCCGGCGGCCCCCAGCAGATTGCCGAGCGCGTCCTGGCGGCGTTCCCAGCGGGTCCAGGCCAGCGCCGCGCCGCAGCCGGCCAACGCCAGCACGGTCAGCACCACGCTGCTGCGGCCCAGCACCAACGCCTCCAGCAACGGCCGGCCGAGCGCATCGCTCTCGGCGGGCAGATTCCCTTGGACCACGTGGAACCCGACCAGCAGCGCCAGCGCCAAGCAGCCGACCGCGGCCGTGTGCAGGATCGGCAACCCGCCGCGGAGGGCCAAGAAAATAAGGATCGCCGCGTTGGTCAGCCCGACGGCGATCAGCAGATCGGGCCGAGGCCACGCGAACACGACTGCGGCCCCCATCATCATCGCCCCCACGACGGCCAGCGTCGTGCCGGTCGTCCGCATCGCGGCCAACCGCAGCGCCGTGATCCGCCGATGGATCAGCAGTCCGGTCGCCAGGACCACGGCGGCCACCAAGCTGAAGGTCGGGCCCAGCTGCGCGATCGCGCCGTGCAGCGGCCCGCTTTCCGAGATCAGCAGCCCCAACGGCGCAGCCAGCGCAAAGGCCGAGATGCCGAGCACCAGCAACAGTTGTCGAGCCCGCCGTCCGGACAGGTGCCACCACGGCATCGCGCGGTGGATCTGGGTGACCGTGGCCACCAGGAAACCACCCAGCGGCAGTGCCGCCAGCAACGACGTCTGGGCCAACGTCAGACCCGGCCGCCCCAGCCGATCGATGAACAACTGGCCTGCCGAGGTGGCCAGAATCACGCTCGTCAAACGCCACCAACCGTGCGGCAGGAGAGCGCGGCCGGCGGAATACGTGACCCAGCCGCCAGCCAGCAGCCCCACGGCAACCGCCAACGTGTAGGCGACAGGATTGCCGGGTGCGGGCATGATGATCGCTGCCAGGAAGTTCAGCGGCATCAACAGCAGCGAGATGGTCAGCACGCCCCGGCTGGTCGCCCGCAGGTTCCAACGCCGCAGCGTGTAGATCCCGGAGCCGTAGATCGCCAGCGTGATCAGCATGAAGATCAAGGCCGGGAAATAGGGGATCGCTTGTTCGAGCGTTTTCCGCAGGCTGATCACCAATCCGACCGCGCTGCCGACGATCAGCAACCCCGCGACCAACTCGCCCCAGCGGATGTTCTTCTCGGCCATGAACGACTGCAACACTTCGGCGAACTGCCGGCGAACGGGACTGGGGGCGGCCGGCTGTTCCGTGTAGTCGCGATCCAGAGCATGGGCAGCCCGAGTCGGTGCGTGGGTCGGGACTGCCTGCGGCGCCGCCTCGGCGACGCGTCGTGTGGGTGGTGCTGGCGGCGCCGCTGGTCCGGCCAGCAGGACGGCGTCCACGATCTCCTCGCTGGCCGGCGTCGTCGCGGCGAAGGGAGAGGCGACTGCCGTCGCGGACGCCGCAACGGCCGGTTGTTCCACCCGCGGCGGCGCGGTCAGCGGCGGCGGCGCGGCGGCCCGGACAGGCAGCTGCCGGCGTTCGGCCCCGGCTGGCTCCGCCGGCATCGCGGCGGGCGGCCGACTCGACTCCGCCTCGTCCTGCCGCACCAGTCGGACGAGCCGTTCGTATTCCGCCGTCTCCATCCAGCCGCGTCCGTGCAGTCGCGCCAGTTGCCGCAGCGTCGCCGGCAGATCGCTCGCGGGTCGTGCAGCGGGCAACGGTGTCAGTTCGCAGCCGCAGTATTTACAGCGGATCGACTCCGCGGGAATCCGCAGGCGGCACGCCGGACAATGGCGAGGCAGCTTCGGTGAATCGCGGCCAGCCCCTGCCAGCCAGCGCACGATCGCTGCCAGCACGACCCAGATGCCGTGTCCCAGCACCGTGATGACGGCGACGACGATCGTCGCGACGCACAGAAAGCCTCCGACGTCGTCCATCGTTTGTCTCCCCTCCAAGGAGTTACTGTGAAGAGACCGGCACGCGAACGCCGCCAGACGGCTTGGCCAACCGTCCGGTCCCGCGAAATCCAACAGACTGGCCCGCTCGATCAACGATTATGAGGAATCGCGTATTTCGGTTCCCCTCGGGCTAAATGGCCGCAACGCCCCGGCAGCGCCCGCCGTCGACCCTATTATGCTTCGCCTACTGGGAAATGCCATCCAGCAGGCAATCCAAGGCGGCGCCCCCTTGCCGACCGGTTCCAAGTGTGCGATGGTTACGGGCGTCAGACACGTCCGTCTTCCCCGAAGGACAACCGATGCACGATCCGATTCCCCGCTACTTGATCCCGTTTCATCCCAAGGAAATGCCGCATTTCTTTACCGACGTGCTGATCATCGGCGGCGGTTTGGCAGGGCTGCGGGCCGCGATCGCCGTCGATTCGGCGTTGTCGGTGCTGGTCGTCACCAAGGACCGGCTGGACGAATCGAACAGCGCCTACGCCCAAGGCGGCATCGCGGCCGTGATGAATCCCGAGGACCGGTTCGAGAACCACATCGCCGACACGCTGACGGCGGGCGGCGAGTTGTGCGACCGGCACGTCGTGGAAATGGTGGTCCGGGAAGCGCCGCAACGGATTCGGGAGCTGATCCAGTGGGGCACGCAGTTCGATACCCAGGCCGGCGAACTGGTCGTGGGCCGCGAGGGCGGCCACAGCCATTTCCGCATCGTCCACGCCATGGGCGACGCGACAGGCAAGGAAGTGATGCGGGCGATAATCGCCTGGACCCGCAAGCTGCGGCACGTGCGCATCTGGGAGAAGACGTTCACGCTGGACCTGCTGACCCACGACGGCGTCTGCCGCGGCGCGCTGATCGCGGATCCGGTCCACGGCCGCATGTTGGTCTGGGCCAAACAGACGATCCTGTGTAGCGGCGGCGCGGGGCAGTTGTATCGCGAATCGACCAATCCTTCGGTCGCCACGGCCGACGGGCACGCGCTGGCCTATCGGGCGGGGGCCGAGTTGCGGGACATGGAATTCATGCAGTTCCATCCGACCGTGCTGTACATCGCGGGCAGCAGCCGGAGCCTGATCACGGAGGCCATTCGCGGCGAAGGGGCCTACCTAGTGGACCGCAGCGGGTACCGGTTCATGTTCGACTACGACGAGCGCGGCGAGTTGGCGCCGCGGGACGTCGTGTCGCAGGCGATTGTCAGTCAAATGGAAAAGACGCGGCATCCCTGCGTGTACCTGGACCTCAGCCATCTGGACCCACGGTTCGTGCGGGGCCGCTTCCCCTTCATCAGCGACACCTGCGGCAAATTCGGGATCGACATCACCAAGGACCGGATCCCCGTGCGGCCCGGCGCGCACTACATGGTCGGCGGCGTGACCGTGGACTTGGAAGGCCGCACGACGCTGCCGGGATTGTGGGCGGCCGGCGAGGTGACGTCCAGCGGCTTGCACGGCGCCAATCGGCTGGCCTCCAACAGCCTGCTGGAGAGCATGGTCTACGGCGCCCACGCCGGCCTCGGGGCCTCGCGGGCGGCCAGCCAGACCGACGACGACTTCCACGCCCTGCCGCTGGAGAACGCGGTTCTGGAAGAGCCCGACGAACAATTGGACCGGGACGACATCCGCAACTCGCTCAAAAGCCTGATGTGGCGGAGCGTCGGCGTCCGTCGCAGCAAGCCGGACTTGATCGAAGCGCTGGACACGATCGCGACCTGGCAGCGGTACGTACTGTTCCGCCAATTCGCCGAACCGGCCGGCTGGGAACTGCAGAACATGCTGGCCATCGCGCGGGTGATCGCCGAAGCCTCCTTGCAGCGCGAGGAATCCCGCGGCGTCCACTACCGGACGGATTTGCCGAAAGTGGACAACGAGAACTGGAAGAAACACATCGCCTTCCGCCGCGCGTGAGGCCCAACGCGGCCTGCGGCCGCAACCAAGCAGGTGCCGCGACCCGACCGGCGCTGGCGTCCGGCTCGGCTCGCCGGACCTACAATACGCGCGCATGATACGGATTGAGACGCTAGTTGCATGCAAAGGACGCTGGGATGGCAACGCGACCGCCGAAATTCCTGTATTTCGACCTGGGCAACGTCGTGTTGCCTTTCGACTATCTGATCGCGGTCCGCCAGATGGCCGACGTCGCGGGCGTGTCCGAGCAGGTGATCCAAGAGGTCGTGTTCGACAGCGGGCTGGAACCCGCCTACGAACGAGGCGACATGACGACGGAGCAGTTTTTCGAGATGATCTGCCAGCGACTGGGCAAGCGGCCGGATTTCGACGCCTTCGTGGTTGCCGCCAGCGACATGTTCTGGGAGAACCCAGCGGTCGTCGACATGATCTTGCGTCTGCGCCGTGCCGGGCATCGTACGGGAGTGCTGTCCAACACGTGCCAAGCCCATTGGCAGTTCTGCCGCGAGCGGCGGTTTCCGATTCTGCAGCAGCTGTTCGAAGTGGCGGCGCTCAGTTACGAGTTGCGGGCGATGAAGCCCGATCCGGCCATTTTTCGCGCCGCGGCCGCGTTAGCGGGCGTCGAACCGGCTGAGATCTTTTTCGTGGATGACCGCACGGAACACGTCGAGGGCGCCCGCCGCGTCGGGTTCGACGCCGTTCCCTTCACCGACGCCGCAAGCCTGAGGGCCGCCCTGGAAGAACGCGGCGTCCGGGCGGCGACGTAGAGTCTCAGTCCGTATCATGCGCTCGCGACGTGCGCGCATCCTGGCGTGGCGAGCGGGGTGTGGGCCGGTCGGGGCAGGGGTGCTGGAACGGCAACTGGCCGCCGCGCCAAGTGCCTTTGGCCTCGTGCTGCAGTTGCGCGTACTTGCGCAGCAGATCGACCACGGCGTCCTGGCTCTGGTCCGTGTACAGTTCCAGCCAGTACCCGTCCACGCCGCGTTTGGCCACGCGGATGCCGGCGGCCAAGCGGCCCCGGTGGTCGCCTCCGGCGCAGTCGCCGGCGACCAGCGCGGCCATCAGCCGGTCGGCGAGACTGCCCTCGGTGTCTTCGTACGCCCTGGCGATGGATGTAATCACCTCGCGGCCCGTCAGCGTGTTGCCTTGGCAACAGTAGTACCGGCCGGCTTCCGCGCCCCAGTAGCGGCTCCGGGCCGGCGCATCGGTGGGATTGTGGTGAGCCGTGTGGCCAGCCATGTTGACGATGCCCAACTGCCGCAGGCCGGGCTGATCGTCTCCGGCGAGCAACTCGGCCAACACCGCCTGGGGCGGCTTGCCGGCCGCCAGCCGGTCCAGCGCCGGCTCGCCCCAGGCCGAGACGCTGTAGTGCTGAGTGCAGAACGCCCCCACGCCGGCGCGGGCGAACGGCACCACGTGCCCGACGTCCGGGTACATGCTGGCCACCGCCGCTCCGCAGACGCCCGTTTCCGGGTCCGCTGCACAGATCGAAAACGTCGCCACCTTCTCCGGCAGCGGTCCGTCTGTTCGATTCACCACGGGCTCATCTCCCCGGCACCAGGCCGCCACCGCCATCGCTACGATGAACGTGCACACCCCAAGAAGACGCAGCATCGGTACTCCCTCCCATCGCATATCCGAACCTCCATTTACTCGTTGCGGATCAGCCCTCTATAACCGGGGTCGAGAGGCGAATCAAGCCTGAGGGAGAAACAACCAGCTTGCGGGCTTGCAGGGCCGCCGCGTCGCGGGGACAATTGAAGCATGAGTCCTGCGCCCGGTCCATCGCCCCTGAAAGTCCTGATCGTCGAAGACAGCCAGGTCATGCGGCGGTTGTTGCGGACGTCTCTGCAGAAATGGCGATACGAGGTCGAGGAAGCAGAGCACGGTGCCCAGGCGTGGGAATTCTTCCGGCACGCGCACTATCCGCTGGTGCTGACCGATTGGCTGATGCCGGAAATGGACGGGCTGGAACTCATTCGCCGGATCCGCGGCTGTGACTTGGCCGGTTACGTCTACATCATTCTGCTGACGGCCAAATCGGAAAAAGAGGATCTGGTGGCGGCGATGGACGCCGGCGCGGATGACTTCCTGGTGAAACCTTTCGACTCGGACGAGTTGCGGGTCCGCATGCGCGCCGGGGAGCGGATCATTGCCCTGGAACGGAAGCTCGCCGAGCAGAATCGGCAGTTGCGCGAGGCGCAGGCGGCGCTGGTGCAAAGCGAAAAGCTGGCCAGCCTGGGTCAGCTGGCGGCCGGCATGGCGCACGAGATCAATAATCCTGTGGCCTACGTCACCAACAACCTGGCCGTGCTGAGCCGCGAGGTGCGAGCGGTGATGGAGGTGCTGCAAGCCTATCGGCGCGGGGCCGAAGTCCTGGCGAACGCCGATCCCCGTCTGGCGGCGCAGGTGGCCGAATTGGAGGAGGAAGCGGATTGGGAGTGGGTTCAGGAGAACCTGCCGAGGCTGTTCGACGCCTCACTGGACGGTCTGAGCCGCGTGCGCAAAACCGTGCAGAACCTGCGCGAGTTCGCGCGGCTGGACGCGGCGGAACTGGACGAACTGGACCTGAACGCCGCCTTGACCTCCACCCTGGACGTGCTCCGCCGGGACTTGGACGAGAAACAGATCTCGGTCAGCACGCATTTCGAGCCGCTGCCGCCCGTGGTCTGCCGTCCGGGCAAGATCCACCAGGTGTTCCTCAATCTGTTGTTGAATGCCGTTCAGGCAAGCCCGGCGCAGGGCCGCATCGAATTGCGCACGGCCGCCGTCCGGGACGACGCCGTCGTCGAGGTGCAGGACCACGGTTGCGGAATCGATCCGGCACACCTGCCGCGCCTCTTCGAGCCGTTCTTCACGACCAAAGCCGTGGGGCAAGGAGCCGGGCTGGGCTTGTCCATCTGTTACGGGATCGTCCGCGACCACGGCGGCTCGATCGACGTCGACAGTCAACTCGGACGCGGCAGCACGTTCCGCGTCCGCTTGCCTTACCGCCTTCAGCCGACACAGGACCCGAACCGATGAGCAAGACGAAGAAGCACCCGATCCTGCTGGTGGATGACGAGCCGGAAATCCTCTATTCGCTGCAGGGCCTGCTGCGGCGCGAGTTCGAGTTGTACACCGCCGAAAGCGGCAGCCAGGCGCTGGAAATCCTCCAACAGCACCCGATTCACGTGATCATGTCGGACCAGCGGATGCCGGAGATGACGGGCGTCCAATTGATGCACCGCGTCAAGACGGAGCATCCGGAAGCGATCCGCATCGTGTTCACCGGCTACGCCGATATCCGGGCCGTCGTGGACGCCATCAACAACGTCGGGCTCTATCGCTACATCACCAAGCCGTGGGATCCGGACGAGTTGATCCAGGTGCTGCACCAAGCGGCGGCCCGCTATGAAGAGATCGTCGAACGCCAGCGGTTGCTGGAGGAGGTGCGCGAGTACGTTCAGCGAGGACAGCAGCTCGCGCGGGAACTCCGCCAACGCGGGCCGGACGACCAACTCGCGGGGCTCAAGCTGGACGAGTTGGAGACGCAGGGAAATGCGTTGTTGCCGCGGCTCCAGTGGGCGATTTCCGGCGGCGGGGTGGGCGGGGCGACGGCATGAACGCGAAAGAACCGGTGCTGTTGACGGTCCTGATCGAGACGGCCAATCTGCGCTGGTACGTGGCGGGCATCCGTCTCGCGGGCGAACCCCTGCCGTTGCTGAGGTCGGAAGTGGGCAACTTGAGCCCCTATCTGGGCCTCCCGTTTGACGAACAGGTGAGTTTCCTCCGCCACCGGCTGTCGGGCGTTCTGCAGCGCGGCTGCGACCGGTTGTGGGGCCGGCAGACGAAACCCTGTCACATCGTCTTCGTCGCCGATGGTCCCTTTGCCCAAGCAGCGCCCGAACTGACCCGCCGCGTGGCGGAGCACTTCGTCGAGTGGATGACGCGCCCGGCCGTCGTGTTCTTCACTTGCGGCGACGGCTTTGCGGCGGGCGACAACCTATCGCTCCGCACCGAAGCCGGCGAGCTGGACGACCAACTCCGCCAGTCGCTCGACGCCGGTCTCCCGGCTCTGCTGGCCATCAGGGATCAGCCGGACGCCTGGGAGCCGGCGCCCACGAGGCCGCCGGCTTAGTAAGTGCCGGTGCACCAGTTTCCAGCTCCTTGTGGGACGGAATGCCATTCCGTCCCGGACGGTTTGCCAAACCGTCCGGAACGGAATGGCAATCCGTCCTCCAGGGACTTGGGAACTTAGGCACGGGTACTTGTTGGAGTCCTTACGTGGACGAATGGCCGGCTCCCGGCCTGCCGTGCCGTGTCCGGCGTTTTCAGTGTAGCTGGTCGTGCGGCGAAAGACAGCGGGGCTGCAGAGTCGCCGGAACGCGACAAGTCCGCAGCTTCCCTCTTTTGCCACCCCGGCGCTGGCCGATGGCGTGCTGTATTTTCCGGCGAGTTTGCAGTTGTTTACGGGGTGTGGCGTGAAAAAGTGGGCTGCGAAAGAAACACGATCAAAATCTGACAATCCGGCGCGCACATCTATTGTTCCGAATCGTTTTCACGCTACACTAAAAGGCGCCGGTTGTGGCCAGCTGGCCCCGCCTCCCAACCCAGCCCGGTGACCTGCCATTGACATTCTGCTTCCAACCCGGTTTGGGCTGACGTGGTGGAAGCTGTGATCGATCCCGAAAGACTGCAGAACGACGTCGTCGCTGAGACTGTTACCACCGATACGGTTTGGCGATGGGTGACCTTTGCCCAGCGCCTGTTCACAAGTGGCGAAGAGGGAAACAATATGGGCACCCAGACCATCCGCAAGGCTTCTCACCGGGGGATCGGCTACTCGGTTGTGGAGTTGAACGACGTCCGCCATGTTTTTGCGGCCGGCGTTCCTCGCCGCGGCACGACGCTCCGCCAGCAGGCAGATGACGCCTTGTGTACCATCGAGGCCGTGATCCAGGAGGAAGGCACGCGGGGATCGATCGTCCATCAGGCGGTGTTTGTGCCCGATGTGGCCTTGATTGACGAATGCCGCCAGATCATCCGCGAATTCTACGGCAGCGAATTGCCCGCCACGAGCTACATCCCGCAGCCGCCGTGCGACGGAAAGCTGTTGGCGATCGAAGCCCTGGGCGTGGGACGGGGCATGGGCGAAGTGCAGATCGAGCGCGTCAGCGAGCAACTCGTGATCACGCGGCACAACGACATCACATGGGTCCATTGCGCTCAAGTCGTTCCCCAGGGCCACGGCGCCGGCGTGCATGAAGACGCGATCAATGCGTTCGAACAGATTCGCTCGCTGTTCGGCAGCGTCAACGTCCGCTTCGACCAAGTCATCCGGACGTGGCTCTATCTGGGCGGGATCGTCGACGACGAGGGGCCCACGCAGCGCTACAAAGAGCTGAACCGCGCCCGTACCGACTTTTACCGCGACATTACCTTTCTCGCCGATCGCTTGCTGCCGGGCTCCCAGGGGCAGATCTTTCCGGCCAGCACAGGCATCGGGACGGAAGGCCGCGGCATCATGATGAGTGCCATTGCGCTGGTAACGGACCGGCAAGACATCCGCGCCGTGCCGCTGGAGAACCCGCGCCAGACGCCGGCTTTTGATTACGCACATTGCTACAGCCCCGCGAGTCCCAAGTTCTCCCGCGCCATGGCCTTGTCCTGCGGCAACTACGCCACGATCTTCATCTCCGGCACCGCCAGCATCACGGACTCGGAAACGCAGCACGTCGGTGACGCAGCCGCGCAGACCCACGAAACCCTGACCAACATCGAGGCGCTGATTTCCGAGGAAAACCTCGGCCGCCACGGACTGCCGGGGCTCGGCACTTCCCTGGACGGCCTGGCGCTCGTCCGGGTCTACATCAAACGGCCCGAGGACTACGAGCGGACGCGGGCCGCCTGCGAACAACGGCTGGGCGAAGTGCCGACGATCTACGCGATCGGCGATGTCTGTCGGCCGGAATTGCTGGTCGAGATCGAGGGGATCGCCTTCTCTCGCAAGGAAACCACCCCGCTGTCCGGCATCGACGGCGCCGACTTGGATCGTCTCGCCTGGAAATCCACGGTCGCCTAGACCTGCCCGCCCGCCTACTTGAACCCGTGCTCGCTGCCAGGGAAGACGCCGCTGCGGACCTCGTCGCAGTACTGCTGCACGGCCTGGGAAACGACCTCGTGCAAGTTGGCGTACTTCTTGACAAATCGAGGGAGCGGGCCCTGGGTCACGCCCAGCAGGTCGTGGATCACGAGCACCTGCCCGTCGCAGGCCGCTCCCGCGCCGATCCCGATGGTGGGGATGCTCAGCGTTCGCGTGATCTCGGCGGCCAGCGGCGCGGGCACGCATTCCAGGACCAATCCAAACGCGCCCGCTTGCTCGGCGGACTGCGCATCTTGCTTCAGCCGTTGCTCGTCCCGCTGGACTTTGTAGCCGCCCATCTGATGCACGTTCTGGGGCCGCAGACCGACGTGCCCCATCACGGGGATACCGGCCGAGACCAGCGCGGCGATCACCTCGGCTTGTTCGGCCCCGCCTTCCAGTTTCACCGCTTGGCAGCGGGACTCCTTCAAGACGCGGGCCGCGGCTTCGACCGCCTTGTGGACGCCGACATAGGCGGTGGGAAAGGGCAGATCGACCACGACCAGCGCGCGGTCCACCGCCCGGCCGACGATTTCCGCGTGATAGATCATTTCGTCCAGCGTCACCGGCAGCGTGGTCTCCCGGCCTTGAACGACCATCGACAAACTGTCCCCGACCAGGATCGCGTCGACGCCAGATTGATCCAACAGCTTGGCCGTGGGATAGTCGTACGCCGTCAACACCGCGATCTTGCGGCCTTGGCCTTTCATGGCCCGGAAAGCGGGAACGGTCACGCGTTCGTTGGGATTTGCCATGCCCGCATTGTGACGCGCCGCCGCCTCACTGGCAAGCCATCATCGTCCCGTTGCACGGCGGCTGCCTTGACGCGTTCGCAGAAGATATAATCCTCGTTGCGTGAGGGAGACGAAATCAACCAGAGGAAAGGACGTGTGTCATGCGAAGAGTGTTTTTGTCACTGCTTGTCGGTCTGGCGGGACTCAGCCCAGTGTGGAGTCAGGATCCCGTCGTCTGGGTGGCTTCTCCGTGGGAGCATGTCTTGCGGAGTACGGAGCCCGGCGAGGCGAATTCGGCGGAAATCGTCGCGGCACGCAATGAGTACGAGCCGTTGCGGGTCATCATCCGCGCTGGGGACAAGGCACTAGCCGGCGTGCGCGTCGAGGCGAGCGATCTGAAGGGAAACGCAGGGCAGATCGAGGCCCGGAACGTCGCTCTGTTTCGCGAGCACTACATCAACGTGTTCAAGCCCAGTCTCCGCTCCAAGGCGCCGACCGGCTGGTACCCGGACGCGCTGATTCCGCTCGCGGGCGGCGACCCCGGAGCCAAGTACCCAGGGGTGCCGGTGAGCATCGAGCCTGGTGCGAACCAGGGTTTCTGGGCGGATGTGTACGTTCCGCGCGATACCGCACCCGGCGAGTACTCCGGGACGATCAACGTGACGGCGGACGGGGCGCGGCTCGGTGCGGTTCCCGTGAAGCTACGCGTTCTGCCTTTCACGCTGCCCGACAAGATCGCGATGCGCAGCAACTTCGGGGGCCTCGGCGGCGGACTGGCCCGGCAATTCGGACTGGATGCCGGTTCCAAGGAGTTTGCCGCGGTCGAGGACCAGTACATCGATACGCTGCTGGCCCACCGGGCGATTCCGTCGTCGCTGGGGAACATCTGGCCCAAGTGGACCCCGGAAGGCGGCATCGACGACAGCAGCAGCGGCCAACGACTGCGGGCGATGGTCGAAGACCGCCACGTGAACGCGCTGCGCGTCCCCTTCGCTTACCGGAACGAACCGGAGAAGTGCAAAGCCTACTTGCGCGACATGGCCGCTTACCTGCGGAGCAAGGGCTGGCTCGATCTGGCCTATATCTATCTGGAAGACGAGCCCAACGATGCCGAGCAGTACGAGACGGTCCGCCAGCAGGGCGAGTTGATCCGCGAGTCGGGCATCAAGCGAATGTGTACCGAGCAGACCATCACGTCGAACCCCGCGTGGGGCACGCTGTACGGGGCCGTGGACATCTGGTGCCCGCTGTGGTGTCTGTACGATGAGAAGACGGCTCGCGAGCGGCAGGCACTGGGCGAGGAGATCTGGACTTACACCGCGCTGTGCCAGGGGAAGGGCACCGCCCCGTTCTGGCAGATCGACTTTGCTCCCGTGCAGTTCCGGGCGCCGTTCTGGGTGAGTTGGCAGTTTGGCGTGAAGGGGTTCTTGTACTGGTCGAGCATCTATTCCGCCCAGGGGCAAGATCCGTGGACGGCGCCGCACTTCCGCGAACAGTTCTGGGGCGAGGGGATGCTGCTGTACCCGGGGAAGGACGCCGGATTCCGCGGAGCGGTGCCTTCGATCCGGCTCAAGCTGATCCGCGAGGCATTGGAGGACTTCGAGTACATGACGCTGGCCGGCCAGCAAGGCCACAAGGCGCAGGTGGACGAGATCGTCGCCGGCCTGACACGCTCTTTCGACGACTGGAGCCAGAATCCGCAAGCCTACATGGCCGCGCGGGCGAAGCTCGCCGACCTGATCGCCGCGGAGTGACCAGTGACTTCTGGATTGCATTGAGGGTAGGACGGAATTGCTAATCCGTCTTACCGGGAACGTTCGCAACGTTTGGGTTAACGCATCTCGACGCGAAGGAGCTACTGATGATCAACCGTTCCATCTCAAGCGCGCTGGCAGCCTGTTTCTTTGGCCTCGCCATCTCGGTGTCCCTTGCGTCGGCTGCCGATGAACTGGTCGCCGCCGGCGCGAAAGTCGAACAGCTCGCGGGCGGCTTTGCCTTCACGGAAGGCCCGGCCCGCGATGCCCAGGGCAACGTCTACTTCACCGATATTCCCAACGGGCGCATTCACAAGTGGTCGCTGGACGGAAAGCTGAGCACCTTCCGGGAGAACAGCGGCGGGGCCAACGGACTGTTTTTCGACCGTTCGGGGAACTTGGTGGCCTGCGAAGGCGGCAACCGGCGGATTACGTCCATTGCGCCTGACGGCGCGGTGACCGTCCTGGCTGATAGCTACGGCGGCAAGAAGCTGAACAGCCCCAACGACCTGTGGGTCGATCCGCAAGGCGGCGTCTACTTCTCCGACCCGCGCTACGGCAGCCAGGAAGGGCTGGAGCAGGACGGCTTCCACGTTTACTATCTGCCTCCCGGCCGCAAGCCCTTGGTGCGCGTGATCGACAACCTGGTCAAACCCAACGGTGTTGTCGGTACGGCAGACGGCACGCTGCTGTACCTCACCGACGCGGGCGACGGCAAGACCTACGTCTACCGCATTCAACAAGACGGCTCCCTGGCCGACCGGAAATTGATCGCTCCGCTGGGTTCAGACGGCATGACGCTCGACGAGCGGGGCAACCTGTACTTGGCCAGGAACGTGGTGTACGTGTACAGCGCCAATGGCGACAAACTCGCGGAGATCAAGGTTCCCGAAGCGCCGTCGAACGTCTGTTTCGGCGGCGCGGATCGGCGCACCTTGTTCATTACGGCGCGCAAGGGATTCTATGCGATCCGCATGAACGTTTGCGGGCAGTAGGATCATCCGCACGGGCACGATCGCCACGCACTGGGCACTGTCGGTGGAGCGCCGGCTGCAAATACTGCTGCGATCCGTGTTGTTTCCTTTTGGCGTCCAGCCGACAATGGGAGGGCAGGCGAACAGACTGATCCCGGCCGTTGGCGGGTACCGGCGGCCAGGCGGAAACGGAAGGAGATCCCAGCCATGACCCGGACGCCGCACGCGATCACGTTGTTGGTGCTGTCGTCGCTGGCCGTTTCCTGCTGGCCGGTGCGCGGCGGCGAGCCGCCGAGACTGTTGTTTCTGGGCACGCAACTGCACGAGGCGCGGCCTGCGCCAACGGCCGCGGCGTACGTCAGGAAAGGCACCTGGCACGAGAGCATGCGCGCGTCGCTGGAGACCGCGTTCGGATCGGCCGCCGAGAAGAACTCTGCCGCCGGCGCCAGCGGGTTCCGGCCGGCGATGGTGCGGCTCACGGCCGATGGGCAGCCGGTGCGGCTGGAGTTTCGCGTCGCCGGGCTGGAGCGAGTCTACTTTGCCACGCTGGGCCGCCCGGCGGAAAGCGGCTCGGCGCAGTTCCTCAGCCCGCGGTTGTTCGACAAGCAGGGCAATTTCACCCCACTCGAAATCGACGGCACGCTCGTGGAAGGCGAGGTCAACGCCCGTGCGGCCAGGGCCACGAAGTTGACGATCGATGGCACGACGCATCGCGGATGGGCGCTCGCGCCGGGTGAAGTCGGTTTCAAACTCGACGGCAAGTACGAGCGTCTGGAAGTACACGTCCACTACGTGCCCGAACGAGGCCTGCCCCCGTATGCGGCCATCGATTGCCAGCCGATCGTCGCCCGTGCGAGCGAGTGCCGGCAGGTCCGGGAAACGCTGTGGGACGCGGTGGCCCGCGACTTTCGCGACCGGCAATCGCAGATCGAGATGGAACTGGAGCGGCGTGAAGGGATTTGGAGTGAATATCTCCCGACTGGGGCTGTCGCCCCGAACAACTTCTACCTCGCGCACGCGCGGCAGCGATTGGAATTAGCTCGCAAGACACTGGAATTCGTCGAGCGGACGACGCCTCGGCGGGAGATGGCTGCCGAGATCCAATCGCTCGAGCAGCGTCTCGACCGCGAAGCAGCAGATCCCGCTTCGTCGGCCGGACGCGCCCTTTTTGCTCAGGCGGTCGCCCTCCGGCGGTGGATCATCTTCTCGCACCCTGCGCTCGATTTCGAGCGGCTGTTGGTCAGCAAGCGGCCGCCGCCGGTCCTGAGCGCTCCAGGGGACAACTACTTCGGCATGCACAACGGCACGGGGTCGGGACTAGTCATCCTGGACGATTGGAAATCCGACCGGCCGAAAGAGACAGTGCTGCTGGAAGGCAAATTGCCGCCCGGCTGTGCGATGCACGCCGACGTGTCGTTCGATGGCCGGCGGATCGTGTTTGCCTATGCCGATCACACGCCGCCTCGCGATCTGTGGCAGTTCTTCCTGTACGAGATCGGCCTCGACGGGACGGGCCTGCGGCAGATCACCGGCGGCAATGACGACCCGTTGGCCGGGGCCTTCGGCAGGACGACCGTGTTGTGCGAGGACTACGATCCCTGCTACTTGCCCGACGGCGGCTTCGCCTTCATCTCGACGCGCAACCAGGGCGGTGTGCGCTGCCACAACGGCGACCGCTACTGCCCCACGTTCGTGCTCTTCCGTTGCGACGCCGACGGCTCGAACGTGCGCCAGATCTCGTTCAACGAGGCCAGCGAGTGGGATCCGGCGATGATGCCCGACGGCCGGATCATCTGGATGCGCTGGGATTACATCAACCGTCCGGTGATCCCGACGTTCGGGTTCTGGCTCGCCCGGCCCGACGGCACGGCCGCCGTCCATCACTTCGGCAACTACACGCCGAATCCCTGCCGGATCTGCCAGCCCAGGCCCATTCCGGGGTCGCACAAGATCGTGGCCACGGCGGCCGGCCACCACACAACCCATAACGGATCGCTGATTGTCATCGACCGCGAGATCGCCGAAGACGGACTGGACGCCATCACGCGGCTGACGCCGGAGGCGACCTTTCCGGAATCGGAAGCCCATTCGCCGGTCAGTTTCGGCAGCCCGTATCCGCTGTGCGAAGATCTGTTCCTGGCCGAGTACTGCCCCGATCCGTTCCCCGCGTCCATGGCGCAATATCCGCGCCACGACGCCTACGGAATCTACCTGGTCGACACATTGGGCGGGCGCGAGTTGATCTATCGCGATCCGGAGATCTCCTGCTTCGAGCCGATGCCGGTCCGGCCGCGGCCGATGCCGCCCGCGCTGCCCTCGCTGGCGGCGGAGGGACCAACGCACGCCACGGGCGTCTTCTACCTTCAGGACGTGTATCGAAGCACGCAGAACATCCCCCGCGGCACGATCAAGCGGTTGCGGGTGAACGAACTCATTCCTCAACCCACCCAACGAGTGCCGTATTCCAGCCGCGTGAATTTCGAGGTGCTCAAACGCGTCGTCGGCACCGTGCCCGTCGACGAAAGCGGTTCGGTGGCGTTCGAGGCCCTGGCCGGTGTACCGCTGCAGTTCCAGGCCCTGGATGAAAACGGCATGGCCGTGATGACGATGCGGTCGTCCACCTATTTGATGCCGGGCGAGCACGCCGGTTGTGTCGGCTGCCACGAACCCCGCACCTCCAGTCCCCTGATTCAGAACTCGCCGCCCGCCGGGGACGAGATTCTGAAATTGGAGCCGCCGGCCGGCCCGCAGTATCCCGGCGGCCTGAGCTTCGCCAAGACCGTCCAGCCGGTGCTCGACCGCTATTGCATCGACTGCCACGGCTTGAAAGACACGGCGGGAAAGATCGACCTGCTCGGCACGATCGAAGCCAGCGACGAGAACTTGGCCAGCACCTATCACCGTTTGCTTCCCAGCACGGCTTACAGCTCGCTCGCGATGGACGGCCGCCTGGTGAAGATCGCCCAGTACGGCGGTGAAACCTGGTACAGCCAACCGAAAGATTATTTCGCCCACGGCGGCGCGCTGGGCTCGATGCTGCTGAAGCCCCACGAGGGCGTCGATCTCGGCCTCGATCCCGCAAGCCGCCAGCGGATCATCGACTGGCTCGACCTGAACGCCCAATTCTACGGCACGTACTCCTGGAACAAGGACGAATGGCGGCAGCCGGCCCCGGGGGGCGAGAAGCGGCTGCGCGAGCACATCCGCCAGACGTTTGGCGACGAGTTGGCCGGGCAACCATTTGCCGCGCTGGTTAACGTCGCGTTGCCCGACGAAAGCCGCATCCTGAAAGCGCCGCTGGCCCTGACGGCCGGCGGCTGGGGCCAGATCGAGCGTGGCGGCTGGAAGAGCACCGACGACCCGGGCTACCAAGAGATGCGTCAACTCGTACACGCGGCCATCCAGCCGTTAGCCTGTCACGACATCGCCGGCACCTGCGGCCGCGACGAAGACTGCAGGTGCTTAAGCTGCTGGGTCCGCCAAGTGCAGGAAGCCCGACACAGGCGAGTCGCCGCCGCGAGGTAAACCCTCCGACAACGCGAAAATCCGGGCGAACCCGCTCACTTCGCCGGTGACTCGAACGCCAGGCAGTAGCCGGACTCTGGCCGAGCCACGTTCACCGCGTGCTTCTGCCGGTACAGATCGTGGACCTTATCGGCCGTCAGGCCGGCCGCGCTCAACCCCACTCAGTACACGTTGCACGAAGTGGTCACCAGTCCGACGCTGGTAGCGATTCTCCAGACGGACGTGCCGATCTTCCGGTGCCCCTCCTCGCCGATCGGACCGCTCAGGACGCATCAGGGCGCCCCGAATCCCAAGGTGGCGTCGGCCAATTACACCTGCTGCCGCGGGTTCTACAACTTTTCCGGGAACACGCACCTGACGAAACCGAACAACGGCGTGTTCTACGCGGAACGGGCCACGAGGATGCGGGACGTGACCGATGGCACGAGCAACACGTTTGCCTTGGCCGAGGCGGGGATGCGCGTCGTCCGCGCCAAGTCGGCCATTGCGGCGTTGAAGTTGTACGCCCGCTACGCCCCGAGCCTCGTGCTAGCCAACGTCGATTTGCCGGACCAGAGCGGCTGGCTGCTGACCGCCAAGCTGCGGTTCGTGGATCCGGACGTCCCCGTCTGGCTGTACTATCCCCGGTCGTCGCCCCGTCAAACGCGTGCAGCCGCATACCTGGCTGTCGATGAACTGTTGGACTACGGCGGCGATCTGCTCGGCCTGTCGGACGTGATCGTCACGTTGATGGCAAATCACCCCATACACGCCTGAAAACAGATCGTGATGCCGGCCCGGTTCGACACGGCCGGGCGAAGGGCATCTGAACAGGACCGGGAGGCAAAGGACGGGAACCGACGGTTCCGCCTCCCCTGACCGATTGGCGCGGCAAGTCCGAAAAAGTCCGCAGAATCCATTCAACCGGCATCTTGGGAACCGCCGATAGGGAATGAGGCGTCCCATTGCCGATGGATATCTCCCCATCACCTTCGGGGAAGCAAATCGTGCGTGCTATCATCTCCAGCTTCGTCTTCGGCTGCGTCGTGGCGGGCGCCGGGGGCATTACCGGTTACGGGCAAGACACGGAGGCTCCGCCGAGGGTGCCCGGGCCGCTTCAACCAGTTCCTGCGCCTGCAACGGCGGAGCCCGCGCCGCCCACCGTCGATGCCCCTCCCTCGCGGGAATCGGTGGCCGGCGGCCTGACCATCGACGAACTCGAACGAATTGCGATGGAGAACAACCCGACGCTCGCCCAGGCGGCCCTCCGCGTGGAAGCCCTGCAAGGCGAGCAATTGCAGGTCGGTCTCTATCCCAATCCGGTGGTGGGCTACCAAGCCGAAGAAATCGGCGACAGCGGGAGCATGGGGCAGCACGGGATGTTCTTCTCCCAAGAGATCGTCACGGCCAACAAGCTCGGCCTGAACCGAGCGGTTGCCTCCGGCCAGATCCAGCAGGCCGAATGGGAACTCGAAATGCAGCGGCAGCGAATCGTCAATGCGGTTCGCGCGCGCGCCTACGAGGTCATGGCGGCACAGCGGACGATGGTACTCGCAGAGGAGTTGGTGAGCATTGGCAGGGCTGCTGTGGATACTGCGGAACAGTTGAACAAGGCCCAGCAAGTGAGCCAGGTGGATGTCCTGCAGGCACGCGTGGAAGCGAACACGGCACGGCTCGAACTCGTCGCGGCTCGTAAGACGCAGGAGGCAGCCTGGCGGCAACTGACGGCCGTGCTCGGCGGCCCCGAAATGGAACCGGCGCCTCTTGCCGGGCAGTTGGAGGCAGACTTGCCTGATCTGAAATGGAGTGAGTCCGTGAATTCCTTGCTCAGCAGCAGCCCCCAATTGGCGCGCGCAATGGCGGGCGTAGAACGTTCCCAGGCTGCCGTCGCCCAAGCTTGCGCCCAGCGCACGCCGAACATCGAAGCAATGGCCGCCGTGCGGTACAACGACGGGTCCGAGAGCACGACCGCGAGCCTTTCGGTCGGAGTGCCCCTGATGATCTACAATCGCAATCAGGGGAACATCATGAGGGCCCAAGCGGAACTGGCCGCTGCCCAGCACGAACTGAAGCGTCTCGAACTGCTCCTGCAAGAACAGCTTGCTTCCGCCTTTCGCGACTATGAAGTGGCCCACGAGCAGGTCGAGCAATATCGCCGAGACATTCTGCCCGATGCCAGACGGTCCCTGGATCTGATCCGAACCGGGTATCAGCAGGGGGAATTCAGCTACCTGCAATTATTGACGGCCCAACAGACGTACTCGCGCACGAACTTGGCGTACATCGAGCGGCTCCGGGAGTTGCGGCTCCGGGCCGTGCAAATCGAAGGCCTGCTATTGACCGGCGGGCTGGATTCGCCTGGGCCATGAGCAAGCAGCCGAAACGACATCCGTGAGAACCGTTCACAGCTCCCGCGTCGTTTGGGTGCTGGCCTGGCGAGCATATGCTCGAGTTGCCTGCGGCCCAGCGCACGTACTTCCAAAGCAGCCTTGCGTACCTGGAAGCCCCTTTGCCGTGGCGGACGGCTCGAACCAGAGAGCGGAGAGCGGAAAGCTGAAAACCAAGAGCCAAAATCGGACTGACGCCGGTGAGGGAACCCATGCGGAGACGCGGCAAGATCTCGCTCTCCGCTCTCCGCCCTCCGCTCTCGGCCCGTGCATGCCCCGCGAATTGACCATTGCCGGGCAGGAGACGCGTGGTATCCTTTGACGGGACTCGTTCTCCCGACCGCTGGATACGTGTATGCACCGCATCGCCTCGTTCATCACCTTCTTCGCCCTCGTTGCCCATGGCACGCTGGGCTGCTGCGCGCATCATGCGCATGG
>CAYUFW010000004.1:43988-53587 GCA_964443915.1 uncultured Pirellulaceae bacterium
GCAGGAACGGGGCGTCCCGTCATGGCAGGCCGCGTGCTGTTGTGGTCACGCGCCGGGGGCCTCGGCGGGCGCGGAGGCGACGCTCCGCAGTTTGGTTTCGCACGCGGATCGAGCCGCTTGCGACGAACACGGCCAGCCGGGCCACAAGGAATGCCACGAGACACCTTGCGTGTATGTGGCGCCGAGCAACCCTCCCGGCGCCGGGATTGATCACTGCTGTGCTTGTGCCGTCCCCGTCGTCGTGGACAAGGGGGCGTCCTCGGCTGCACTGGTCCTGGCGCATGATCTTCCGATCTGCGGACTTCTTCTCGCTCCGCGATCGCACTTCTTAAATCGGACCTTGCTGCTCTGACGCGGGTCCTGTTTGGCATCGTTGTTTGATGCCTCTGCGCTGCGCGCTTCTCGCCGCGCATGGGACTTCCAAGGCGATTTCCATACCTCGCATTTCGGCACGTTGCCACCGTGCCGGCGCCTGATGCGCCCGTCGAAAGCGTGCTCCCATTCACCCGCTTCCAAGGAGACCTTCCCGTGAGTGCCGTCAAGGTATCGCACCGGACCGATTCCACCCCTGGCCCCGATCTTGCCACGCCGTTGGACCGCAGCCAATCTGCAAAAAACACGGTTAGCGAACACCCGCCCACCGCGTCTGTTTCCGGGGCCCGAAAAAGCAGGTGGCGGCCCGTCGTGCGTCGGCTGGTCCTTGTGGCCGTGGTGGGGGCAGTGGCCGTGGTAGGTTTTGTCACCCGCGGCGCGTGGTGGCCGCACGTGCAATCCTGGCTCGCGTCACAGACCGGTGCCGCTGCGGCATCGTCAAGCCCGTCGGCCGAGACCGATGCCCATGCCGGCCACGACCATGACGCTGAAGCGGGCCCTGCCGACGCCGGCACGACGCTGGCGTTGAGCGAACAAGGCCGCAAGAACATCGGCTTGACGTTGACGACGGTCGAATTGAGAGATTTCCAGCGGACGATCACGGTCCCGGCGGTCCTGGTCGAACGGCCGGGGCAATCGCAGGTCACCGTCTCGGCGCCGATGACCGGCATCGTCTCACGGATCTACCCGATTCGCGGCGAAGCCGTCGCGCCGGGGATGCCGCTGTTCGATCTGCGCTTGACCCATGAAGACCTGGTCGATAAGCAGAGCAATTTGCTCCGCGACCTCCAGCAGTTGGATGTCGTCAAACGCGAAGTCGCTCGCTTGGATCGGGTGACGGCCAGCGGCGCCATTGCCGGAAAGACACTCCTGGAGCGACAATACGAACAGCAGAAAATCGAAGCCTCGATCGAGGCCGAGCGGCAAGCCCTGTTGTTGCACGGGTTGAGCGAAGAGCAGATTCAACGGATCGTTCAGGACCGCCGCCTGCTGCAAGACGTGACGGTGACGGCTCCCCCGTTTGCGAACGATACGGACGGTCACGCGCACGACGATTTCTACCAGGTGTCGCAACTGGCGGTGAAGCCGGGCGATCACATCGTCACCGGCACGGTCCTGGCCATGCTCAGTGACCACTGTGAACTGTACGTCGAGGGAAAGGCCTTTGCCCAAGACGCCGAGGCGTTGAACCAAGCGGCCAATGCGGGCGCGGAGCTGACGGCGTTGATCGACGCCAACGGTCTGGGGACGCGCCAAGTCACGGGCTTGAAGATCCTGTACGTCGAAAACGAAGTCGAACGGGACTCGCGGGCCTTGAAGTTCTATGTCGCCTTGCCGAACGAGTTGGTGCGCAACGAGCAGACGCCCGACGGCCACCGGTTCATCGGCTGGCGCTACCGGCCGGGCCAGCGTGTGGAACTACTGGTGCCGGTCGAGCGTTGGACGGGCCGGATTGTGTTGCCTGTGGAAGCGGTGGTTCCGGACGGGGCCGAAACGTACGTGTATCAGCAGGTCAAAGGCCAGTTCGCGCGTCAGCCTGTGCACGTCGAACACCGCGATCAACGCTGGGCGGTCATCGAAGCCGATGGGACGCTGTTTCCGGGTGACACGGTGGCGGTCCAAGGCGCGTACCAGATTCACTTGGCCTTAAAAAACAAGGCAGGCGGGGGTCCGGATCCCCACGCCGGACACAACCACTAAATAGCGGAGAGCGGAGAGCGGAGAGCAGAGAGCGGAGAGCAGAGAGCGGAGAGCAGAGAGCGGAGAGCCAAACCGAAGCGGAGGGCGGAGAGCTTTGTTGGTCATGCTTTGATGAAAGGTGAAGGTCATGTTTCGATTCGAGAAGTTTGACGTGTGGCATCGAGGAGTCGAGTTTGCGGATCACGTGTACCAGGCCACGCGGTCGTTTCCTGACGAGGAGCGATATGGGCTGACGAGCCAGATGCGACGCGCGGCGGTTTCCGTTTCCTCGAACGTCGCGGAAGGGAGTAGCCGGTCGTCGGATAAGGACTTCGGCCGGTTTGTGGAAGTCGCATACGGCTCACTTATGGAAGCTGTCTCCGAATCGCACGTGGCTCGGCGGCAATCGTTCCTGGCTCAAGCCGCCTTCGCGTCGCTCTACGCAGAAGCCGAAGAACTGGGTCGCATGCTCAGTGGCCTGAAGTCCAAGTTGGTGAAATAGGTCGCAGAGCGGAGAGCCAAAAGCAAGCGGAGAGCGGAGAGCAGAGAGCCGGACCAGCGTGCGCGAGGGAACCAACGTTGAGTCGCGGCAAGATCTGGCTCTCCGCTCTTCTCCGGCCCTCTGCTCTCCGCTCTCCGCTCTCGGCTCTTGGCTCTTGGGAGGTTTTCGCATGCTCAGTCGCTTATTGAACGGAGTCATTGCCTCTGCGCTGCACCAGCGGTTGCTCGTTGTGGCGCTGTCGCTGTTCCTGATGGCCTACGGCAGTTGGCAAATGATCCAGTTGCCGATCGACGTTTTCCCGAACCTGAACCGGCCCCGGGTGACCGTGATGACCGAAGCACCGGGCCTGGCGCCGGAGGAAGTCGAAGCGTTGATCACCTTTCCGCTCGAATCGGCGCTCAACGGCGCGACGGGTGTCCAGGCGGTCCGCACCCAGTCCGCGATCGGCCTGTCGGTCATGTACGTCGAGTTCGACTGGGGAACCGACATCTACCAGGCGCGCCAAGTCGTGGCCGAACGGTTGGCGCTGGCAGCTGAGAGACTTCCAGACAAGGTCAGCCCGCAGTTGGCGCCGGTCTCGTCGATCATGGGACAGATCATGATCATCGGCATGTGGAGCGAAGGAGAAAAGACGTCCCCGATGGAGCTGCGGACCTTGGCCGACTGGGTCGTGCGCCAGCGACTGCTGACCATCAGCGGCGTATCCCAGGTGTTTGCCATGGGGGGGGAGCGCATGCAGTTTCAGGTACTCGTCAACCCGAATGAACTGCTCCGCTACGGCGTGAGCATCCACGAGGTGGAAACGGCCCTGGCGGAGAGCAATGAGAATGCCACGGGGGGCTATCTACAGGAACAAGGGCCGAACGAATACCTGGTCCGGTCGTTGGGCCGTATTCGCACCGTCGAGGAGTTGAAAAACGTCATCGTGGCCGCGCGCGATGGCCGCCCAGTGCTGGTCAGCCAGGTCGCCCGCGTGATCGAAGGCCCCCAAGTCAAACGCGGCGACAGCACGGCGTTTGTACGAGCGGAGAGCCAAAAGGAAGCGGAGAGCGGAGGGCGGAGAGCAGAGAGCCAGAAGGCAGCGGAAAGCGGAGGGCGGAGAGCAGAGAGCCAGAAGGGCCCTGCGACTCCGGCTCTTGGCTCTCCGCCCTCCGCTCTCCGCTCTTCTCCGCCCTCCGCTCTCCGCTTTTCCGGCGGTCCCGCCGTCGTGCTGACGATCAACAAGCAGCCGAACGCGGACACGCGGATGGTCACCGAGCGAGTAACGGCGGCCCTGCGCGAATTGGCAGGCAGCTTGCCCCCGGACATTCGGCTGCATCCGGAGATGTACCAACAGCGGGAATTCATCGATCGCGCGGTGCGCAACGTCATCGAGGCGCTCCGCGACGGCGGTATTCTGGTGGTGATCATTCTGTTTCTGGTGCTGCTCAACTTCCGCACGACATTCATTACCTTGACGGCCATCCCGCTGTCGATTGTGGTTACAGCCATCGTGTTCGCCGCGTTCGGCCTGTCCATCAACACGATGACGCTGGGCGGTCTGGCGGTAGCCATCGGCGAACTGGTGGATGACGCCGTCGTGGACGTGGAGAACATCTTTCGGCGGCTGAAGGAGAATCGCCACGCCGCCGTTCCCAAGCCGCCGCTGCTGGTGGTGTTCCAGGCCAGTGCCGAGATCCGCAACTCGATCGTGTTCAGCACGGCGACCGTCGTGTTGGCTTTCGTGCCCGTGTTCGCGTTGGGCGGGATGGAAGGCCGGCTGTTCGCGCCGGTCGGAGTGGCGTACATCGTGTCCATCGTGGCCTCGCTGTGCGTTTCGCTGACGCTGACGCCGGTCCTGTCGTACTGGCTGTTGGGGCGGCGCGGCATCTGGCCGTGGCTGGCCGCCGTGTTGGCCCCCGTCGCCACGCTGGGCCTGTCGTATTGGCTCATTCCGGCGGGGCTGTCCTGGGCAGGGCAGTCGGACGCGGCCGCATGGTGGTCGAGTCTGTCCGTCTGGCGACATCTGGCGATCGCCGGGATCGCCGCGCCGCCGCTGTGGGCGCTCATGCTGTGGGTGGATCGTTTCTCCGAACACGAGCGCGAGGGCTGGGTTCTGCGAGCGTTGAAAGCCGTTTCGGGCGGCGCGATCCGCTTCAGCTTGCGGACCCCGCGGCTCGTGCTCGGGACGGCCCTTGCGGCCGTCGCGGTGGCCGTCCTGGCCGTGGCGTGGTTGGAGAGCGATCTCCTGCCGCCGTTCAACGAAGGCTCGGTCCAGATCAACGTGATTCTGCCGCCCGGGACTTCGCTCAATACGTCGGATCGCATCGCCGCGAAAGTCGAAGAGCGGCTGCAGCACGTCGACGACATCGTGGCCTTCGTCCGCAAGACCGGGCGGGCGGAATTGGACGAACACGCGGTGCCTGTCAGTCAATCCGAGATTGTCGCCTCGCTGGACCCGAATTCCCCGCGCAGCCGCGAGGCAATCCTGGACGACGTCCGCGAGGCTCTGGCTGACATCCCCGGCATCGTGACGAGTGTCGAGCAGCCCTTGGCGCACCTGATCTCGCACATGCTCTCCGGTGTCCAAGCCCAGGTCGCCATCAAGGTGTTCGGCGACGATCTGGACATTCTGCGGAGCAAGGCCCAGGCGATGAATGCCGCCCTGTCGGGTATTCCGGGAATCACGGACCTGCAGGTGGAACCCCAGGTGGAAATCCCGCAACTGCGGATCGAAATCGACGGCTCGGCGCTTCACAACTACGGCCTGCGCCGCCGCGACATCAACGAGTTCGTGGAAACGGCAATGAACGGCAAGGTCGTCTCCGAAGTGCTGCTCGACCAGCGGACGTTCGATCTGCTGGTCCGGTTCGACGGGCCGTTCCGGGAGGACATCGAGGCCATTAAGCGGCTGACGATCGACCTGCCTGAGGGCGGCTCCACCAATCTGGCCTCCGTCGCCCGCGTGTATCCGGCCAGCGGCCCGAACACGATCAATCGCGAGCAGGTCCGGCGGCGGATCGTGATCCAATGCAACACGTCCGGCCGCGGGCTCGTCGACGTCGTGCAGGACATCAAAGCCCGCCTGACGCCGATCGAACGGACCCTGCCGACCGGCTACTTCGTCCACTACGGGGGGCAATTCGAGAGCCAGCAATCGGCGTCGCAGGTCATGGCCATCTCGTTTGCCGGGGCCATCCTGGGGATCTTCCTGGTATTGTACGCCATGTTCCGCTCCGCCAACCTGGCGCTGCAGGTGTTGATCGCGTTGCCGATGGCCTTCATCGGTTCCGTGGCGGCCCTCTTCGTGACGGGGCAGACTCTCACCGTGGCGGCAATGGTCGGGTTCATCTCCCTGTGCGGCATCGCCACTCGTAACGGCATCCTGTTGATCAATCATTACTTGCACCTGGTGCAGCACGAAGGTGAAACCTGGTCGCGGGAGATGATCGTCCGCGGCGGCCAGGAGCGAGTTGCCCCCGTGTTGATGACGGCCGCCTGTGCCGGCATCGGCTTGGTGCCGTTGGCTTTGTCGGCCGGGGAGCCGGGCAAGGAGATTCTCTACCCGGTGGCGACGGTCATCATCGGCGGCCTGATCACCAGTACGGCTTTGGAGTTCCTGGTGCGGCCGGCGATGTTCTGGAAATTCGGCCTGAAAGCGGCCCAGCGGGTTACGCTCGAGGCGCAAGAGGAAATCGACTTCACGGAAGAAGCTCATCGCCGAAACGGTGGTGCTAGCCCGAGCGTGGGCTCAGGCCGGCCGGGAAGTTCCTGGGAAGGTTGATTGGACAAAAGGAGAACTGCGATGCGAGGTGGTGTTTTCTTGGCGGGCCTGATGGTCGTGGCGGGTATGGCTTTCAGTTTGGCCGGTTGCAGTCCCGCTTCGTCTCCAGCGCCGTCGCCCCAGGGCGAAGGTGCGCCGGCGGCTGCGGAAACGGGGCACGACCACGGCGAAGAAGCGGGCGAGCATGCGGGGCATGACCACGCGACCCAGGGTCCGCACGGCGGAGATCTGATCGTACTGGGAGACGAGGAGTATCACGCGGAGTTGCTGCACGACGAGGCCACGCACACGGTCGAGGTCCATTTGCTGGACGCCGCCGGCAAGGAGCACGTGCCGATTCCGGAAGGGACGATCACTCTGCAGCTCTTCCAAAACGGGCAATTCGTGGATTACACGCTGACCGCCAAACAACCTGCGCCGGCCGGAGCTTCGGAGTTCGTTCTGACCGACGAAGAACTGGCGGACACACTGCTCCACGGCGCGCACGTGCAAGGCCGCTTGCGGGTGACGATTGGCGGCCAGGAGTACATCGGGCGGATCGAGCACCAGCCGCGTGACCACGATGGTCACGATCACGCCCAGGAGGCCCCAGACGTAGTTTAGACGCAGAATAACAGGACGGCCACGGGAATCGAGGCTTTGGGGGGCGATGGCGCCGGCCCGACTGTTTCTTCATCGCCGCGACCGCGGGATAAGGCAAGGTGCTCTGACATGCTTGAAAAGACGCGCATTGAGATTCCGTTAGTCCTGCCCAGCGTCCCGGATAAGCGTCACGGTTCGCAGCCGCAAGGCGTTGCTCACCACCGACAGCGAACTGGCGCTCATGGCGGCGGCGGCAATCATGGGACTCAGCAGGACCCCGAAGAACGGATACAGGACGCCGGCCGCGACGGGCACTCCCAGGAGATTGTACACGAAGGCGAAGAAGAGATTCTGCCGGATGTTCCGCATCACGCGGCGACTGAGCCGGACGGCCTTGACGATGCCTCGCAGATCGCCCTTCACCAGCGTGACAGCCGCTGCCTCCATCGCCACGTCCGTGCCGGTGCCCATCGCAATTCCCACGTCGGCCTCCGCCAGAGCCGGAGCGTCGTTGATGCCGTCGCCGACCATGGCCACGACGCGCCCCTCCGAGCGCAAGGTCCTTACTCTTTGTTTTTTCGCTCGAGGATGGAGGCCCGCCTCGAAGCGATCAAGGTGCAGCTGTTCGGCCACCGTCCGCGCCGTCTGCTCGTTGTCGCCCGTGAGCATGAAGACGCGCAGGCCAAGGCTGTGGAGGGCCTGGATGGCTTCGGGCGTCGAGGGCTTGACCGTGTCGGAGACCAGCGCCGCAGTGCCCCCCGCGTGGTTCTGCTCCAAGAAGGCTCGCGTGCCAACCAGCACCGTGCGCCCCGCAACCCGGCCCTGGACGCCGCCGCCGGTCACGGAATCGAATCCTTCGACGGGCCGCAGGTCGATGTTCCGGTCTCGGACGCCTTGCACGATCGCACGTCCCAAGGGATGTTCGCTCGGCTGCTCAAGGGAAGCGGCGAGTTGCAGCATTTCCGCTTCGGAGATCGGCCCCGCGGCGATCGCCCCGGTCAACCGGGGCCTGCCTTCCGTGAGCGTTCCCGTCTTGTCAACCACCACGGTATCGACCTTCTCCAGCCGCTCCAGCGTTGCCGCATCCTTGATCAGTACTCCCTCTTTCGCCCCCCGCCCCACGCCCACCATGATCGACATCGGAGTGGCGAGACCGAGGGCGCAGGGGCAGGCAATGATCAGCACGGCCACGGCGTTGACCAGAGCATAGGAGAGTGCCGGCTGCCGGGGTGCCAGCCAGCACGACCGCGGGCACGAAATAGGAAGCGACCATGTCGGCAACACGCTGAATGGGAGCACGGCTTCGTTGTGCCTCGCCCACCATCTGTACAATCTGCGCGAGGACCGTTTCCTGCCCGACCCGCTCGGCCCGCATCAGAAATGAGCCGGTCTGATTGACCGTTCCGCCGATCACCTTGTCACCCTGAGCCTTCTCGACCGGAAGGGGCTCTCCGGTAAGCATGGATTCGTCAACACTGCTGCGGCCCTCGCTGACTTCCCCGTCCACGGGAATCTTGCCGCCGGGGACGACGCGGAGAACGTCCCCCTCCTTCACCCGGGCCAGTGGCACCTCGCGTTCCTGTCCATCCGTCACGATTCGGGCGGTCGGCGGTGCCAAGGAAAGCAGTTCCCGAAGTGCGCTCCCGGTGCGGCGGTGCGCTCGACGCTCAAGGACTTGCCCGAGCAAGACCAGCGCGGTGATGACCGCCGCGGCCTCGAAGTAGAGTTCTGCCTGCCCGTGTTGGCGGAACGCTTCGGGAATCGCGCCGGGAAACAAGACGACGAGGACGCTGTAGAAGTACGCCGCTCCCGTTCCCAGGGCGATCAAGGTGAACATGTTGAGGTTCCAGGTGACCAGCGACCGCCAGCCGCGCTCGAAGAACGGCCAGCCAGCCCAGAGCACGACCGGCGTGGCCAGGACGAATTCAATCCAGGAGACGGCCGATCGTCCGATCCATTGATCCACCGGCACGCCCAGCATCGGCAGCATCGCTAACAACAGAACGGGCAGCCCCAGGACAACCGATACCCAGAACCTCTGCGTCATGGCGCGCAGCTCGGGGTCGTCTTCTTCGTGCCCGGCTTCGGGACGCTCCCGCTCCAGGTCCATGCCGCATTTCGGACAAGTGCCCGGCTGGTCCTGCCTGACGTCCGGATGCATGGGGCACGTGTAGAGCCCGCTTTCCGGCGCGGTCCAGGCGAGATTCCGTTCCAGGTGCATCCCGCACTTCGGGCACGCGCCCGGCGTATCGGAGACGACGCCGGCGCACATCGGGCAGAAATACTTCCCAGTTGCGAGCGGTTTCATTTCCGCGCGGCCGTGTTGCACACCAATCGTGGCTGTTCCTTGGGCAAGAAACGTCCGCCGACAGTGCTCGCAACAAAAGTAGAAGGTCTGCCCGTCGCGATCCGCTCGCAGGCCGGACGCCTCGTCCACCGTCATGCCACAGATGGGATCTCTGGCCATACTTCAATCCCCTGTACACTCCCCGCCAAACTGGTCGAGTCGCCCCGGCAGAGCCGGGCTTGACACGGGAGATTATAGGGCCCCCTCCTGAACCCGACGACCGCTGTCAATCTGGAAAGGCCAGGCGGTGTGACGCGATTTGTGCCCGGTCATGTTACTGGTGCGGCTTCTTCCTGCGATAACGAGATGACACAGCCTTTGCCAGGAGCGGGACGATCATGCGGCGAAGCCCT
>CAYUFW010000004.1:53597-66642 GCA_964443915.1 uncultured Pirellulaceae bacterium
CGGATTTTCGCAATCGGTCTCCTGGAGCACGCGAGGCCATCACAGAAATATTCACGGTTCTGCCTTGTTCAGCGCGGAGAGGAAACCTAGAATTTTTGGGAATGCTGCTGGGATAGGATTCGTCGCATGGTCGCCCGCGTAATGACAACTTGGTGCCTCATTGCCGTGCTGGTGCTGTGTCCCTTCGCTTGCATGGGACCGGCAGGGGCAACGTGCGCGGAGCAGGATGCCGGGCATTACCAAGCGGCACGCGGCGCCTGTTGCCCGCCTGCGGAGTGTCCGGATGGGGATGGGACCCCGTGTGATCGCCATCCCGCTGAACGGGCAGGCAGTTGTCTCTGCCACGGAGCTTTGCTTGCCGACCAGTCACCGGCTTCGGATCTCCAGCCGGTTCCCGTGTTTTGGCTGGCCCCAGAACCACCACTGGCAAGCGGGACTGCGGGTCGTGCATGGGACGTCACGGTTGAGACTTCTGCCTGTCATTTTCCGAGCCTGGATTCTGGGCGCGAACTGCGCGCGCTCATCGAGTCGTTCTTGCTCTAAATCGCTCGCCGACTTCTGGTCGCTGTTGACCTTCTGCGCCGTTCGCGACTGACCGTGTGCAGCCACGTCATCAAGGCGGGTTTTTCGCGCATTTTTCGTCGGCAGGAGAACGTCCATGACGCAAGCGATTGTCGATCGCCCGAGGGAACCTTCGCCAGCCAACGTGGCCGAGCGATCCGAGGGAGGGCGAGCGGAATTCCACGAGGGGCCGCGCCGTCTCCGCGGCGTGGGATGGTTGGTTCGCCAAGTGCCCACGCTGGGCGTGATGCTGGCTCTGGCCGGCCTCGGCCTTTACGGACACCATGCGGACTGGAAACTGCCCAAGTTTTCCACGCTGACGGGGAGCTCCACCACCGGGCGTGACGACTGGTGCGAGGAGCACGGGGTCCCGGAATCGCAGTGTGTTGAATGCGACCCGGACCTGCTGCCGCGGGGCCCGGATTACGGCTGGTGCCAGGAGCATGGCGTTCACAACTGTCCCCTCGAACACCCCGATATCGCTCATTGGAAAACGCCGCAGGAGGTGACGGAAGCCGACCGCCGACGGGCAGCGCAGGCGCTGATCCTAGCCCCGCGGCGGGCCAACAACGCGCTCTGCAAGAACCACCGGCGCCGCATCCAGTTCGCATCCGCGGAAGCGGTAAAGAAGGCGGGCCTGGATGTGGCGTTAGTGGATCGGCAACCGCTCGTTGAGGCGGTCGCGGCGAATGGCCAGATCACCTACGACCAGACCCGCTTTGCCAGCCTCTCGCCACGTCTGTCCGGGACGGTGTGGCAGGTAATGAAAAACGTCGGGGACCGGGTCCAGTCGCGGGAGGTGCTGGCCCTGGTCGATGCCGCAGAAGTGGGCCGAGCCAAGATGGACCTCATCCAAGCCCTGGCGCAAGAAGAACTCACGCAAAAGGCCGTCCAGCGGCTGGAATCGCTGACCGAGATTGTGCCCGGCCGGCAAGTCGTGGAAGCCCAAGCCGCGTGGGTGCAGGCCCGCGCCCGTCTGCTCAGCGTTCAGCAGTCGCTCTCGAATTTCGGACTGCCGGTGGACGTCGAACCGTTGCGCGGGTTGTCGGCGGAGCAGCAAGCGGAACGGCTTCGCTGGTTGGGGGTTCCCGAAGCCGACGTGCAGCAGTTCCGTCCCGATGAAGCGACAGCCAATCTGCTTCCCGTCAGGGCTCCGCTGGATGGGATCGTCGTGGCGCGGCAGGCCGTGGCGGGAGAAATAGTGGACACCTCGCGGATCTTGTTCCAGATCGCGGACACCCGCCGAATGTGGCTCACGCTGAGCGTTTCGGTGGAAGACGCCGGCAGGCTTGCGTTGGGCCAGCCGGTTCGGTTTCAGCCCGATGGCGGCGGCAACGAAGTTCGCGGAACCGTCGTCTGGATCAGCACGACCGCCGACCGAGAGACACGGACGGTCAGCGTCCGCGCGGAACTGCCCAATCCCCAGGGGCAACTTCGCAATGAGACGTTCGGAGCAGGGCAGATTGTCCTGCGCGAAGAGCCGGAGGCCATCGTGGTCCCCAACGAGGCGATCCATTGGGAAGGCTGCTGCCAGGTGGTTTTTGTGCGCGATCGAGGCTACTTCGACGAGCCCGCAAGCCCCAAGGTGTTTCACGTCCGCACGGTACGGCTGGGAGCTGGAGGTGAGAAGTTTACGGAGATCATTGCCGGCGTTTTGCCCGGGGAAGTCGTGGCCGCCGAGGGAAGCGACGTGCTCCGGGCCGAACTCTTGAAGAACAGCTTGGGCGAGGGCTGTTGCGCCGAGTAGGGAGGCTGCATGCTCAACGGGATCATTGACTTTTCGCTGCGGCACCGTTTCCTGGTGATTGCCGTTGTGCTGGCCTTGGCCGCCGGCGGGGCGGTCTCGCTCGCGCACCTGGACATCGACGCCTTCCCCGACACCACCCCGGTCCAGATTCAGGTCAACACGGTTGCGCCGGCGCTCGCGCCCGAGGAAGTCGAGCGCCAGATCACCTTTCCCGTCGAGCAGGCGATCAGCGGACTGCCGAGGCTGGACATGGTGCGTTCGATCTCCAAGTTCGGCCTGTCGCAAGTGGTCGTCACGTTCCAGGACGGAACCGACATCTACTTCGCCCGCCAGCTGGTCAACGAGCGGCTGGGGACCGTGCGACTCCCCGAGGGCATCGGCCGCCCGCAGATGGGGCCCGTCTCCACGGGGCTGGGGGAAGTCTTTCATTACGTGTTGACGTATGAAGGTTACGACTTTTCCGAGGAGGAGCGAATCAAGAAGATCACCGAGCTGCGGACGCTTCACGACTGGGTGGTCAAGCCGCAACTTCGCTCCATTCCCGGCGTGGCCGAAGTGAACAGTTGGGGCGGCTACGAAAAGCAGTATCAGGTCCGTCTCGACCCCAGCCGGCTGATCAAGCACGGCCTGACGTTCGACCAGGTTACCGAGGCCGTCCAAGAGAACAACCGCAATGTGGGCGGCGGGAGCATCCGTGTCGAGGCGAGGATGCTCTTGGTCCACGGCCAGGGCCGGACCGTCAACATCGAACAGATCAAGAATATCGTGATCACCGCCAAGGATGGCGTGCCGATTCGCGTCCGCGATGTGGCCGACGTCCAGACCGGCCACGAAATCCGAATGGGAGCCGTGACTGCCCACGGCCGGGGCGAAGCCGTGCTTGGTTTGGGCTTTATGCTCATGGGCGAAAACAGCCACGAGGTCACGTGGGCGCTCAAGCATAAGCTGGAGGAGATCAAGTCCACCTTGCCGCCGGGCGTGACCGTTCAGACGGTATACGACCGCACGGAACTGGTCGATCATGTCATCGACACGGTGCGAAAGAATTTGTTTGAGGGCGGGTTGCTCGTGATCGCCGTTCTCTTTCTGTTTCTCGGCAACCTCCGTGCCGGCTTGATCGTCGCCCTGGCAATCCCGCTGTCCATGCTGTTTGCCTTCTCAGGGATGCTCCGCTTCGGCATCGCGGCCAGCCTGCTGAGCCTGGGCGCGATCGACTTCGGCATGATCGTCGATAGCTCCGTGGTCATGGTCGAGAACTGCATCCGACACTTGGCCGCCGCGAAACCGGGGACCGGTCCCGTTGGCCGGAACGGCCGGGAGGGGGCGGGACACGATCTGGCCCTGTCCCCTGTTTCGCCGCCGAGCCGGCTGGACGTGATCCGCGAGGCGGCCATCGAGGTCCGCAAGCCGACGATGTTCGGCGAACTGATCATCATGATCGTGTACCTGCCCATCCTCACGCTGGAAGGGGTCGAAGGCAGACTCTTCCGCCCGATGGCCCTGACCGTCATCCTGGCCTTGGCCGGATCGCTGGTCCTCTCGCTGACGCTGATGCCCGTGCTGGCCAGCCTCATGCTTCCCCGGCGGATCGAAGAACGGGAACCGCTGCTGATGCGGATTGCGCATCGCATCCACAATCCGCTCCTGCGGGTTTGCATGGAGCACAAGTTGATCGTGATGGGCATGACGCTGGGCGTGCTGGTGGTCGCCTTCGGGATGCTCGCCCCGAATCTCGGCTCGGAGTTCGTGCCGAGATTGTCGGAAGGGTCGCTGGTGGTCAATGTCATCCGGCTGGCCGGAATCAACCTGGACGAGTCGATTCGCTACAACACCCGAATGGAAAAGGCCCTGTTGGCGGCCTTCCCGGACGAGATTCAGTACGTTTGGAGCCGGATGGGTGCGCCCGAAGTGGCGACGGACCCGATGGGCGTGGAGTTGACCGACATCTTCATCACGTTGAAGCCTAGGGAGCGGTGGAAGCGAGCACGTACGCAGGATGACTTGACAGAACTGATCCAGCGAGAACTCCGCGATTTGCCGGGGCAACGGATCGCCATGTTGCAGCCGATCGAGATGCGGATGAATGAAATGATCTCCGGCATTCGCTCGGATGTGGCTGCGATCTTGTTCGGCGACGAGTTCGACGTGCTGGTCAAAAAGGCCGCCGAGATCGAGCGGGTGTTGCAGTCGATTCTCGGCGCTGCGGACGTCAGCACGGAGCAGATTACCGGGCAGCCCGTCCTCCAGATTCGGGTGAAACAAGACGAGATCGCGCGCTACGGCATCTCGGCCAAGGCCGTGCTCGATTTGGTCGAGTCGCTGGGCAGCAAGCCGGTGGGAGCGCGTGCGTGCCAGTCCCGAGACGATCGGGGCAATCCTCGTGACAACGCCGGCTGGCGAGCGGATTCCGCTTTCGCGCCTGGCGGCCATGGAGATCATCGAGGGACCGTCCACGATCAAGCGCGAGTGGTATCAGCGGCGAATTACCGTCTCGGCCAATGTCCGCGGGCGGGACATGGTGGGTTTCGTCGAGGAGGCCAAGCGGAAGATCGCCGAGAGAGTCCCATTGCCGCCGGGCCGCTACCGCGTCACGTTCGGAGGCCAATTCGAGCACTACGAGAGCGCCCGGCGACGCCTGATGATCGTGGTTCCCGCCGCATTGGGCCTGGTCGCCACGCTCCTCTTCCTGACCTACCGCAACGTGATCGACGCCCTGCGGGTCTTTACCGGCGTGCCGTTGGGCTGGGTCGGCGGCATTGTCGCCCTCTGGCTTCGCGACATGCCTTTCTCGATCTCCGCGGCCATCGGGTTTATCGCCATGTCGGGTGTGGCGGTCCTGGACGACATGATTCTGGTCTCCTACATCCGTCAGCTGCGGCGTCAGGGCCTGCCACGGGATGCGGCGGTACAGCGGGCGGCCGTCACGCGTCTGCGCCCCGTGCTGATGACCACGCTGGTGGCCAGTTTGGGGTTCGTGCCGATGGCGCTCAGCACGGGCATGGGAGCGGAGGTGCAGCGGCCGCTGGCGACCGTCGTGATCGGCGGGGTCATCAGCGCCATGGTGATGTCCTTGCTGGTGATCCGCGTCCTCTATGTGCTGTTTGATTCGGCCGCCGTTGGACTGGTATGGCTGCTGAATCGGCTGTTCGGAGTCCGTCCCGAGCAGTTGGAGTGGCTGATTGGCGAAAATCGTGAACCAGAGACGAGCGAACCAACCGAGACCAACTCGCGGCGCGTGGAGCGAGCCCGTTTCGGTGCAACTTGATCCAGGCGCATGCCTGATGAAGGAGGATTGGATGAACGCGGTGTTTTGGATGCGAGGCGCGTCGATTTCATTGCTGGCACTTGCCGGATTCCTGGCCACCGGCTGCGGGAAGACCGCCACGACCGGGCCGCAGGAAGCCCAGCCGGCTGCACCTTCGGGCGTCGCCGACGACCATAGCCAGTGGTGGTGCGCGGAGCACAGCGCGCCGGAGGAGATCTGCGCGCAGTGCAACGCCAAAGTCGCGGCCGAATATCAAAAGAAGGGCGACTGGTGCCAGGAGCACAATCGACCGGAATCGCAATGCTTCATCTGCAGCCCGAAGCGAGCCGAGAAATTCGCCGCCCAATACGAGGCCCGGTTCGGAACGAAGCCACCCCATCCGGAAGCCAACGAGTGACGGGGACGCGTGCTCGGAGTGGCGCGTGCCCTCGCTCGCGCGAAGCTCGAGCCCACCTGACGGGCGTGGCCCTGCTCAGTGTGGCACGGCTCACTATGTCAGCCGTGCCTGGGGCGGCGGAGCGTGGCTTCGTGAGACCTTCGCGCAAGTCGGTTTCCTTGCACGCCCGGTGCGGACGGATGCACCGGGGCGTTCTGCTCGACCTGTGGCGAAAAGGACAGGCATCACGATAAGGACAGGTATTAGGCGGCCGCTCTGGAACCCGGCGGAGGCGGGGCGGGCGGGAACGATTCCGCGGCTGGGCCGGCGGAGTCCTGGCTACGATTGTCGGCCGGGCAAGAAGTCGCCGAAACTGACTTCGATGATGAATTATCTGTTGTGGCTCCTCGGCATGCTGCTGATCGTCATCGGAATCTCGGGCAATCCCATGCTCCTGATCTTCCCGCGAGCAGGGTGCCCAGGACGGCGGCGAGGACGAGGCTCGCCAGGGTCAGGCTGTTCGCCGGCGAGGCAGGTGCGGGCGGAGGCTCGGCCGCGGCCTGCTTCTCCTCCAACTGCATGCCTTCGACTTCGGGCAGCGGACGGGCCGAGGCCAGGGCGGCGGTCAGGTTCTGCTGGTACGCGGCGGCGAGTTCCGGCGGGATGGCGTCGCCAGGGGCGTCCAGTTGGCCGTCGATGAACTCGCGGGTCTTGACGTTCCCGCAGGTCTCGTAACTGCACGCCGCGCCGTGCCTGGCGACCAGTTCGACGTGCAGCGTCGCCAGGTGCTGCAACACGTCCGTGGACGGCGTCCACATCCCTTTCCGGGCGGTCTCCAGCATGACGGCCGTCAGGTCCTGCAGGGCGAAGGGATTCTTGCGCTCGAAGAACTCGCGGATTCCCAACTGATGCCGGTCGGCAATCAGCACGCTGTACGTCTCGTCCCACATGCTGCCGGAGATCACCGACGGCTGCATGACGTTCCAGCCGTACTGGTTGCGGACGGTCTCGGTCAGCGAGGCGGCGCTGGTGGCCCCTTCCCGCTGGATGCCTTGGAGAAAACGGGGATTCCAGAGCGTCGTGCGGGCTTCCTCGCGGATGGCCGCCAGGGCTGTCGTCAAGCGGGCTTGTCCCGGCCGCCGCTCATCGCCGAAGTAGCCGGCCGGGTCCTTGCCCGTCGCGTTGCGGATCGACAGCGTGAGGCCGCCCATGAACTCGTAGACGTGGTCCAGGCTCAACGGCCCGGAGATGTTGGACGAACGCGGCTGGACGACCACTTCGGCCTTGTCGAGTTGGGCTTCCAGCAGCCCCGGATGGTAGGTGCCCCACTGCTGGCCGTCGCGATAGATGCCGCCCATGTTCTGCACGTATCGTTCCGCGACCTGGGTTTCGTTCTCCCAAGTGTCCCCCTTTTCCACAACGCCCATGATGTCCGTTCCGTAACTTTGGTTGCCGGCGGAGCCGAACACGCGCGCCGTAGCCAGTTCGCGGGCCTCGGCGGCGGAATAGCCCTGGGACTTGAGCGTCATCTCGGCGCGGGCCGATCCCGCGCGGACGTGGTTGGCCGTCTCGTCTTCCTGCAGTTCGCTCACCAGGCGGACGGCCTTGTCGATCAGGGCGATCCGCGACGCGGCCGCATCCCGGAATTGGCCGGAGGTCTGGACGACGACGTCGATCCGGGGACGCTTCAGCTCGGCGGCCGGGACGAGTTCCACGTCGTGGACCACGGCGCGCGAATCGCGGACAGGCCGGACGCCCAGCAGGTGCAGGATCTGGGCGACGGTCGAGCCCTTGCTGCGGATGAACTCGCCGCCCCACAAAGTGAAGGCCACCTTCTGCGGATACGCGTTATTCTTGCGCAGATGGTCGGCCAGCAACTCGTCCGCCAAACGCACGCCCACGCGCCACGCCTCGTCCGTCGGCGCCTGCTCGGCGTTCACGGAATACATGTTCCGCCCCGTGGGCACCGAGGCGGGATTAACGACCGGGTCGCCGCCGGACGACGGGCGGATGTAGTGGCCGCGCAAGGCGCCCAGCAGCGCGTCGAGTTCCCGCCGGGGCGATTCGCGCAACGCATCGGCGTACCGCGGGATGGCCGCCAGCACCGGCTGGACGACTTCGTTGGAGGCGTACTTGTCCGGCTGGACGCGGCCGTCGAGCACACGATCGACCAGGGACCGCACCCAGGCCGTCCCCTGCTCGCGCGCGGCCGGCTCGTCCGCTTGCCCGGCCAGTTCGAGGAGGGTGGCGTCCCTCTGGACGCTGCCGAGCATGGCGGTGACGGTCTCGCGCACCTGGTCCTCGGTCAACTCGCGTCCGAGCACGTGCCGGCCGTCCGTGACGTGTTCGTCCTTGAGCCGGTGGAGGTAGTCGTGCAGCTGTTCGAGCTGCTCGTCCGAAATCAGTCCCCCACCAGCGTCGCGTTCCGGCAGGCCGAGGTCCGCAGCCAATTCGAGCTGCCGGGCGTGCCCGGTGACAGTGCGGCGCAATTCTTCGCTCAGGCCCGGATCCTCCGCCGCGCGCAACTCGTGGAGCTTGGCGTGCAGGGTTTCCAACTGGCCGTACAGGCCCGCGTGGACGAACGGCGGCGTGAGGTGCGAAACGATGACGCCGTACGAGCGGCGTTTGGCCACCAACGCTTCGCCGACGTTGTTGATCACGTAAGGATAGATGTGCGGCAAGTCGCCGATCAGGATATCGGGCCAGCAGTCGGCGCTCAGGCCGGCCGACTTGCCCAGCGTGAACTCCAGCGACCCGTGCGTGCCGAAATGCACGATGGCATCGGCCTGGAAGCCGAACCGGGCCCACAGGTAGGCCGCGAGATAGAAATGGGGCGGGGCCTTGTCGGTGCCGTGGATCGCGCGGATTTCGCCGTCCCGCCCATCGCCGCCGCCCACGGTCGGCTGCGGCATGATCACGACGTTGCCCATGCGGATCCGGCTGACGGCCAGACAGGGCTCGCCGTCCCGCTCGGCAACCATCTGCTGGCCTGGAATCCGGCCCCAGGCCTGAACCAGTTCCGACCGGCGTTTCGGCGACAGGACGACTTCCAGCCAGCGGGCATACGCCGCGGCGGGAACCAGTTCGGGATCGGCTTCTTCCAGGAACTGCTCGTACGCCCCCAGCGCCCATTGGCCGATCGTCCGGCCGCGGCGCTGGATCAGGGCTTCCAACTCCTCGGCCGTGGCCGGCAACTGCCCTCCCAGATCGTAACCTTCCTGTTCTAGCCGCTTCAGGACGTTGAACAGCGAGGGAACGACCTCCAGGCTTTCGGCCGTCAAGGCAGTCGCGCCGGGGCCTTTGTAGTACACGATCACCAGCCGTTTGTCGGCGTTTGCCTTGCGCTGCAAGTTGAGCCAGTTCATGGTCCGGGCGAGGAACTTGTCCAGCCGGTCCGGGATCGCCGTGCGGACTTTCACTCCTCGTTCATTCGGCTCCAGGGCCGTCACGGGAATCGGCTCGATGGCGCCGTCCAGTTCGGGAGCGGTGATGGACTGGCCCAAGAACCCGCCGGCCATGCCCTGCCGATCGGCCTGCCAGGAGTCGGCGTCCTGGACGAGCGACAGCGCGCTCAGGGCCGGGGCGTGCAGCGAGTCCAACGACTCGGGGGCCTGATTGCCGGACGTCAACCGGCCGTGGGGCAGCGTGATGACCAGGTCCGGCTTGGCCTCCTCGACCAGGCGCCACGCCCGCTGGCTGCCGAACACCGGGTAGACCCTGGCGCCGCGCCGCTGAAGCCCTTCGATCAGCGTATCGACCCAGCGCAGGTTCAGGCGGTCGCGGGGATCGAGCAGCGGGCCGAACAAGGCCACCCTGGGTGCGTCGGCGGCCCCGCGCAGTCGCAGCGCGTCGAGGTGCGCCTCGTAGGCCGGCAAGTCCTCGAACACCGCGCCGCCGAGATGAAAGAAACCGATCAACGGTTTCTCGACGACGGCCGGGACGGCGGCCTTCCGCCCCGCATACGCCGCGGCCAGGTAGTGCAGCAGGCCGGCCAGATTGTCCTCGCCACGGTGTTGCAGGTACGCGTCGACCTGCCGCTGGTGCTCGGCCGGCAGCGTGTTCTGGTGCCGCCCCAGGTCGTTCGTCGCGGCCAGGACCACGATTTGAGTCCCGGCGTCGCGCGCCTTCTGCAGCGATTCCAACTGCGGCTCGCTCAACCGCAGTCCCATGCCGCGCAGGAACACGACGTGATAATTGGCCAAGGCGACGTCGGCCAGGGCCTCGCGTTCGTAGCGGTGCAGGGTGTAGCCCGCCGCCCGCGCAGCGTCGTCCCAACTGGCCCAGTCGACGTCGGTAAAGCCCACGCTGGCGAATCGCACCGGCTGCCAGTGGCGCTGGTACGTCCACGCGCCTGCCGCTGCAGCCAGGCCCCCCAGGATGACGGCCAAAAGAACACGCACTCGTCTTCGCATCATGGCGATTCCTCTGTCGAAGCCGGCCGTTCCGTCGGCCGTTCCGCCGGCCGTTCATTCGGCGGATTCAGGCGGCGGTTCTGTTCCTTGTCGGCAGGCACGTAAACGACTCGGCCATCGGGCAGACGATAGGCCTGGCCCAACAGTTCCCCCCGGCCGCTGCCCGTCGCATCGGTCGCTTCGTAACGGGTGATCTCCTCGCCTTCCTTGACCACGATCTCCATGTCGGGCTGACCGGGATTGGTGATTACGGTGAAGTCCTTCTGTTGCAGCACCGCCGGCAGCCGGAGATAGGCAACCAGGGCCACCATCAGCGCCAGGGCGAAAACCATGGCCACGTCGAACAGATTGGCCACGCCTGCCAGCGGATTCAGGTCGTCGCCGTCGTCCGCAAAACTCGGCGGCGGCGGCAAGGCACAGCGGTCATACGGCGGCTGCATGCCGGAACTCCTGGGAATGGGCGAACACAAGTGGATCCGCTTCGGCAGACCGCATCGCATCGGCCTGCACCGCGTCCGGCGGCCGCACCGGAGACCGTAACGCGGGCGGCGATTGCAGCGTACGCCGCCCGGCGTACTGCAGCAGTAACGCATCCCCTCGGTACCAGCCCCGTTTGACGCTCAGGACTATCAAGGCGATTCCAGCGGACACGAGGCCCACCACGGTGGTCGCGAAGGCCACGATCAGGTTCGAGGCCATGGTTTGCAGGTCGCCGTTGGCCAGCCCCATCAGCGCCGGGCCGAGAGGGATCAAGGTCCCCATCAGGCCGAACATGGGACCGAGGCGGATCAGATTGCGCAGCGGCTCCAGGCGGCGGTCCCACGTCAATTCGGCTTCGTGCAGCAAGCGTTCCACGAACATCGGGTCGTCCGCGGCGAGCTGGACTCGCGCCAGCGTCGTCGCCAGCACCGAACTGCCGCCGGGCGCCGTCCACGCGGGGTTCAAGGCGTCCAAGTCGGCGGCCAATCGCTGCACCGCAGGAGCGTCCTTGGCCCGCGCAGCCGCCTCGCGGAGCGTCTGCCCCAGCCAGATCAAGGCCCGCGCCAAGCACCACAGCAACAGGAGCATCGTGGGAATCAGCAGCGCGCTGGATATCAGGTGAAAAATGTCGGTCAGCAATCCCATCGGCAATCCTCCCTAACATGGACTGTTCACAGGCTTGTCGTCGCGTTCGCCAGAACGCGGGCCGCTTCTCCAGGGTCAAACCCGCGTTCTGGCGAACGCGGCTACCACGTTACGTGCTGCCAAGCGGCCGAAGCGCAGCAGCCACGTGGTCACGGATTCCCAGTACCAGCCGAGGCCCGCCAGCGCTGCGGCGCCTGCCAGCACGAGCGTCACCGCGCCAAGGCCGGAAACGTCGTCCTTCCATACCGGCCGCGGCAGCTCGGCTGGCAGGACCGGCACGATCATGCATGCCAGCAGCAGACCGATGCCCAGCCACAGTTCCAGTTCTCGCAGCCAACGCCGGGGCAGCGTCCGGGCCAACAGCACGCCGCCGACGACGAGACTGCCCGCCGCCAGACCGACCTCCCAGCCCACCGTCTCCGGACGCTTGCCCAGGGATTCGGCCAGTCGCCACTGCTCCGCCAGCAGCATCAGGAGGACGACCGGCACGGCCGGCGCGGCTTGGACGACGCCCAAACCGAACACCGCCCAACGGCCGGCCCCGCCTGCCGAACGGTACGACGCCAGCGCCAGACTGGCCGCTCCCAGCAGCAACTGCAGCAGACTGGCCGTCGCCGTGCCGCGAGGACTGCCCAGCCAACGCAGCAGTTCCCGCGGCGGGTTGGCGTCGGCCAAGGGATTCAGCAGGAAGCCCGCCAAGGCGTAAGCGACAAAGGCCAGGACCGCGACATACCAGCGCTGCCGCGCGGCCAGGCCTGCCGCGGCGTGGAGCGTCGCCACGCTCGCCACGAACAGCAGCACCAAGCCGGCCGCCCGTTCCTCGGGCGCGGCCAATGGCAGAAACCAAGCGAACCAATCCGAGATCATGCCGTCACACTTTCTGCTCGAAACGAACTGCACGGTCGTAGCCGCGTTCTTGCGAACGCGGCCTCATCCGGCTGGTGGCTCCCGCGTTCTGGCGAACGCGGCCACCAGCCCAGGCCTAACCCGGCCTACAACCGGCCCACCACCTCGCCCCCCGCACACGTCGCCAACGCACGCCACACGTCCAATTCGATGCTGTCCGCAAGAAAGCGGACGCTCCCATCGCCCAACGCCGCATGCACGCCGCCCGGATGGCTGCTCCGCGCTCCAATGCCGTGCCGGGCCATGTCCGGAACGGGGCTGTTCGGCGACAGATAGGCGGAAAACGTCGTCGAGACCGGCTTGCCGACAATCCAACCGAAGCCGCGTTCCCCCTGCCAACTGGTACAGGAGGCCGCGAAAGCGCTGAGGTCCGGATTGAAGACTCCCGACAGCCCCGGCCCGCCGGCGATGGGCGAGCCGGAGAGCGTGCCGGCCAGCCGTTGCGCCTCGCGCGGTCCGGGAAGCGGTCCCGACACGGCGGTCCGCTGTCCGAGCAGACACTCGGCCACGGCCATCGTGTTGCTCGATCCGTCGGTCATGGAGTGAAAGCCACGCCCCGATCCGTAGAAGAACATGCCGTCCGTGGGATACCGCAGATCGTAGTTCGTCCCCGTCCCGGACCCGCTGCAAACCACGTAGTTGCCGCCTGCCAG
>CAYUFW010000004.1:66673-71900 GCA_964443915.1 uncultured Pirellulaceae bacterium
CCGCGGGTTCGCTCGGACAGCGAAACAGCGAAAGCACCGTGCGGGCCGCTTCAGCCTGGGCGGGATTCAACGTCTGGGCATGACTGGGCCCCAGATACAGCGGCTGCTCGAAGTCGATCAGCCGCTGCAAATCCTGCTGCTCCACAAACGGCAGCAGGCTGGCCTGCACCGAAAAGCTCGTGGCGGTTGTGATCCCCAGCCCCGGAAAGCGGTTGTGTGACACGTGGTAATTGTGCAGTGCCACGCCGATCTGCCTGAGGTTGTTCGTACAACTGGACCGCCGCGCCGACTCGCGTGCGGCTTGAATCGCGGGCAACAACAGGGCAACCAGGATCCCCATGATCGCGATCACCACCAACAACTCGATCAACGTAAACGCATTTCGTCTTCGAGACATCGTTCCGACTCCTCTCTCACTTGGCCACGACAGCCGACCATCGGCTGTCACCCCAGATCACACTCTGGCGGCTGGCTTGCGAGACAGAAGCCGCATCGGACGGCCCCTACCTATCGGCTGGCTTACCGCGTTACGTTCGGATTCACTTCTGCAAAATCAAGCGATCGTTCTTCGTGCACAACAGGCGGTACACCTGATCCTGGTGGATGATGAACAGCTCCCGTTCGCCGGCAAACAGATCCTCCGAGCGCAGCACCCGTTTTGCCGTCAGCCCCTGACAGACGCCGCACGATCCGTCGGCACGCGCGCAGGACTGGCGATCGTCGGCACGCCCCGCTTGAAGTTCGGCGGCGCTCTCCGGCAAAAACGGCGTCGCACTCGGATTGGCCGAAAAGGATTCCATCATCGCCCCCTATCTCATCCGCCTGGCACGGGTGATTCTTCCGGCGGCCTGCTTCCCAGCACGCTGCGAGCCGCTCCAGAGAACGAGCGCGGCCGGGCGTCACGCACATCCGCTCTCGGGCTGACGGCGTCGAAAGCGCGAGGGGCAGTGTTCACGGGCGAGAGAACGAGCTGGATGGCTGGCAGCGAGCGTCCTGGAAGACGCGCGCCGCTGGCTGTCGGGCAAGCACGCAAATCGAACCTGCCGGAGGGCCCCGCCGGCAGCAACGCGAGCCGCCGGAGCCCTCTTTGAATCCCCACGATGCACGCCACTATATCGCCACTGAGACTCGGTATCAAGATGTAGTGAGAGAAATTTTCCTCTTTTTTCGCGCGCCGTGTGGCCCTCAGGGAACCTACTGCTTTCGCCGCGGGCCCAAACGGCGGCCGGAGTCGGCTCGGCGACATCGCGCGGAAGCTTCATCGGGGGCGAGGGCTCGCGAACGCCGGAGCGTTCTCGGACAGACCGGCGGACGAGTTGGGCGGGATGGGCGGGGCTTCCGGAGGCGAGCAGGCCGGATCGGCCAGCCAGCCGGTGGCCCACCACAACTGGAACTGGGCGACGTTATAGTCGCTGACGGCGTTCAGGTACTGGCGCCGGACCAGGGCCAGCGATTGGATGGACTGCAGCACCTCGATGGGCAAGCCTTGGGCGCTCTTGATCCGCTCCCAGTTGAGCCGGAACGACTCCTCCGCGGCCGGAATCCCGGCGCGGGCGATTTCGATCCGCTGAACGCGAGTTTGGACTTGCGCGTGGGCGGTGACCACCTCCTGCGCGACGCGGTCCAAGTCGGCCACTTGCCGCAGCTCGGCCTGGCGTACGCCGTGACGATCAGGCCCAAGATCAGCGCCCATCGCGGTCGTCGTATCAGCATCGTCCATGCCCTACCAGGCAATCCTTCGGCTCAACTTACCGAACCACGCTTCTCCCTATATTCGGCCGGTCTGTTACAGGAGCATCGGCACCGACGGAATGGTTGATACGATACGCACCGGTCACGGGCTACTCGCAACAGAAATAACGGTCGAGTCGCTTCGAACGACTTTGCCGATCAGGCGAGATTTGCCATAGCATGGCTCTCTGAGCCCTGCCACGGGCAATCGGCGGAATTCACTGCTCCTTCGCGAATCGTAGACCGCTCGCTCCGCGGGCGGATTCGCATCTCGGAGAGACGCGGCCACGTGGTCCGGCAACCTCAAGACGATCGGCCCGCTACTTGGCCGCGGTCTCCGTGACCGCCTGCACGATTTGTCCTTCGCGGAAGCCGCCGACGTTGGCGGTGATGATCCGTTCGGAACCGCTCAGCCCGGACAGGATCTCGACGTCCGCGCCGGCTTGGATGCCCAGCTGCACGGGCACCTGGGCGACTTTGCCTTGGTCGTCGACGGTCAGGCAGAACGTGCTCTTGTCGTGCGTGAGGATCGCCGCGTGAGGCAAGGCCAATACGTCCTTCCGCTTCGCCACCTCCAATTCCGCCTGAAGGTACGTCCCCGGCTTGAGCCTTCCCTCCGGATTGGCGATGTCGATCTCGATCCGCAGCGTCCGGTTGCCGGGGTCCAGCGAGTCGCTGGTGCGAGTCACCTGGCCAGTGAGGCTGGCGCCGGGCAACTGTCCCCGTGCCACGTTCCGGCTGAGATCCCGGAGGTAGGCATGTTTCGCCTCTTGTTGGACGACGTAGAGTAAACGACCTGCGAAGTCCGTCCAGTCGATCCGGCCTTGTGCGATCGTTTCCAGCCGGACCCCGGCGTCTCGGAACGGGAGTATCCAGTAGCCTCCCTCGATCGGATCGAACCGCCCGAACCTGTCTTGATCCCAACATAGGACGACGGAGAACTCGCCCTTAGCGGCGTCGTCCCGCATTCGCAAGAACTCCGTCCGCCGCGCGGTATCGTCGCCGCTGATCGCAGAGTCGGTGTATTCCTTGGTGACGGTGTAGCCGTGCTGTGCGGCGTAGCTGGTCAACTGGTCCCGCTGCTGGTCAATGCTGGCGTCCTGCTTGGCGGACGACATTCGCAGATACAGAACCGCTTTTTCCGAACCCGGCTTGCCGTTAGAATTGCCTTTAGCCATTGACGTGCCTTTCCTTGTCAAAGGTGCGTGGTGGTGAGAGCCGCCCGGCGTGCTGTCAACACCCGGACGGCTCGCTTCATTATCGGCGTGCCGTCCGGAAAACGCAAGATGGATCAAAAACCGGGACGACTGAACCAACGCCAACAAGGAAAACACGCCAGCCCAGCCGCCCGGACGATCAGACCGCCGCAGCCTCCGCCGCCTGAAACTCGGAAAGTGCCGCAGCCGCAGCCGCAGCCGCCTCGACGACCTCCGCCTCCGCCGCTGCCAACGCCTCTTGTGCCGGACGGACGATCTCCGCCGCCTCCGCCGGATAGCGTGGTGCCAAGTCCCCTGCCTTGTGCTGTGCGGTTTCGAGAGCCGTTCGGCAACCGGAGACCCGCTTGCGTGCCTCGATAACGGCGTCCTGTGCGTCCTGTGCCGCCTGCCGCCGCCGCTCGACGTGCTGTAACGTCTCCGGATCGGCAAGACGCCATAGCTCCGCCTGTGCGGCGGAGATCTGCCGCAGATCAACCCCATTCCCGCAACGCCAGATCGTTGAACGGCGAGTACAGCCCCAACGTGCCGTACAACCGAAACTCTCCCGGCAGTCCCGGCTCGTCCGCCTCGACGACGTAGAACGGCTGCGATCCCAGTTCGGGAGCGATCCGTCCGGCGAGTTCAATGAGTTCTTGACGCATAAGTGTTATTTTTCTGCAATTCGTATGAAAGTGCCGGAAGGGAAACTGGCCGTAGTGCGAGTCCTTGACCCCGGAAGGACCCGGACGGCCCCGGCGAGTGCCTCCCGGAATGACGACCCTTGACCAACCGGACGACCCTCGACGGTGATCTCGACGGTCCCCGGTCCGATCCTGGTCCCTGCCGTCTCGATCAACTGAGCCGCTCCACCGTACAACTGTTGGACGACCCGCCGCTCTTGTCTCAAATGCTCGATCATGTTCGTACCCTTCCCATGAAACGATCGCAGCCCCGGCAGAATGCCTTGCCGTCCCGCCGGACCCACGTCTCCGGATCTTTGTGGTTGCAGACCGCCGGCTCCGGATCGTCGGCGAGACTGGTCCCGACCGGATAACGACTACCGTCCCACGTCCGGACCTTGGTGGTGCCGCCGACCCGGACCCGACCCGCCTCGATACACTCCCGGCAGAAGTCACCGCTGTACTCCCAGACGACCGTAGCCGTTCGATCTATCAACATGCGTCGGCACACCCGGCAGTATTCCGGCTCGTAACCCTCGATCTCCGGCTCGTCCGCCGCTGGTGACGAAACCTCACTTTCAACCGCTGGTGACACTGGCGACGGTGACAGAACCTCTTGTTTCTCAGCGTTTTCTTGGGTTTCGTCGCCGTCGCCACTGTCACCACGTCCGGAAACGATAGTTTCGTCGCCAGTCCCCGCCAGCCTGAAAACCCGTGTAGGACGACCGCCCTGGTCCCCGGTGGGACACCCGTCCCAACTCCCGAACCCAGCGTCCGCCAATTCCCGGAGAGCCGTCTCGGCTGCCTCCGGATCTCCCCGGTACTGGCGAGGTCCCCGGCTGAGTTCTCGCACCGTGACGGTGCCGCCTTTGGACCTGATCCACTCGACCAACCGGCTCCGTTCCCGTGCCTGCCGTGAACGCCACGGGAGTTCTGTTCAAGAAGAACCGCCAGAGCCTCGACCGTCGTATCGCTGGCGATGAACCGGACGGCGTGAGGTTCGTCCGGCTTGCATGGCGGAGGGACGTTTTTTTTCCGTCCGTCCTTTCTCCAACTCGCATAGTCGGCGTCGTGCATGGCGAGGTCCCGCTCGTAGTGTTCCATTTCCTCCCGGTATCGTCGGAACTCGATCTCCTGCCGCTGCTGTAGCGGACGTACCGCCAACTCCCACGCCGGAGACTTGAGCGTCCCGGACGGACCCACGGTTACGCTCCAGAAACTGCATGGTTCAGACCAACTATGTTTGAGCCGGACGACCCTCGAATTGCCGACCGCCGCTCCCAAAGCAGGAATGATCGGGACCGCCACGAAAGACAGATCGCACCCCAGAGCCGCCGCCGCCGCCTCGACGTAGCTCTTGATCGGCTCCGGAAAACACTCGACCGGAAACGGGACGAACTCCGGAGGTTCGTCGTCCGGCTCCGCCGCCGGCTGCTGATCGGTCTTGACCTGTGAGACCGGCGTCCCCGCCGTCCACAACGGAGCCGCCTCCGCCAACTGGCGTAACTGGTCTTTCGTGCCGCCGGCTGCGATCCAGTCCGACACGTCTCCCTTCTCCGGCAACCCCGGCAGTTCGACGACCTTGATCGTCGCTGCGATCCCCTGGAGACTCGCTGCCAC
>CAYUFW010000004.1:71910-73815 GCA_964443915.1 uncultured Pirellulaceae bacterium
CGTGATCTCGTCCCGGCTTGTCGTTGTCCGGCAGAATGACGACGTGACGACCTGCTAGGTGCTTGGCGTGTTCGGCTGTCCACTTGCCGGCTCCCCCGGCATTCGTCGTCGCCGTGACTCCGATCCGTGCCAGGTTATCGACGTCCTTCTCCCCCTCGGGGACGCAAACAACTTTCGTCGGATCGCTGAGCAACTCCGGGAGCCGATACGGTACGACCCGGACCCCTTTGACGGACCACTCCAAGCCGCCGCTAGGTTTCGGCCGCCGCTGTCGAAAGTCCTTTGGCTCGTATCGGACGTCCTGGAAAAGCAACGTCCCCGCCTCGTCCCGGTAGTCGTAGGTCTTGACGATCCTACGCTTCCCCGGCTTGCCGTTGCCGTTCGGAGACGCAAGATCCCGCATGGTGAGACCGGCTGCGGAGACGACCGCCTCGACCTCGCAGCCGGCATGACAATGGACGAGCGTCCGTCCGTCGTCGCCGATACTGATCGACAAGCTATTCCGCCTGTCGTCGTGAGCCGTACAACGTGCCGTCCAACCGGACCCGGCTTTCCGGACGTTTTGCAGTCGTTGGAGAATTGAGGGAACCATAACCGCTTGCCTTTCCGAGACGACCTCCACCGCTGGTCCGGCGGAGGTGTAGCTGCTCCGTGACGACGACCTACTTTTGCCCCGACCGCCGGATCAACGCCTCGCAGAGCGTCTTGAGGTTTCGCACTTCCGCCACGGTCAACCGTGCGAGATACTGACCCCGAAAATGAACCGCCGCCCGGAACCTGCCTTGCTCAGTTGTCCAGACATGAGCCTGTATGCCGCCGCAGTTGTAGTCGTCGCCAACCTCGCTGACCTCCGGCGTCTTGGAACTACGCAACAAGACCTCGACGACCGGCTCCCCGTCCTGATCCTCCCCGACGTGTGTCATTTGCACTTTCAACCCGGCGAGAACCTCGTTGAACGTGCTGAGTAATGCTCGTTCGGTGACGACCTGATCCTGCGGTCTGTCGTCGGTTCGTCCCGTGAGCCAATCGGCTTCCCTGATCCGATACTCTTCCCTCCTGGTCGCAGCCTCCCATTTCTCTTCCAGACATGGTTTCATGGCATTTGCCTTTCCGTGCTGTCTCCGGTGAAAACAGAAAACTCGACCGCCGCCGCCGGAGGTGCCGCCGGTGATCGAGACGTTTTGCTTTTGCGAACCAACCGCAGTAGGAACTTGGCGAGTGCGAGATCATGGTCCGCCGGCTCGGCTGTCGGATCGACCTCGACGACGAAACGGTCTTGCAGATCGGAGACTACTTGCGGCATGGTGTAGCCTCCCGGCGGACGGACGGGACGACGACCCGGATCAACGGCTCGATCTTGTCCCACTGAAAACGGATCGACCCGTCCGGCAAGACGACGTGCGGCAGCTTGCCTCGACGTGCAAGCCGCTCCGCTCGTCCCAACGGCCAGGTAAGCCGCTTGTCGATCTCTTCGCCATAAAGAAACATGCCGTGTCACCCTCCATAAGTTTCTGGAGAGCAACACGGCATGAAGATGTTTCGGGATGTTTTCTGATGTTTTGGTATGTTTCGGGATGTCGGCTACCGCTTGGCGTCCCTCCGCCGCCTCTTTACGGCCCCGCTGATCTCCGGGACGACGGTCCCCTCGCTGCCGTAGCTGTACTGGTCCGCAATTGTCGCCTGTCTGTCCCGTTGCCGTTGGCTGAGTTCGTGAAAACGTGCCTCAAGTCCGTTGTACCATGCCAGGAGCGTTGACAGTTCAACCCGTGGTTGTGCTCCCTGTTTCTCGACGACGATCGGACCGTCAAAGTCCTTGTTGAACTTGGCGACCTTGCCCCGCTGGTCTTTTTTCAACCCTAATGCGTCGAGGATCTCCGCCCAACTCGTCAGATACGTTTTCGGCTT
>CAYUFW010000004.1:73825-78354 GCA_964443915.1 uncultured Pirellulaceae bacterium
GCAGTCCCATTTCCGCCTGTGCCGCTGCCGCTTGGATCGTCCGCAACTCCCCGACAAGTGCGTCAACGTCTCCCGGCGTCCCTTGTACGGTTCCTGTGACTGGCGAGACGATCCGGAGCCGTGCCGCTACGTCCGGCAAGTGACGAAAAACGAGTTCGCCTAGCTCGGCAAGTTCCCGGTGCCAGTCGGCAACCAGCCGCTTAGACTGGCGGTAATTGGATCGTGCGTCCGGATCGCTCTTGAATTGCTGCAACAACTCCTGGTCCCGTGCGAGACAACCAACGGCGTCCGGGTAGCCGTATTCGATCGTGCGGGAGAGACCCGCTATGCGTGAGAATTGGGACATGGTTTGCCTTTCTCTGAAAAACGGTCCCCGGCGGACGGCTGCGGAAAGGCATTAACCCAGCCGCCGCCGGAGACCTTGATCGAGGGAGCGACCCTCGACCGTTCATTCTACCCCTAAGCCGCCGCCTTGCGGAGATCGTTTGCCGTGAACTTGATCTCGATACAGTTTCCCTCTTGTGTCGAATTACTGGAGGTCCGGCTGGAGGACGAGCCCCAGGACGACTTGTTCCTGATTGAAGTGGCCACGTACCCGGAACGTCGCGTGGCGGATCAACTGACCGGCGACCTGATGTTGGCGTACCTGGATCCCGGCCAACTGCCGGAGGCGGTGACGTTGGTGCTTCGGCCCAAAGGCAAGTACCGCGTCCCCCGGAGCCGGAACCTGCGCAGCCGCCGCGGGTTGTCGGCGTGCCGTCTGAAGTGGCGCGTCGTGGAGTTGTGGACGATTCCCGCCGAAGGACTTCTGCAAGCTGGGGATGTCGGCCTGATCCCGTGGGTTCCGTTGACCGACTTTCCGGACCCGCCAGAAACGATGGTGCGGCGCTGCCGGGAGGCAATCGAACGGCACGCTCCCCCCGACGAGAAGGCCAATTTGTTGGCGGTCACCCAGGTGCTCGCCTATTTGCGGTATAATGATGTTCGGCTACTAACCGTTTTGGGAGGCAGAAAAGTGATACTCGAATCGCCGTTAATTGACGAACTCGTGATGGAAAAATACGGGGACCTGCTGGCCGAGAAGACCCGCGAGGCCGCTCGAGAAGCCGCTCGCGAGGCGGCTCGCGAGGCCACTCAACGGACAGCCCGCGAGACGGCTCGGAGCAACATCGTCGCGTTCCTCGAAGCTCGATTTGGCGCAGTGCCGCGAGAGTTGGCCGAGCAGATCAAGTCGCTGGACGACGAGCAACAATTGAAGGGCCTCGTGCGGTCGGCCGGTTCGTGCCCCGATCTGGAAGCCTTTCGCAAGGCGATCACGCGACGCTGACGGAGCGCCGCTGGAGGGTCCGTGTCGGCACGGCGAAGCGCTCACGTGGCGTCTCCGCCCGCTCGGACCACACCCGCAAAACGCCTCGTCGTCCAGTCGCCCCGGCGTAGAAGCTCGTCGCCGCCGGGTTGCCATCGCCTAGCATCCGGCGGCGGAGCTTTGAAAGCTGACTCGGCCAGCGCGTTCCGGCAGCCGCCTCCGTGCTTCTTGCCGGGTATGGGCAGCACCATCGGTCTAGTTCGCCCGCCGATTCTGCCTTTCCCTCGGGCGGCCAGCCCGGTCAGAAGTCCCGACGGCAGAGCGGGAACGCGGCGACCGAAAGCACAACGAGTCCAAATAACAGAGACGTGCCCCCAACCCAGGCTGCGCACTCCGCAGAAGCCGCCGGCCCAGCCACTGAGCCGTTCCCGCCTGCCCCGCCTCCGCCGAAGCCTAGAGCGGCCACGAGCCGCCACGGCCATCGTCAAACCCAGCGGGATTTCGACCTCGCCCGGCTCGTAGAAGGCCATCCCGGCAATGCGCAGTCTTGGCAGTCGATGTCCGGCCAACTGCCATCTGGCTGAAGCGTCGCCATGAGCTTGCGAGTGTCTTCCACAGGAACCGGTGCCAAGAGCGGCTCCAGAATCCGCTGCCGCACGGTGTTCAGATCGGCGCTGGCCGCCACGGTGCTCGGCGCTTCTCCAGCTTCAGCGGCCACGGGCTGCCCGCCAGCAATGGCAAGCAGGGTCAGCCGGGTGGCCCAGGCAAAGCAGTACCGAATGTGTCGCGCAGTCATCATCTTCGTGACTCTCTGAGGGTGAGGCTTGAAGTAGTAGTACAGCCAGTAGTTCATGGACCGCCGTTGCGGAGCGTCCTGCGCCTGAACTGTAGTAGTGTCCCACCACGAAGTCGTACTGGCCGGCTGCCCGTTTCAGCAAGTAATTACCCCAGGCCGGACTGCGATGCGCGATGGCCATGCCGATCTGAGCCTGGGCATGTACCGAGCGGATCGCCCGACTGACGGCCAGAAAATGCTCCAGGTAAGAATCGGCCGTAGGAAAGGCCCGTCCCGCGTGGCCCACGTAGGGCTCGTTGGTGACTTCCCAGTGGCGGAACCGATAGCCGCGGTCCAGACTGTGGCGAACGCCCCGCGCCCAGGCTTCGGGCGTCAGCTTGCTGGTTGCGCCATGGATTTCGAACTCCAGCGGCGTGGCGGCTTGATTGACGCCGATCCGGTCCAGGAACTCGGCCGCCTTGTCGATGGCCGTTTCCAGCCCAAACGGTTCGTCGCCCAGGGCGTAGAACCGCGTCATCGGCAATCGCATCTGGCGGATCGCCTCCTCCAATTCCGCAGGCAGCACGTATTGGCCCTGCTTGTCAAAAGGCAGTCTCGCCCAGCCGGCGACCCGATGGAACGAAACCCCGCCTACTTCGCGGCGCGTCTGGCGCAGTCGCTTGTCGGCGTCGATCGTGACCAACAGTTGTTCGCCCGGCTGCAAGCGGTGTTCCAACGGCTGGTAGGTCAAGGTAGCGGGATTGACCAGGCGACCGTCCCGTGGCGACGGCTGCTCGGTGACCTCCACGTCGTCAATCCACAAGGTCTGCTCCTCGTCCGCTTTGCCTGTGGCTCGAAATGTCAGCATTAGATGCCGGCAGTCTTCGGCGAAGAAATCCCAGCCCTCGTGAAGCACGAAACGAAACTGTTTCCACTGCCGCTCGACGGCCAGCGGGGAGAATCCGGGTGACGGGGCATCGACGAACGGCTTAACTTGGCGGTAGGCCGTCCAACCGAAGACCGCCTCACCCGCCCGGTCGCTCCTCGCCCAGAAGGACGCCGTATACATCTTGCCCGGCTGAGGATGGATGGCCGCCTCCGGCGCCGAGACGACATAGCCTTCGGTGCGAACGGGATGGTGGATGCGGAAACTCGCGGCGCCGCCGCGCACTTGCTGCGTGTCGCGGGTGAAGTTGGCGGGGTCTTTGTATTTCGGTGCGCCCCACATCGACCAGCCGGCAGGCGGCGCGGCCGGAGTCGGTGCCTCGAAGTCGGCCCGAAAGACCACCGTTTCCGCGCCGACAGCGAAGTTCAACAGAAGGGGACTCAGGATCAGGAATGCCCACAATCGTCGATGTGTCTGCTGAGCGAGATTCATGTTCATCGTTCACTTACGTTCGACCACGTGTTTCACGGCCTTCAAGTAGGCTCCCTCGGGGTCGCCCTTGGTGGGCGCCAGGTAGCCGCCTTCGCCGAACTCATTCCAGGCGTAGAGCAGCACAATGCGCTCGGCGGTTGTCTGCTCCGGGTGCTGATCCATCCAAGCGATGGCCGACTCCAGCCCCCCGGCCAACTGCTCGGGCGTGCGGTCGGTGAAGTACCAGCCAAGTTTCTGCCCCAGCCCACGATCACCTTCCCAGGGCCGCTTGTCCCAACCCACGCTCAACGTGGGCATGTACGGCAGTTCGCGAGTGCCGCGCCAGGCACGCTGATGGGCCTGAACCAGTTCGGCGAACTTGTGGGACTCGGACCCGCTGGCGTAGCCCGGCACTATGTTGTAGTGCGTCGTGTGGGTAAACCCTCGCTTTGCATCGCCGCTGCCGCAACCGGCAATCGCCACGCCGGGCAGGCCGGCCTTGTGGGCGACGGCCTGGACTCGGGCCAGTCCTTCCTGGTCGCCGTTGCCCGGATTGAATATGATCACCAGCGGCTTGCCGCCTACGGTCAAATGCTGCGGGTGCTTCAAGTAAGGCAGCCACCCCTCGGCCGCCTTCTGCCACTCGTCAGCGTCTCGGAAGAGGAATCCGGCGTGATTGGCCACCAGCAGGCAGAACTTCAACCGGTGGTTGTTCTTCGCTTTCAGGAACAACTGCAAACCGGTGTGCTTCGGGTCCTGGGCGACCTTCTCCGGGTCCGCGTTCCAGTACCAGCAGATGGCAAAGAAAGCGATACCGTGGTCGGCGGCCAGGTCGATCTGACGTTCCATGACCGCCAGCGAATCGTCTCGCCAACCCCAGATCGGCTCCCGGTCGGCGAACTCGTCGAGCATCCGTTTGGTGAGGTGCGTGGGCGGATTGAGTGCGGCCCACGTAGCGTCATCCTTCCAGCGCTCACTCCTGCCGGCCCAGCCGTCGAAGTAATAGGCGCCCACGGTCGCCCGGGGTTTGGCTGCTTGCCGCGTCGTCACGGAAGCGCCGCCTTGGGGACCGGCAGGCGGCTGCTCGGCCC
>CAYUFW010000005.1:0-13707 GCA_964443915.1 uncultured Pirellulaceae bacterium
TTTTCTTGCCAAGACCAATTTCGTGAACACTACGTAGATCGCCTAAAGTGCAGGGACATCTCCAAGCAGGTCGAAATGCTCTCAAAGATCTGCCTGCACGGCGAGTTCCTGAGCTTGATCTCGCCGCACATTGGCGGTCGCAGCGACGACGAGACGGATTTTGCCGCGGCGCTGATCCGACGCGCCTTTGACCGCCCGCCCGGCTATCCAACCCCTCAGATTGAAGTACACGTGGAAGGCCCCAGTTTTGACGCACCCCATCCCGCGTTCACCGAAGCGCAGCGCAAGAAGGTCGACAACATCGACGCCAGCCTACGGGAGGCATTGCAGCCCGGCCAGCGGATCTCGTTGGTCGTGTGGCCGAAGCTGCTCGATCGTTACCTGCTGGCGGGACTTGTGCAGGCCGACGCATCGGGGGCGAATCGCAAATATCCACGCTGGGGAGTCCATCTGGGACACATCGCGCGCAAGAGCGATTCCCGCCGAACGGCATGCGACACGGAGTGGAAACTGGTCAATCGGGAACGATTGTCGACGTTGTTCCAACGGTACGCTGCGGACGGAGTCACGGGATACCTGCCTCCATCGCCGATTTTGATCACCAAGGAGCGTTAATCGAATCAAGGAGCTGGTGTCCAGGTGCAGGACCAAACGCCGACATGCGGCGAATCTGAGGGGATTCTCCGCACCGCCGGCGGCGCAGTAGTGGTTGGACACGTGCGTCAGATTTCCGGGTGATATTGGTCTGGTGACTTCGCTTGTCCCCGAAGCCGTGGTTGGCCGAAACTCCATTCGGTCCACGACAGACGGAATCTGGCTCGTTTTCTCGCTTGCGCTATACCGGCACCTCGATGCCGACTTCGTCCAGCGTCTGGGCCGTCGCGAAGCGGTCCAGCCAGGCATCGAGTTGCTCCACATCTCCCGTGGCCCGGATGGTCGAAGTCAGCTCGTCGGGCACGTCGCCAAAACGCCGTTTCAACTGGCGAATCAGGGTCTGCTGACTCTTCCTGATCGCCCCCTCTTCCTTCAGTTCGTCCGCAATCGTTCTGCGCATCTCAAAAACCTCCTGACGATGTTCGTCCGTCTGAACCGACGCTTCGATCGCGTTTTGCAGACTCGGCCACTCGGACGGTTCCCTTACATGATAGACCAACGCCATGATATAGGAAAGCAGTTCCAGCCAGCGCAGCCGTTCGCCTCCCGACATGGTCTCCAGGTGCTGGACGACACGGTTCAAGAGCCGTTGGAACTCGCGCGGCCGCGATTTCCGCTGCTGGATCAACCGTAGGACCCAGCCGAAGAAGCCGCCCTTGGCTTCCAGCGCCTCCGCGGAAAGCACGGGCAGGTTGATGAACAGCGGCGTCATCGCTGGTGTGGCCGAGTCAAACGCCGCGCCCATTTCGACCAAGTCCACTAACCGGCCTACGGAATCCCAACGCCGCGTGCCCGTGTAGAATACGACCGGCAGAACCGGGTACAGCCGGATGCGGGCCGACGAGCCGTGCGTCTTGGACCACTCGCGCACCTGATACTTGAAGATCTGCACCACGTAATCCAAGGACCGCAGGGGCATCAGCCGGTCCGGTTCCGACTGGTGCTCGACGAGGATGTAGATCAGCACCCGTCTCGCCGTCCGCTTTCCTCTGCGGCGCCGCAACGGCGCCACCAGCACGATGTCGGATTCCACGTGGCGGTAATCGCGCTCGACAAAAGTCGTGCGGACCAGTTCCACCCGGCGGAGGTCGATCCGTTTCACAACATCGGCCCCGGCCAGTGTCAACAGATCGCGGACGTTCTGGGGGTTCTCCAGCAACAGCTTGATGGCGTTTTCCCAGAATTGGCGGACAATCTGCAGAACTCGTGAATTGACCATACGCGATCCCTTTCCATGCTCGCGCCGCTGGCCGCATCGGCAGATGCGGGCTGCCTCGGGCGACATTCTGAGAATCAGGGGGGGCCGGGACGCCCGACATGGCGCATTGTATCGCCTGCCGAAGTAATTCGCACCGGTCGACGGTGATGTCACCGGAGGAAATCACGTCGCCGCCAAGTGCTCTGGCACGTTTCAGCAACTGCCCCATCGAACGTCGCTCTTGGGGTGGGGACCGGCTGCGACGACGCGAGGCGTGCGGTGAAGACTCTCGCGTTTTCTGACCGTCCTCGGCCGTCGCATTGGTCTTGGTGGGGTGACATTGCCAAGCCTACCGGCTGCCCGTGAGCCTTGCCACCAAGAAATCCCCGAACGCGCCCAGGTCTTTCCAAGACATGGCGCAGTCGATCTGTTTTCCCTGCGGGTCGATGCGGGTGAAGCCGTCGTCGGTCACGCGGATGGGCAGACGCTCGACGTTCACCAGGTCCGTCGAGAACGAGAGATAGATCGCGACCGTGTCGAACAGCACGCTCGATGCGTCCAGCGGCTTGTCGCCGGCCTTGGCCCAGATGCGGTAGTTCTCGATCACTGCCTTGGTGACCGGGTCCGGACACTCGGCCACCTTGCGGAACTTGTCGCCGCGTAATCGCACGATGCCGCAGGTGTCCAGCGGCGTGATCAGCATCGGCCAAGCGGCGGTGAACGCGGCCTGGGCCGCCTTGGCGTCGGCCACGACGTTCCATTCCTTGCTGGGCTCGGGGCCTCCGTTGTAGCCTTTGCGCACGCTGCCGTACATGCCCACGAAGCGGGCCCGCTTGGCGATCTCCGGTTGCCGTTCCAGCGCGGCGCGGATGTTGGGCACCGGGCCGATGCAGATCAGCGTGATCGGCTGCGGGGCGTTCATGATCGTGTCGATCAGGGCCGCCACGCCGTCCTGATGCACCTTGCCGGGATAGCGGCTCAGGTCGTAGTCGGCGACCCACGCGGCCTGCCGGCCGGTTTCCTTCTCGTTCTCGCGGACGCCAACGCCGACTGGGACATCCGTCCGACCGGCGACCTCCAGCAGCTTGGCGATGATCTTCGCCCGGTAGACCGTGTTGCCGCGGTCGGAAACGACCATCTTGACGTCAACTTCGGGCGACTTGAGCAACAGGGCCAGCGCCCACGTGTCGTCGATGTCGTCGCCGATGTCCGTGTCCAGGATCACGGGGATCTTGGGACGGGCCGGCTCGGCGGCGGAAACGGACGTTCGGGCAAGCCCCGACGCGGCGGCAAGGAACATGGCAAACATCGTCATTCGTCTCATGGTGAGGTCTCCAAGAACGTGGGACAGATTTTCCGGCAGGGCTGGCGTCGTTTAACCGCGACCCAACGGGGAGCGCGGGCGCTCGGGACGGACCTTCCATCTCACCGCCCGCGCTCCCCGTTGGGTCGCAGTTAAACGGCCTGACTCTGATCCGCCGGGGTCTAGTGCTCTAAGATAACCCGATCGATCCCGAACATAAAGGATGGGATGGCTTTCGGGTTGGCTCCGACGATCTCGATCGTCAGCCTGTGCTCGCCAGCGGTCAACTCGTGCGAGCCCAACTCGATCGGCCCGCTGGGGACGACCGTCGGATTGTACAGGTCGATGGGTTCGCCGGCCTTCTGGCCGTCGAAATACAGTTGCACGATCCCATAGTCGCGAGCTTTGGTCAGCGTCACGCTGACTCGATACACGCCCGCTTTCTCGACGGGCACGGCGAGTTCCAGCTTGTCGCCCTCCTTGGCGCCGATCCACCACAACTGATCGCCGTTGTCCCAAGTCGCTTCGTAGCGCGTCATCGCCTGGGTCCGCACTTGCCCGCGCGGCTCGTTCCGAACCGCAAAACCGCCAGCGGTCAGCGGCGGATTCACGTAGTAACCGTGCCGCTGGGCTGCCGGCACCGGCGCGTACGGGTCAACGCCGTCCGGAGCCAGGTACCAGCAAGCGACGCTGGCGTACTGGGTGCCGCGTTCCTCCGTCCGGTAGTACTTCTCGATGCAGCCCTCGAAGCCGGTTTGGAACGGGACGTTGTCCACCAGGTGCCAGCGCAATACCGACTGGTGCCCCTTGTTGGCCTGCGTCATGGTCTGCGCGTGATAGGCCCGCTGGAAAAGCCCCGGATGGCACCAGGCGTAGCCGAAGTAATCCTCGGACCCGGTGCCGAACGTCGAGGGGAACTTCTCGCCATCGACGAAGAATTTCTCATCGCCTTCGCCCCACCAGCCGCCGCGCGGGTTCCAGACGTGGAGCATCACGCCGCAGAACCGGCCGCGCCCCTGCGTGTTCAGCAGCGTCCAGTCGGGCCAGCGGTCTTCGGGCAGCTGGATCGTGTCGCGGTGCCATTTACAGTGGAAATGCCCCAGGCCGTCGAACGGCTTGGCCAACGGCGCGTGAGTGATGTCGTACTCGAGGTCGCGAGGCACGTCGTCTTCGTTCACCACCTCGACGACCGCGCTGCTGGCAAACGGCATGTACCACAGCGCGTAGCCGCCTTCGTCCGTCAGTCCCGTGACGAGCGAACGGTACGGATTCCAGCCCGGCGCGGTGCCGAAGAAATCGCCCAGCGGGCACCAGACCGCCGGCTTGTTCTGGCCGTCGAACGTGATCTGCAGCACCAACCGCCGCAGGGCGGCCATTTCGTCCTCCCGGTCGCGGAACGTCATCTTGCCGCGCATCGCCGTGATGGCCCGCGGTCCCGACAGTTCGAGCGTCTGCTTCTCGCCGGGAGCCAGCGACAGCGTGCCGGTTTCGCGTTCTTCGCCGTCGCGCCGGCCGGCAGGATCGCTGCCTAACGACGATTGGAGGAAGTCGTTCACCCGCTGGAGTTGCTCGGCATGTTGAGCCGCCAGCGCCGGACTGAACGTGGGCAACTGGGTGCCTTGCGGGTAAGTCGTGTAGGTGAACTGATAGTAGCGTCCCCAGCCTTTCTCCGCGACGATCTTGCACGACTTCTGGTACGGGATGGGGAAGTACAGGTTTTGCCCGCGGCAGCCCATGGTCGCCAAGTCGTACGAGAGTTGCGGATAGTTGAACGGCGCCGTGTCGCCGCGGAAGTAGGCCACGAAGGGCAAATCGACCGCCGGTTCGGAGGCCCCGTCCAAGTAGATCTTCACGTGCCCTTGCTCGGCACGCGCGGACCAGATCCGCCAAATGCAGCCCGGACCTTCCATCTCGGCCATGACGACTTGGTTGCCTTCCTCGCGGATGAATTGCGGTCCGTCGTTGTTGGCGGCCCAGTTCATGTACTTGTCCGTCTGGGCGTCATACTGGCTGGAACGGTCCCAGCTGGACCACTGGGCGCACTTCTCGCCCGCGGCCGGCAGCGTCGCCGGGTGCTCCAAGTCGATCAGCCGTTGGACGAGATCGGCGTAGGACCAGGATGGCTGGGCGGCGACAACCGGCGGAATGAGACTGACAGCCAGGATGGCAACAACCAGCAAGTGCAACGAACTGGGAAGGCAGCGAAACATGATCTTGTTCCTTCAGCAGGGTCGAGGAAACTGCAGAAAACTTGTCCAAACCAAGGGCGTCGGTAGAATTCTACATGAAGTCAGCGGGCAATTGGAGCCGGCGCCAGCAGTGCCAGCAGAAGAAAGGACCAACCGTGTCCCGGCGACGGCGATAGTTGCTGGTGTCGGGGCCACGGCACCCGGCGTGCGTGCTGGCATCCTTTTTCAACCCGCGACATGAACCACGTCCGGATGTCCGGCGTAGAGAAGATAAGTCGAGTACCAAGGAAGCGATTTTTGCTGTTTCTCAGAAAGGAGTCCCCATGGCTAAGTACTATGTCGAGTCCGGCACGTTGCAGATGATCACGGACGCCGAAGACGCCCGTGGCGCGGCCCTGTGGGCCATGCACCGGGCGATGGAACAAATCTTGCCGGTCTGCCCGGACGATCCGCTCACTCCGTTGGAAAAGAACGAGCGGATCCGGCAGCGCGGTTGCGTGGTGTTGGACGACGCGATCCGGATCAGCGAACAAGGGTTCGACCGCGAGGATGCGGAAGCGTTCCACACGGTCGACATCTTCGTCGAATGGAACCAGTTGCTGATGGCCGTGACCAAACTGGAACGTCGTCTGCAACTGGTCACTCCGCAGTCCGCCGTGTTTGTCTCGAAATGATTCTCACAGTCCCCACGTCCATGAACGCCGTCAACCAACTCCCCGCCTGCGATCTTCACGGCACCTTGCCGATCTGAGTCTGCACGGGCCGGATGCCCGTCTCTTGTGCCCCCGCTCGCGGCATGCACAGGCAGGACGCCTGTGCCGCGTCGGCCTTCTCCTCGACAGCGTCTTGCTCCCTCTCCAGCGTGGCGTAAGCTTCCAGCTTGCGTCAGATAGTGGTTTCGCAAGCTGGAAGCTTACGCCACTTTTCGCAAGCTGGAAGCTTACGCCACTTTTCGCAAGCTGGAAGCTCACGCCAAGTGTCCACCTGCACGCATCTGGCCGCGGTGCCGTAGCGACGGATTGGGCACACGATATACTGTGCCGTCATGGATTACACGATGTCCCGTCGCCTGTGGGAAATTGCCGGTCTGTTTTTGAAGCTGGGTAGCATCGGCTTCGGCGGTCCGGCGACGCATCTGGCTCTCATGGAGGATGAGGTCGTCGAGCGCCGCGGCTGGCTGTCGCGGCAGCACTTCCTGGACCTCGTCGGGGCGACGAACTTGATCCCCGGTCCGAATTCGACCGAGATGGCGATCCACATCGGCTTCGTCCGCGGCGGCTGGGCAGGGCTCGCCGTAGCTGGCGTGGCCTTCATCCTGCCCGCCGTGCTCATCACCAGCGCGCTGGCCTGGCTGTACGTCGAACACGGACAGCAGCCGCAGATCGAACCGATCATCGCCGGCATCAAACCTGCCGTGTTGGCCGTCATCTTCACCGCCGGCTGGCGGCTCGGGCGCAAGGCGCTCAGCGGTTGGATCGTGGCCATGATCTTTGCGGCAGCCGCCGTGGCTTCGTTGTGCCGTGTCGGGGAAATCACGGTGCTGCTGGCAAGCAGTTTGTTGGGCATGGCATGGCTGCGTTGGCATGACCGGAGCCGCGACCAGGCGGCCGATCTCGAACGAAGTGGCGACGTGCGGCTGGGCGCGTTGTTGCTGGGCGGGACGAGCGTGGCGAGCGCAAATGCGAAAGCCGTGACCGCCTCGTCGCTGGCCGTAGCGGTGGCCAGCACCGCGACATGGGCGACGCTGGGCCAGCTGGGTTGGTTCTTCTTGAAAGTCGGGTCGGTGCTGTACGGCACCGGCTACGTGCTGATCGCCTATCTGCAGGGCGGTCTGGTCCGCGAATACGGTTGGCTGAACGACGACCAATTGTTGGATGCCATCGCCATCGGCCAGTTCACGCCCGGGCCGATCGTATCCACGGCCACGTTCGTCGGCTACGTCGTGATGGCTGCGGGCGGAAGCCGGTGGATGGCGTTCGCCGGCGCCGGAGTAGCCACGGCGGCAGTCTTCCTGCCCTCGTTTGTGTTCGTGGCGATCACGAATCCCATCGTGCCGCGATTGCGCCGCAGCCGTTGGACCGCCGCCTTTCTGGATGCCGTCAATGCCGCTTCGCTGGGCCTGATGGCGGCCGTGACGATCCGTTTGGCGGGGCGGATCTTCTTCCCCGGCGACAATTGGCGGCCCAGTGGGACGGCGCTGCTGATCGCTGCCGCCGCCACCGCCGTGGCCCTGCGCTGGAAGGTCAGCGCCGTCTGGCTGGTCCTGGGCGGGGCCGCCGCCGGATGGCTCGCCTGGTGTTTCCTGTAGCACAACTCTCCGAGGCGTGCCGACAAACCTGAGCCTATGAGTTTGATGTGCTGAGGAAAGGGAAGTTGGGTGCCTGTCCTGGTTGTCTTTCAGTGAAAACAGCGCATGCGGCTTGACGGGGTCGCCCTGTTGCGCCGCACCTGGGCTGAAATCTGCCGCAGGAAGCGTTCTGCGTGGGCGAAGAACCGTGAGACCAAGGAGCCCTACGCCTGGTCCGAACAACGCGGCTACCGGGTCTGCGACCATGCCCGCACCGAAGGCGTCTGGCTGAGGCCCTTGGGCAATGTCGTCGTGATCGTGCCGCCGTTGGCCATCACTCTGAACGAACTCGACCGCATCTGCTTGGCGGTGGAACAAGGAATCGTCCACGCGACCACACGGTAGCCCGCCGTGGCCGGCATTCCGTCGAGATCTTCGCCACTGCCGCCTGTTGTCACGTGCCGCCGTTCCGATTAGACTGCATCCGCTCGAAATGGCTGCTGACAAGGGGGAGACAAACTTGGATTGAATCGGAACGGGACGAAGCGACCAGGAGCCATTCCATGTCCGAAGCGGTCAACGACGAGGAACGCTATCAGCGGTACTATCGCATCCTGACGGCGGCCGCCGCCAACGATGTCTTTTCGGTGGATGACGTCAAGGCCGGTTGTGCGGGCGAGCAGCCGGCGTACGTCACGCGCGTGATTTCGGACCTGAAAAACGACGATTGGGTCCAACCGCTGGAAGGCGAGGCCAAGCGGTATCGGTGGGCAGCCCAACGCGACCAGTCCAGGCTCCAGCAGTGGGCTCGAACGCAAATCTTCACCGACCGGATGACGCGTTCGCCGGTTGAGGAACGGCCGCGCGAGCGGCTACTGCGACTGGGGGCTGCGAACCTGCGCACGGCGGAACTGCTGGCCATTCTGGTGCGTACTGGCCGCAAGGGCATCACGACGCTGCAAGCCGGCGAGAAGATCGCCACGGAGTTCAGCGACAAGCTGGACCAACTGAAGGATGCAGGACGAGGCGAATTAGCTCACCTCTGCCCGGTCGTGCGGGACACCGCCTACTGCCAGATCATGGCCGGCATCGAGCTGGGCCGGCGCGTCGCGGCCGCGGCGGCCGAGAAGTCCGAACGCCTGATCAGCATCCGCGGCTCGCAGGATGCCATCACCTATTGCCGCAATCGCTTCGACCGGCTGGCCGTCGATGCCCGGCAGGAGGAATTCTACGTCGTCACGCTGGATACGAAGAACCACGTCCTGAACGATCACCTGATCAGCCGCGGATTGCTGGATCAGACCGTCGTTCATCCGCGCGAGGTGTTTCGTCCCGCCATCCGCGATGCCGCCAAGTCGGTCATTCTGGTCCACAACCATCCTTCCGGCGATCCGACTCCCAGCGACAAGGACTTGGCGCTGACGCGGCGCTTGGAGGAGGCCGGCAAACTGCTCGACATCCAGGTCCTGGACCACATCGTGGTCGCCGGCACCGAAGCAACCAGCCTTCGCGAATACCAAGGACTGGGCCTCGAAGCTTGAGTCGCTCTACCCCCGCCCGTCTCCGCCGTTACAGCGCCGTCGGCAAGTCTTCCTGCCGCCGGTTCTCGTTGCCCTGAACCGTAGCGGCACCGAGTTCACCGCGGAGAATCTCGACGTTGCCCGGAGCCGCGATCCCGATGGACACGCGATTGCCCGCAATCCGGCTGACGATCAGCCTGATGTCGTCACCGATCAGAATCTCTTCACCCCGTTTTCGAGTTAGCACCAACATGGCCTCTCCTCCCTGACACCATCATCCGCATCGAGCATTCCCCCCCACTGATATCTTAGAGACCGGGACAAGCCCCACGTGCAAAGACAAGCCACATGGCGTCTTGTTCGCGTGTTCGCTACAGGCCCCGAAATCTTGTTGCCGCGGGCCGACTAATCTGGCAAGAAAAATGTCCTGTGCCCTTGCTGCTAGCACGGATCTGGGGACACGTGTCCGGCCGTCAAGACGTTCGCAGCGGCAGGACGGCGATTGGCGAGTCGCTTGCCTTGGCTGTCAGCACGTCCGCAACCGCCCGTCGTCCAATTCGTAGCGGCGCTGCAGGAGCTGGGCCAGTTCGGCACTGTGGGTCACGACCACCAGCATCGCTTGTTCTTGACGCTGCAGTTCCACCAGCAAGCGGCCGATCGCCAGCGCGTTGCTGCGGTCCAGGTTGCCCGTGGGTTCGTCGGCCAGAATCAGTTTCGGTTGGCGGATCAAGGCGCGGGCCACGCCGACGCGTTGACGCTCACCGCCCGACAGTTCCGCCGGGCGATGTTCGAGCCGCGCGCTCAGTCCGACGCGATCGATCAGGTCCCGCGCCCGGGCGATCGTCGGCTCGTCCGGATGGCCTTCGGCCAGCGTGGGGATCAGCACGTTTTCCAGCACCGACAGTTGCGGCAGCAAATGGTGGTCCTGAAACACAAAGCCGATGTGCCGGTTGCGGAAGCTGGCCGTGCCGGCCTCGTCCAACTGGAACGGATCTTGGCCGTCCAGTGTCACCGAGCCGGCCGTGGGCCGGTCCAGCGTCCCCAGAATGTGCAGCAGCGTGCTTTTGCCGCTGCCGCTGGGGCCGAGGATCGCCACGCTGTCACCGGCCTGGCAGGCAAAGGACACGTCCCGCAGGACCGTCAGCGGTTGGCTGCGAGTCGGGAAGCGTTTCGTGACGCGATCGACGATCAGTCCGGTCATGTCGCCTGGCTCCTATCGCTGCTGCGGCGCCGCTGCCGGAGCACTCAACAACCCCAGGCAGCCCAGCCCGTAGAAAGTGTATTCGACATCGACATCGGCATCCCAGATGGCGCCGCAGAAGCCGCCGTCGGGACGCTCCAAGACGCGGGCAAACCGTAACGCTGCCGATGGGTCGATGGCATCCAATCCGCGCAAGTCGGTCAGCGTCACGATGCCGGTAAAGGTGCTCAGCAGATCCGCCACCGGAATCCGCGTGTTGGCGCGCAGCCCGCCTTCTTCGGTTTGCATCCCGCTGAGAAAGTCAATCGTCTCCTCGGCCACTTCCGTTGTCAGCGCGTCGAGCAACTGCAGGGCGCCGATGCCAGCGGCCGTAGGGTTCGTACCGGCGCGCTGGGCCGCCCGCACGTCGCGGAACCCTCCGGTCTTGCAGCGCTGGGACAGAGTGAACTCGACCAGCCGCTCGGGCTGCGGCAGCGGCTGATCGAGCAGTTGCAGGCAAAGCGTCACGAGGAAGCTCTGGTACGTGCTGCCGGCCCGGCCCTCGCGGCTCTTGGCATAGCCGCCATCGTCTCGGCGCAGCTGTTCCAAGGACTCCGCGGCCGCGCCGCGCCAGGAAGGAGCTTGTTCCGCCAGCACGTCGATGCCGGCTGAGGAATCGAGCAACGCGGCCCCATAGATCAGCGACAGCAGGTCCAAGACGTTTTGGCTTTGCCCGAGCTGAAATCGGGTCCGCAGGAAGTCCGCCGCCCGCTCGGCAGGCGGGCCGGAAAGTTCGCCCAGCACAAAGAGGCTGCGCAAGGCAAACCCCGTGTAGTACAGATCGCTATCGCCTTCGCGGCCGGGAAAGCCGCCGTCCGCCTGCTGCCGCGACCGGGTGTAAGCGGCGTGGACTTGACGCGTTGCCTCGGGTAATTGCAGCACACCGGCCGCCAGCCGCAACGTGAGTTGGTGCAGGTACTGGTTCATGCACGGCACCCTACATTGCCCGAACCTAGCTTGTCCAGTAGGCTAGACAGCAGAGGAGAAGTCCGGCGTGTTGACTCGTTTGGTGCGGCTTGGAGTGTGGACGACGGCCTTTTGAGCAAGGAAACAAGGAAACAGCGCATGGCAGCCCAATGGTACTGCTTGATCGGGCAGCAGCAGTACGGCCCGTTCAGCAGTGAACAGATTCAGCAGTTGGTGCAACAAGGCCAGCTCCAGAGAGAGCATTACCTGCGCACCGAGACGGACAGCCAGTGGACCGTGGCCGGCGACTTGCCGGGCCTGTTTCCGCCTCGCCAGACCCAGACGAGTTCCGTTCCTGCGGGTTCCACTCCTTCCGTGACGCCGCCGCGAAAGCGAAAACGCGTCGTTCCTCCCGAGCCTCCTGCTGCCGCCGCCCGTGCATCGGCGCCGGCCGGCGGGGCGGTGCCGCAGGCGCGGCCGGTGGCGTCGCCCGCGACAGCCGTGCCGGCAGCCGTTCCGATTGCCGCCGCGCCCCTCACTGCGGCTCCCGTCGGCACGCCGCTCGCCCCAAAGCCGCCAGTGGCGGCGCCGGTCGCAGCGGTCCCGGGCGCGGCGGCGCCGGTCGCGGCGGTGCCGGTGGCGGCGGCGAGCGGGGCCGCGACCGCGTCGGCCGTCCGGACAGCCGGCAAGCCGATGGCAGTCGCCCGTCCCGTCCCGCTCGCTCCCGTCGTTCCGCCCGCTGCGCCACCGGCGCCGGCCCGTGAGGAAGGCGGAGCGGCCTACAAGCGGCGCAGTTCGCGGCGGAAATCGCGAGTGCTGGTCGGCGGCCTGACAGCCGCGTTGCTGTTGCTGATCGTGATTGCCGTGGTCGTCTTGAACCGCAGTCCCGGCAAGAAACCGTCCGAGAAATCAGGCCGAGCCACCGCATCCGCGCAGGGAGCAGCCGCGGAGCCGGGTTCCAACCCGGAGGTCGATCCGACGACCACCGTCATCCCATCCAGCAGCGAGCCGGGGACGATCGCGGATCCGCCCCTCGCCGCGCCGGCGGTCCCGGCCGAACCGGCTGCCAAGTCCAAGCCGAATCCGCTGCCGGCCGTCGCCAAGTGGCTGGACGCCACGCGGACGCGGGCGGGCGGTCTCCGCGACATCGTGGCAATCGGCGTGACGAAGGCCTGGCTGGACAAGGCGGGCGGCGGGCCCGCGGTCTTGAACGTCGAAATGCAGCTCGCCAACCGTTCGTTGGACGAGCCGCTGGAGTTCACCGGCTGGCGCCCCGACAACCAGCCGAAGCCCGAATTGCAGGCGATGATGGCCGACGAGGCCGGCAACGTGCTGGGCGCCGCGCCCGTGCGGCCTGCCTCCGACCGCCGCGCCGCGCGGCGCCGCATCCATCCGAAGGAGTCCGCCACGGAACAATTGAGCTTCGTGTTTCCGGACGGCGAGTCCAAGTACTTCCGTCTGGCGTTGCCCTACGCCGCCTTGGGACAGACGGGCTACCTGGGCTTTGAGTTGCCCCGCCAGATGATCCAGGAAGGCGATCCCGACGCCAAGGAGAAGGTGCGTCCGGAGCCGGCCGAAACCGAGCCCGAAACGGTCTCGCCAGCCGGGGCAACGATCAAGCCCAGGCCGGCCGAACCGAAGACCATGGGCGACTTGCGATCGGAAATCGAACGCAGCGGAGACGCCACGACCGAGGCGATGAAAGAGCCGCCGAAACCGGGTGCCGCCGAACCGACCATGCCGACGGAAGAGCCGCAGAAAGAGCCGGAGAAGATGCCTGATATCCGTAAACTGATCGAAGAAGAGGATCGGAAAGCGGAGACGCAGGACAAGGAATCGGCGGGCGGGATCATGCAGGAGGAACCGAAGTCTCCATGAGCGACGTGTTCTGTCCGTTCTGCAGCACGAGCCAGTCACTGCCGCACGCAACGGCGGGGCAGACCGCGCGCTGCAAGTCCTGCGGCAAGACGTTCATGGTGCCCGCGTTTCCTTCGCCCCGCGCGTCAGCATCCCCGAATCGGCCGGCCATGGCAGCGCCGGTCGCGTCGGGCTCACCTCAAGCCGCGCCCTGGCAGCATTCCCCCGTGCCAACAGGCGGCGCGTTACCGGCTGCTTCGAGAACCGCGGAACCCGAGGAACCGATGGCAGCCGAGACCGCTGGTGGCAGCTCCATCGGCCTGATTCTGCTGGGCGGAACGGTGTGCTTCCTCGCTGGCTGCCTGTTGCTGCTGGTCGTGGTGCTGAAGCTCGCCAGAGACGGCCGCGAGCCGGATCGCGGGACGGCGGCGAACGTCCGTACCCACTCTTCGGCGCAGATCGTCCGCTGGACGCCGGAATCCTCACGGTCCTCGGGTTGGTCCAGCGTGGCACGCGGGGTGGCCATCGATCTCAACTCCCTGGCGGTCGACGT
>CAYUFW010000005.1:13762-21391 GCA_964443915.1 uncultured Pirellulaceae bacterium
CGGCTTCGGCGAAGTCCGCGCCCGAGACGCGCGCAACCGCGTCGTCGTCTCGGATCAAAGTAACTACTTGCAGGTGTATCTGAGGATCAAGAATCTGGGGGCCGAAACCGTCCAATACACCAGTTGGCAAGGCAATTCATTCGCGGCAGACGGCCAGCAGGTGCGGGCGACCCTGGTGGACGATCAGGGGCACAGCTATCCCATGCAGGAGTTCAGCCACGTCGCGGGCCTGCAAGGGCACACGCCCCGCGCGATCCTGGCGAACAACGAGGAGGTGGGAGACGTGGTCGTTTTCACCCTTCCGCCCCGCGTCGATCGCCAGGCAATCCGCCACTTCCGCTTGGAACTGCCGGCCGAAGCCTACGGCGGCTCCGGCGTGTACCGTTTCGAGTTTCCGCCGCAAGCAATCCAGGGATTCCCGTAGGTCCGATCGTCTCAGGTCGGCGGTATCGCCCCGGATCCCGGCGAACGGTGGGCGTGAGCCCACCGGTTCCTCCGATGCCGGCAGGTAGTCGCGGCACCGTGGGGAAGCGTGGGATCGGCCGATTCGGCAGGTCCGCGGTCGACGCGATTGCCAGGGCCTAGTCTGACCGCGAGACTCAGCTTCGTCACCAAGCACCCTTCGAGAAACAAACGGCCAACCACGTTCTTTACTTGGCATCCAAGGTCACCACGCCGGCCGACGCCAATAGCTCCACATAGCCCAGGACACCTGGCAGCGGCACGGCTTCATCCAGCTGACCGGCTACACACGTGGCGATCTGGGCGACGGACCTGCGGCCGTTGACGTAGTTCAAAATCGTGGCCGCCTGGGCGGGAGTGATGCCGAGCGTCTTCAGGGCGTCGGGATGTTCCTTCAAGTACTGGCCGTACTTCTCGCTGCCCAGCAGATTGAATTCGCGGCCTTTCAGCGAAGCCGCGATTACCGGCGTCATCCGTTCGCACTTCTGTTGCAGCTCGTCCGGCGGTGACACCGGCGGAGCCGGCACGTTCAGCTGAGAGGCCCGCAGCTTTGCGTAGCCCAGCACCTGGGTGCGAAGTGCGCTCTGGTATAGATCCCATTGACTTACCTTGGCCTCGACCGTCTGCTTGGCGGCGCCGGAGCCCGAATAGATGTCTTCGATCGTCCGCAGGGCGCCGATTTCCCGTATGGCGCCGTAGGTGACGAGTTGGAGTGCTTGCTCGGTCTCGGACGCGAGGTCCTTGGCCTCGCCAGCGTCCACTCGTGCCAGCGCCAGGGGCAGCTCGCGTTCGGCGACGCGCAGATATCCGTAATCCGAGACGACGTCCGCCAGGGGGCCGACCACATCGTCCGTACACTGAGCGGCCGTCCAAGCGCAGGCGGCCCCGATCAAAGCCACCCGCTTTAACTGCGTCGGATCGGATTTGTCCGCCGTGTCGGTGTCGGCGTGGTACCACTGATCAGGCCAGGTGATAAAGGAGATGCCGGGCACGGCCACCGACGGGTTGATGAAACAGACGTGATCCGTGCCGCCCGAACTCGGGTGAATGGAAAAGCGAAACGCGTCCAGCGATCCGTTCTTCTCGACCAGCGGGATGGGGAAATACTGGCCGCCGGGCCGGCCCCGCGGGACACCGTCTCCAAAGACCACGTCGTTCGTGCGCCACACGTAGTTCAGCAGCGAGCGGGCAAGGCCGTCCAAGTACGAGGGCAGGTGTCCGGGACACTGATACATCCGCACGGCCGCGTTGTTCTGCCGCAGCCCTTCCCCGACCATGTCCAGATTCAGGTTCGCGCTCAACGGTTCCGTGAAACCGGGGTGCTCCTTGAGAAAGGCGTACGTTCCGGAGATCTCTTGCGGCCACAGGAAGTGGATGGTTCTGCGCGGGCGCGGCAGCTGGCCGGTGGCGATCAGGTGATGGAGCGCCCGCACGATTTCCAGTTCGATGACACAGCCGCTCATGTTGTCGTTGGCCCCGCGTTTGACGTAGCCGTCGAACAGGTGCGCGGTCAGGATCAGGCCCTTGGCTTGCGGCTCGGTTCCGGGGATCCAGCTGTACACCGTGTCGAACTTGTTCGGGTACTGTTCGACGCGCGCTCGGCCGCGAACGACGGTTTTCTTGCCCAGCTGCAGGTCCTCGAGGAGTTCCGACCACTGTCGCCAGGAGACGCAGAAACCGACATCCAGCGGGTCGTGCTGGCCGTACGGGCCAGACGAATACACGACCTGGTTGGGGTCGAAATACCGCTCCCGCGAATTGAAGGCGATGACGCCGCGCAGCCCAGCTGCGGCGAGCGCTTTCGCGTCGGCGCCGGAAGGGTGAGACCACATCAGGGCCAGCCTGCCCCGGTACGGATCGCGGGGACCGGCCTCCGCGGTCTTCTTGATCTTGTCCAGTTCCGCGGGCGGCACGTAGATCAGTTCTCCCGTGACGTCGGCGGTCTTGGAGCCTGCGGCGATCAACGCCGGATCGGCCTCCAGACGCGCCACCAGCCGCCGCTGCGGTTCAAGCACCCAGAGTTCGCCCTCCCGCGGGTAATCGAACGTGCCGGGACCGGCGTGTTGCTCCAACCGCACGGTGGAGATGCCCGACTCGCGCACCATGTCGTGAATCATCTGGGCTTCATCGAACACGCCAGGGAATTCCCGCTCGTTGCGGATCCACGGCGCCCCGGCCAGTTTGACGAGGTTGTTGTAGATGATTTGCCCCGACAGCTCGTTGGCCAGCAGACTGAGCGTCTCCGGGGGCAGCGGCGTCTTGAGCGAACGAGGCAAAGGCGGTGAGGGACTCGAATCTTGAGCTAGAACGACCGTGTCCGTACACAAGCCAAGGACGGCCAACACGGCGACGGTGCGAAGGGCGGTTCGGCGCCTAGGCATGGCGGATTTCCTTTCGTCTCATCTGGACCAGCGTGGAATCATGTCTTAAGCCGGGCGAATTCTCTCATCAGTTCGCGCCGGCCTTTTTCGTAGCTGGCGTTCCCTTGTTTCAGGTTGCTTTCGCCGCAGCCGTCCCACCAGACCGACGGGCTGGGGTTGTTCCGTTGACAGATTTCCTGGGTGCTGGGGATTTTTTCAAAGATCAACCGAAACAGGTCCCGAGCCTTCATCGTGCTGCCGAACTCGAGGCCCAGTTTCTGGAGCATGTCCAGGTCGCGTTTCTCGTTCGACAATCCGCCTGAGCCCAGCACGTTCACGCAGGCGTTCAGTTCCGGCACGCGCGCCGGGCAAGGGGCGCACATCATCCAGTCCGCCTGCCGGGCGAAAGTGATGAGGATGTCGGGGTTCTCGTGCAGGATCAGATCAAGGAGTTCCGGCAGGTTGTCGGCCTTGTACGGCGGGCGGAGGCCGCCACCGTACTGGCAGACCGCGCACAGCAGGATGTGCGGGCGGATCGTCACTTGTTGGGCCGAGTTCAAGGCTTCGATGGATTTCTGCTTTTCACGGGCCATCTCCTCTTCGCTGCGCGGCGGGATGAGCGCGGTGGTTCCTTGCTGAACACCCTTCTCGTAGCCGCCGCTCTGCGCCTTGGGGCAGCCTCGCCAGGCCGCCGAGGTCGCCGTGCCGTAACCGCAGATGCCGGCCACGGTGGTGATGTGCTTCATCACGCACATGATGGCCGTTCTCGCCGGCAGGGTCACGCCGGGCGGCCAGTTCATGCGCTGGAGGACATCCAGGTCGCGCTTGCGGTTGAAGTCGCGGCCTTCCGGCGTGTCGTCCGCGGTCCCCGGATCCTGGTACACGTACACGTCGCCCGCATTGCAGCAGAGCGTGAGCGGAACATCGGGAGTCTTCCGGATCGTTTCCAGAACCTCGCTCAGTCTGTCGCCCTGGGGCAGCGCTTCGTGCTCGCCAAGGCTGCAGATCAAGCACAGCAGCTGATACGGCCGCAGGGTGATTCCCGGATGCACGGTGCCGGTGCACTCCTTTGCGCTCGCTCCTTGGCAGGCCGGTTCCGGTTCCGTCGCCGCCCCCCGGGTGGCCATATTGACCAACAACGCGCCGGCGGCCAAGGACGCGCCGTCTCGCAGAAACTCGCTCCGGGTGACGCTTCTCGGGGACATCGTCGGATCTCCTCGGCGTGAACGTGACGACAACAATCTAAGGCTTTGCCGCTACCTTGCCTATTCCCCGTGCGTCCTGCTATACCAGTAGACGGAGAGGGCGTGCGGTACGCAGGAAATCGCGATCCGGCTGGTCGCCGAGGCAGAACACAGCGTGGCCGTGGCGGGCGCAATCGGCGGCTCGGCGCGGAAACACCGGGCGGCTGCCGGCCAGGTCCGCGGCGTGAAATCCTCCGCCACGGCGTTGAGGGTTGGTTTCCAGAGCGGTCAGCTGGCCCTTCCGGTTCATGCGTGTCGAAATGTGCTTGCCCCACACGAAATATGCAGTCGGCAGATTGCATTTGCGGGATGGCCGGACTAAGGTAGGACAACAGTTGGCTGGGCCGCGGCAGAGACCTGCCACAAGGAGACTGCAACCATGAAAACGATTCGCGTGTTTGTCGGACTTGCGGTGATGTGCGCGCTTGGCGGCGTGCTGTCATCCTCGGCGAGGGCTCAAATCGGATTGTGGGGGACGTGGGCGCCGTGGCATGCCTATCCGTATGCCCCTTATGCCACGAGCTACCGGAGCATTCCCAGTCCGCCCTACTTCGCCGTTCATCCGCCAGTCTATTACGGCCCTCGAATCCGCATGGCGTACGGCCAGAGCCCGATCGCTCGTCCGCCTTTGACGGTCGTCGACGTCCGCGAGCAGGAAGAGACGCCGCAGTCGCCGCGGCCCGTCGGATTGACAATCTTCAATCCCTATGTGGCGGGCGCCGCCGCCGAGTCGGATCGAGGGACGACCGTCGTCCGACCGCAGGCCATCGAGAACCCTCACTACTCCAAGAAGAAGCGGAAGGCGGCGCGGAGGTAGCGCGAATCCACCGCGGCGAAACTCTGCCTTACGGCGGAGGCGGCACGCTGCCGCTGCCGACGGCACTCTCGATCAGGTTTTCGGAGATCAGCAGACTGGAGGTGCGTGATGCAAAGGCGAAGCAGGAAATGCGTTCTGACGGCTCTGTGCTGCCTGGTGGGATTCTGGCTGGGGAGTGATTTCTGCTGCGGGGCAGAGGATTCAGTCGCCGCGGCGCCCTCTCCCGCGGCCGCCGCGGCTCAGGTCGATGCAGGAATCCTCGGCCAGATCGCCAAGCGGATGCAAGAGTTCGTCGACCAGAAGCAGATCTCCGGTGCCGTGACGCTGGTGGTCTATCGCGGCCGGATCATTCACCTGGAAGCCGTCGGTTCGGCCGATCTGGAAAACCAACGGCCCATGCGTTCCGACACGATGTTCTGTATCGCCTCGATGACCAAGCCAGTCACCGCCACGGCGGTGATGATCTTGCAGGACGAAGGCAAGCTGTCGATCGATGATCCGGTCTCGAAATACGTCCCGGAGTTCAATGACGTGGCGCTGCGGGACGGGAAGCCGAAACAGGCACTGACGCTCCGCCACTGCCTGACGCACACGGCCGGTCTGAGCGGCAGCCAGCAGAACGAAGGCTCGTTGCGGGAAACGGTCGAAAAACTGGCCCGGCGGCCGCTGGATTTCGAACCGGGCATGAAATGGCAGTACAGTCCCGGGCTGAGCGTCTGTGGCCGGGTCATCGAGGTCGTGTCGGGCAAGCCGTTCGACCAGTTCCTGGCCGAACGGATCTTCCGTCCGCTGCAGATGGCCGACACGACGTTTCATCCGTCGCCCGCGCAGCAGCAGCGGCTGGCCCGTCTGTACCAGCCCGGCGAGGGCGGCAAGTCGCTCGCACCGACGAGGCACTGGTTGACTGACGTTTCGCCGGACAAGAGCCCGAATCCGTCCGGCGGCTTGTTCTCGACGGCGGGCGACATGGCACGGTTCTACCAGATGATCCTCAACGGCGGAGAACTGGACGGTCAACGGATCGTGTCGGCGGCGGCGGTCCGCGAGATGACCAAGATCCAAACGAACGGCCTGAAGACCGGTTTTACGGACGGCAACGCCTGGGGCCTGGGCTGGGGCTTGGTGCGCCAGCCGCAAGGCGTCACCGCCATGCTCTCGCCCGGCACGTTCGGCCACGGCGGCGCGTTCGGCACGCAGGGCTGGGTGGATCCGCAGCGGCAAATGATCTTCGTGCTCATGATCCAGCGCACGGGCTTTGGCAACGGCGACGCCTCCGACGTGCGTCGGACCTTGCAGGAGTTGGCCGTGCAGGCGGTCGGGCGATAATAGGATTGCCGGAACGCAACGCGTTGCCTATTGCCAGCCAGCGTCGTCTCAGGCAAGAATCATGGCGTCGGGGGCGACTCCGACGGCTTGACCGCTGTCGCGGGACTTGACTCTGGCCGCGCTGGGGCCGGCTCCGGAGGTGGACCGGCGGGGTCCGGTTTCGGTGCCGACACCGGCGATGCGGCGTTTACCGCTTGGCCCGTTGGCGCGACGGGACGGGGCTGCGCGGTGGACGGCGGAGTCGGACGGTTCTCCGTCTCCTTGGCCCCCTTGTCGCGGCACGACGAGACGATGCTGGTTACGATCATGGCCAGAATCAGGAGGACCACCGCACCGCCGCCGATCGAACTGGCAATGATCACCGGCCGCATGTTGACCGGCTCTTCGCGGCGGTGTGGTTGAGCCCAGGCCCCACCACCGGCGCGCGGCGGCGAAACGGGAGTTGCGGCCGTTGCGGCCAACGCCGAATCGTCGAAGGCCGCAGGCGCAGGGGGCGCCTCGGCGGTCGGTCGGACCACGTGAATCGGCTGCCCGCAGGTAGGACACGGCACACGTTTGCCGAGCAAATGCGGCGGCGCCTGAAAGCGTCCCCCGCAGACGCAAGCGACGACGATCGGTGAGTCCGAGACGTCCGCGGAGGCCACCGCCGTTTCTTGCAGCGGCACGCTGATCGTGCTGCCGCAGGCGGGACACGGCACCCGCTTGCCGGCCAAATCCGCACTCGCCATGAACTGCCTGCCGCATTGGCACGTGACGATCAAGGACATCTGCCCATTCCTCTGCCAGTGTTCGAGCCGCATCGCGCCCGCGTTTGCCGCCCAAGTTCAGGATAACGCCCCGAACGTCAACGTCAATCCCGTTTCCGGCTCGGCAACCAGTTGCGGTGATTTGGGTGATCTGATCGGCGGGAGCGCGTGTGCCAATCCAGAAAACGGGGGATGTGCGCCAGGACCCTCGTCTCCAAATCCTGGCCCTTTAGGGTCACAGTCAGGATCACCGTGCCATCGACGGCTCGTCTGTAGAATACGCGGAGTCTGGCGACGCGCAGCTCGTAATCGGCGTGTTTCGAAGCACGGCGCAGCGGAAACCTGTTACTCGTGATTCTGGAGTCTGGCCGTCCCGCACAAACTGCAAGGCAACGGTTGATTCAACTGCTTGATCGCAGTCGGCTTCGTGCAGGTTTAGGCTGACCGCAGCCTGGACCGGTCCCGACCTCCGATCCGACGCGGATTTGATCCCTCATTCCCACTGAAGAGCCCACAGATGAATCAGGTCCCATGCTCCCGACGTGATTCTCGGAGACGCTCAGCCGCCGCTGGCGTCGGATTCCCCAGGAGGTCCCGCCGGTTCCGACAACGCCGCTTGGGCCTCGGTCTCGCTCAGGCCCTCGACTTCCGTCAACAGACGCTCGAAATCGGCG
>CAYUFW010000005.1:21401-22151 GCA_964443915.1 uncultured Pirellulaceae bacterium
CTGGGCCGCATGGCCACGTACTCCGGCCAAGTGGTCAAATGGGACGAAGCGGTCGCCAAAGGCCCTCAGGAGAGCCCCGAGCGGATCGCCTGGGACGCTCCGCCGCGACACCTGCCCGGAGCGGACGGTTTCTACCCGTTCCCGATCCCCGGCCAGTACAAGCCGTACTAGGGAATTCGGACACCTGGCAGCGCCACGCTGCGCTAATTGGCGGCGTGGGATTCTCCGGACCGGCCCGCCGGCTCCGACAACGCGGCCTGAGCCTCGGTCTCGCTCAGGCCCTCGACTTCCGTCAACAGACGCTCGAAATCGGCGTCCGCCGTCTGGGCCGGCAAGTCTCCCTCTGTAGCGAACGGCGCCGCCACGCCGCCCGCCAACTCCGCCAGATAGCGGGACATCGCAGCCGGGGTCGGATAATTCCAGGCGACCACAGGCGTCAGCTGGACGTGCAGCCACTGCTCCAGCTCAGCGCTCAGTTCGACCGCAGACATGGAATCCAGCCCGAACTCGGCAAACGGCCGGTCTCGATGCACCTCGCCGGCCACCGCGCCGGCCCGCGCGGCCAGCCAGTCCAGGAGGAACACCTCGATTCGCTCCGCCAGGCGGTCAACCTCGCTGGCCGTCAACGGCCGATCCGGCTTGGTGAAGGGGGACGGCTTGGGACGCATCGCAGGGACCGCAGCAGCGCCCTCCGCGCCGATGGGCCGAGCGGTATCGACGGCTGAGGCACCGTCGCCTGGGGCGGACGGC
>CAYUFW010000005.1:22258-22502 GCA_964443915.1 uncultured Pirellulaceae bacterium
GTCGTCCGAACCATCGCCGTTGGTCCAGTGGGCTACGACGGTCAAATCGCCGTCGAGGTACTGTCGGCGACAGAGATTGCGCTGCACCTTGCCGCTGGTCGTGCGCGGCAGACTCGCCGTCCGAATCAGCACCACGGCGTAGGGATCCAACTCGTGGTCGTCGACGATCGCCCGTCTCGCACAGCGGATCACCTCGTGCAGGTCGCCGTTGCGGAACTGGCGATCGACCTCGTGAACGGCCACC
>CAYUFW010000005.1:22512-32680 GCA_964443915.1 uncultured Pirellulaceae bacterium
CGACTGCGGCGCGATCAACGACATCCACCAGGGCCACAAGCTCACGGCGGATGCGGCGGAAAGCTCCGCGCTGGCCGTCAAAGCCGGGTGCGAGCGTCCCACACTCAGTTCGATGTCGTGCGGATACAGGTTTCGCCCTCGGACGATGATCATCTCCTTCTCGCGCCCCGTGACGAACAGCTCTCCGCCGCTCACAAACCCCAGGTCGCCAGTCCGCAAATAGGTCTTCGACTCCTCGCCGGCCATGGTGGCCAAGAAGTCGAGGCGAGTATCTTCAGACCGGTTCCAATATCCCTTTGCCACGCTCAGACCGCGCACCCAGATCTCACCGACCTGGCCTTCCGGGACTCGTTGGTGCGTGTCGGTGTCGACGATCGCGACCTCTTGCCCCAGCCACGTCGTGCCACATCCCATCAAGGCTTGCACGTTTTGTTCCTGGTCATCCTGCACTTCGACCACGCGATGTTCGGACAAAGCGCCGCGGTCGACCCGCTTGACCAAGGGCCGCCGGGGACCGTCACTCCCGCTCACCAACAGCGTGGCCTCCGCCAGCCCATAGCACGGATAGAACGCCTCCTCACGAAAGCCCGCGCACGCGAACGCTTCGGCAAACCGCCGCAACGTGTCCGGTCGGATTGGCTCCGCACCGCAGAACGCCAGTCGCCATTTGCTCAAATCGAGTTCACAGCGTTCCTCGGGCCTCGTCTTACTGACGCACAGTTGGTAGGCGAAATTCGGACCGCCGCTGACGGTGGCGTGGTGCTCCGACATCGCCCGCAGCCAGCCCAGCGGCCGCTTGAGAAACGAGGCTGGCGACATCAAGACCAGCCGGCCTCGGTTCCGGACGGCGCCCAGGATGCCTCCAATCAGTCCCATGTCGTGATACGCCGGCAGCCACCAGACGCTGACCGGCTCGACTCCGTCCGCGTGAAGACGTTCCAAGCCAAACGCCCGGTGGATCATCGTCAAGTTGTGCAAGAGATTCCGGTGGGTGACCATCACGCCCTTCGGCTCGCTGGTCGAGCCGGAAGTATACTGCAAGAAGGCCAGGCCATCGGGCTGCAGAGGGGGCCGCCGCCAGAAACTGGCTCGGTCGTCGGACACCGTGTCCGTCGCCAGCCACTCGATTTGTTCCATCTCCGCCGCCGATCGGGGCAATTGGAGCGTCTCCAGCGTCTGGGAGACGGTCAACGCCAAGCCTGCACCGCAGTCGCTGCCGATCGCCAGCAACCGAGGCATGGGCCGCCGAGGCTTGGGGTAGGTTGCCGGCACTGGCAGCACACCCGCGTACAGGCAACCGAAAAAGGCACTGACGAATTCGAGCCCCGGCGGATAAACGAGTAGCACACGGTCGCCCGGACGGCAGACCTCGGAAAGCCGCCCCGCAATGGCACGCGCCCGCCGCGCCAGCCCACCAATGGTGAGCGTCGAAACCGAACCATCGTCGCTCAAGTATGTGTAGGCGCAGTAATCGCCATCCACCCGAAGCCGCGACTCCAGCACGTCGATCAAGGTCGTGGCCGGCTCGTCGAGCACTTCGGGACGTAGCGCCTCGCCGAAATTGGTCTGACGATAGGTCGGAGGGGCCAGTTCAAGAACATTCGTCATCAGTCAACCTCGTCACAAAGCCCGTCCCCCCGTCCAGGGCTACGAGCCAAGTAGTCGCGCCTCTCGTGGATTCGGATCCATTGCGAGGAGCTACACTAACCCACAAGTGGCGTGCCGAACCCAAAGAGCGTTCCGATACCGCAATCCGCCCGTCGCACGGTGGGCTTTGCCGCAGCCCTCCCATGATCCAGATGACGGGCTCGGGAATTGGCTAGAACGATGCACGAAAACGTAAGCCTCGAACGTCCACCATTCCCATAATCGGCTGTAACATCCGCCACCGTCAATGCTTGTGCATCGAAACGCCGCCAGTCTACACGATATCCGGTGTGGAGCCAAGCAGGAAACGACATTTACCCCTTGAACGTGAGTTTTTGGGCTAGCGTCTCGTGGGTTTGGGCGACTTGGGCAGGACGAGGGTGACGAGAAGCTGATAGGTAATGCCCCTGGCACATCGTGCCAGTCCGCGGATTCATCACGCCATTTCGTCGGAAATGTCGCCACCGTCCCCGCTCAGCGATCTTGACTTGCTTCCCGAAAAAAGGTCTATACGAATCACTTGTCGAGGCTCGCCGAGCATCACCACCAACAGGGGACCAGTCTTGGTACGCGCAACATCTGTCAGTACGGCATTGGCTTGTGAGAGTCAGCCTGAACGGGGCCTGACGCGGCTGCCACAGCAGGTCGGATGCTGGACTTCCTGCCTGCTTCTTGGCGTGGGGCTCTGGCTTCTGGCCCGACGTTTCGACGGCGCGCTGGTGAAGCCATTGGATGCCGAAGGGTTGATCGCCGCGGCGGTCGTGCTGATCCTGCTCTCCAGAGTCGCACGTTGGCGCCCGCGCAACACGAAGCAAGCCCTGTTCGGCCTGAGTCGCGCGGGTCAGGTGCTGCGTACACTGGCAACGGTGGGCCTGATCGCCTCGGGCGTGGCGGTGTCGCTGCCGGGTTCGCCGCTGGGCGCGCTGGCTTTGTTTTGGTGCCTCCTGCTGGCCGCTGAGGGCGCGCAGTTTGTTGTGCGGCGATTACCTGGCGGGCTGCGCAAGGCCGGACCCGGCACCGCCGCAGCCAACCAAGCGCAGGATTTAGCCGGCGGAAGAGGGGCCAACTGCGCGATTTCTTCCCCGCCTCCGTTCTCGCTGGCCGCGTCCACGATCGAAGGTGACGACGGTGAACTTCTTCCCCAAAACGCTTCGCAACGGCTCTCGCGATATCAAGAAGAGGCTGGGGGCGAAATCGTATCGGGGGTGGTGAGGTGCTCGTTTGCAGCGAATGAAAGGCAACGCGATCTGCATCTTGCCTTTTGCCCCCCGTTGAAACGGATTCCGCAGTTTAGCGCCGAACAGGTCGAGGGACCTCCGGCCAGAATTCGTCCCTCGCTGGTCGAAGCATTTGGCGTCGGCTTGGAGGTCAAGTTGGCCGCACTCAGCAGCGAGCCAACAAGCGTCCAGATTCAATTCTTCGCGTGCGAGGAGCCAATCGTGGAAGAGGCCGGCTGACCGCCATCGAGTGCCGGTCTCGGGAGCCACATGCCTCGGCCTGACCCCGCCGGTCAGCCTGCGGTGCCCGCAAATCTCCGGGGAATTCCGCCGTGCCAGAATGGCCAAGCAGCATCGCGTTCTGGAAGAGTTGCGTGATGTAAGGATCGGCCCACGGCAGCAAGTCGATTTCCGGCTTCTGGCGGGCGTGGCGAGCGGTCGATTGGATCATTAGCCAACTCCGTTTCGGCGTGGTGAAGTTCTCGGGAGAGGAAGTTCGCGGTCCTTCCGACGACACTCACTGCCTAATGCAACTCGAATGCCAAAGATTCCAAACGTCGTCGCCGTACTCGTGGACAACATGCCAAGCCACTGCGAACAAACCACTTGCGCGAGACGGCTCGTTCGCTTGTGCCGGCTTCCAGGAGGTCAAGCTGGCCGTGGAATTGAACTTTCCGGACCCGTCGTCGCCCGGATTTTCAAACCATGCGGAGCAGTCGAGGACGACGAATTCTCGTGCCGTAGACACGTCCATGTTGGATGAGCAAATCGGAAAAGCTGCCCTGCAGGAATTGGTACACGGCGACGGGAGGAGCAGCCGAGAGATACTGGCGGGCCAACGAATCCATATCGGCGTCGTACTCTTTTTGAGAATGCGTGTGAGCGTAACAGCGTCCCGGATGCCGACGAAGGTCGCCGTCAAACGCAGGGCTGATGTGCCAAAGCTCGTGGAAGACCGTGATCAGTTTCTCGTGAAAACCCAGGTCCATGAAACGGGGCAGGTAAAAGGTGAGAATGTACAGAATCTCGCGACCCTGGGAGTCGTAGAGTCGCTGGATCGCGTAGTTGCGGGCCCGGCGACGACAGGTCAGCGATCCGCCCGCGAAGCGCATCGGAGTCAGCGAAGCGTACATGCCGTGCGCAGTGCGTTTGCGGGTCTGAGCGAACGAGATGGCGACATGGGCCAGATCAACGTGCCCCAACGCCGGAAGACGAACAACTGCGTCGCTACAGAAACGACGCATGGAGTTCGTAAAGCTGAACCCACCAGACGACGAACTTCGCCGGGGCCGCTCGAAAAAGTCGCCTCCCTGCATGCTCGCTACTCCGACGATCCGCTTCGTGCTTCGTCGGCTCGCCGCCCGCGAGGGCCCCCGTCTCACGCTTCGGAGACGGCCTCGGCCGGATTTTCCTCAGACATTTCAAATGCCGGCTTCTCGCTCACCTGCTTGACGCGGTCGTGGCTGCCGACCAACTCCAGAATCGCCCGCGCACCCGCATCGCCCAAGCGGGGCTTCGCCAAGCGCAAAATGCGCGTGTAACCTCCTTCGCGAGTTTCGAACCGCGGAGCGATATCCTCGAACAGCACGCGGACGGCTTGCTTGTCGCCGATCATCTGCAGCACCCGCCGCCGCGCCGCTACCGCTGGAGCCATCGCTAGACACCAGGACTGCCACTGTGGACTCGTGCGCCAGCGTTTCCCACTCCTCCGAATTCCGTTCCGCATCGGTCGCGTGTTGGCGCGCTTCCGCCGCGGCCTGCAGCGACTGGCAGGCAATCGTAATGCACTTCTCCACCAACGGCCTGACTTCGCGGGCCTTCTCCAGAGTCGTCACGACTCGCCCCTTCACCTTGGGCGCGTTCTCTTCGATGTCTGGATCGATGTCGCGCTCCGTCAGAAACAGGCTGCTGGCCAAATTCTTGAGCATCGCTTGACGATGGCTGGAAGTCCGGCCCAAATGTCGCCCACGTTTTCGGTGTCTCATGATCGCAAACTCTATCGGCAGCTAAGCGTTTTCGATTAGCGAAACAACGGGGCTGGGGGCGGCAAGCGCATCCCCAGATGCAGACCGAGTTGCCGGAGTTTCTCCCGGACCTCGTTTAACGTCGTTTCGCCGAAATTGCGGACCTCCAGCAACTGATCCTCGTTGCGCTGGACCAAATCCCGCACCGTGCTAATGTTCTCCGACTCCAAACAGTTCATCGCCCGGACGGATAGCCTCAATTCCGCCAGACTCATGCTGAGTTTGGCCTCCATCAGCCCATCCAGCCCCAGCGCCCCCGACTTGGCGGGCACGCTGATGCGTGTGCCCAACTGGGTGTATTGGACGAAGGGGTTCAGATGCTTTCGCAAGATCTTCGCTGCTTCGACCATGGCCATTTCGGGATGGATGGAACCATTCGTCCAGATCTCAAGCGTCAGCTTGTCGTAGTTCGTCTTCTGTCCGACCCGCGTCTCTTCGATTTCGTACCTCACCCGGATGACCGGGCTGTACACGGCGTCGATCGGGATGATCCCAATCTCATGATCGGTGGCACTGTGTTCGGAGGCGGGGATGTACCCCCGACCGTTCTCGACAACCATCTCCATCATGAATGGCACGTTGTCGGTCAGCGTTGCCAGCACGTGCTCCCGATTGATCACTTCGACGTCGGAATCGGTACGGACGTCAGCGCCCGTGACAACCCCGGCTTCGTTCTTCTCAACCGTGATGACCTTGGTTGACTCGCTGTGATTCTTGACCACCAAGGACTTCACGTTCAGGACGATATCGGTGACATCTTCCAACACGCCCGGAATGGTGCTGAACTCGTGCTGAGCCCCCCGGATCTTGATTTGCGTGACGGCACTGCCCGTGAGACTCGAGAGCATGATTCGCCGCAAGCTGTTGCCTATGGTCACACCGAACCCGCGCTCGAACGGCTCGGCCACGAACTTGCCGTAGGTCGACGACAACGTGGCCGTGTCACATGTGACCACGCTGGGCAATTCGAGTCCCCGCCAACGAATGTGCATCGATCGCTCCTTACACCTGCCAGCTGTGCGCTGTGCGGCTTGTTGAACCCAGCCGTCTGGCGATACGCTTCGGAACCTACACGCGACGCTTCTTGCGGGGCCGGCAGCCGTTGTGAGGGATCGGAGTGCAATCCTCAATGGACTTGACCGCCAGTCCCGCGGCCTGCAAAGCCGTAATCGCACTCTCGCGCCCCGATCCGGGACCTTTCACTCGCACGTCGACTTCTTTGACGCCAAACTTGATGGCCTTTTCGGCCGCCTGCTGCCCGGCGCACTGGCCGGCGAACGGCGTACTCTTGCGGCTTCCCTTGAAACCGCACGTACCCGCGCTCGCCCAGCACAACGTGTCCCCTTTCGTGTCCGTAATGGTCACCGTCGTGTTGTTGAACGTGGCCTGAATAAAGGCGATGCCCACGGTGACGTTGCGCCGAATTTTCTTCTTCTTGGTCTTAACAGCCACCCAACCGCTCCTTTGATACCATACTCACCAGGCCGCCCGCACCGGCCGAATCGCTTTTCCGTGATGCACCGCCACAGGATTTAGTGGAGATCCTTGACGCCCTTCTTTCCGGCGACGGTCTTCTTGGGACCCTTACGCGTACGGGCATTCGTCCTCGTCCGCTGGCCGCGCACGGGTAATCCCAGACGGTGTCGGATGCCGCGGTAGCACTTGATATCCCGCAACCGATTCACGTTCTGCTGCAGCTGGCGCCGCAAAGGCCCCTCGACGACGTAATCCCGCTCCAACAACGCCGCCAGGCGGCTTAGTTCATCATCCGCCAACTCCCGCGCCTTGCGCTGCGGATCAACACCCGCCTTGTGACAGAGTTCTCGTGACGTGCTTTCCCCGACGCCATACAGGTAGGTCAAGGAAATCAACGTCGGCTTGTCGTTGGGAATATCAACACCCAGTAGACGAGGCATCAATTCGCTCCTAAGTTAACCCTGACGCTGCTTGTGCCGTGGATTCGTGCAGATCACAAAAATTCGCCCACGGCGCCGCACGATCTTGCAGTTCTCGCAGATTTTCCGAACGCTCGCTCGCACCTTCATCGCTGTCCTCCAGCCCTTCTCCGACAAACCAGCAAATTTAATTCGAAAACGGTAAGATCTTCAAGGGGCCAAGGCAAGAACGTCCAAAAATGGCAGGCATCGTTGTGAACAAACCCAACTGCATGACGTCGGGACCGCCTTAGGCACCGTAACTGCAGCACAGCGTGCAAACGGAAATCAGGATTCCAGCAGCCCTCGGTAGTTTCTCATCACTAGATGGCTGTCTATTTTTTGCACCAAATCAAACGCCACGCTCACCGCAATCAGCAGGCCTGTTCCTCCGTAAAAACTGGCAATAGTGAAACTTACACCGAGAGAACCCGATACGATCGTAGGCACGATCGCGACTACCGCCAGGAAGCCAGCACCAACGTAGGTGATCCGAACCATCACTTTCTCGAGGTAATCCGCAGTCCGCTTCCCTGGCCTATAACCAGGTATGAACGTCCCGTAATCCTTAAGGTTTTCGGACATCTCCTTGGGGTTGAAAGTGATGGCAGTCCAAAAGTAGCAGAAAAAGTAGATGAAGGCCACGTACATCAAGTTGTACAGGAAAGACGTGCCCCGGTTGAACACGTCGGCAAGTTGACTCAACTCCGACGAAGCGCCGGCAAAGACGTTTCCCAAGAAGGCGAAAAACATTGCCGGCAACATCAACAGACTGCTGGCGAAAATGATCGGCATGACGCCGGCTTGATTGATTCGCAACGGCAGATACTGGCGAGTTCCACCGTAGGTGCGGCGACCGCGAACGTGCTTGGCGCTCTGCGTAGGTATTCGCCTTTGGCCCAGGGTGATGAAAACCACCCCCACGACCACGCCGACAAACAAGACGGTTAAGATAATCAGGTGCTCGACCCCGATCCGGCCGGCCATGACACCGACCAGTTGCAGTTCGGCGTTCTTCACCAAGTCCACCAAGGCACCTGGCATACGAGCCAAGATGCCCGCCATGATCAACAGACTGATTCCGTTGCCGATTCCAAACTCGTCAATCTGCTCGCCGAGCCACATCAAAAAGATAGTACCGCAGGTCATGGTGACGACCGAGGTCAACTGCCAAGCCAGGCTCAACTCGCCTTTGGCGTTCAGAAACGAGGAATCGATCAGGCCGCCACCGGCGCCGCCACCAGCCCCCATCAAGTACCAGCGGACGTACATCCAACTTTGAAGCAGACACAGAAACACGGTGAGATAGCGCGTGTATTCGTTGATCTTCTTGCGACCCGTCTCGCCCTCCTTGCGCAACTCCTCGATGGGCTTCCACACACTGCCCAGCAACTGGAAAATGATCGAGGCGGAGATGTACGGCATGATTCCCAGACCGAAGATCGTGGCTTCCCGCAGGTTGCTGGCGCTGAACACGGCGACTCGGTCGACGAAGTCACCCAAGCCACCCTGCTCCGTGGTCGCCTTTGCCATCACCTCCTGGTTGATGGTCGGCAGCGGAATGTGATACCCCACCCTGTAAATTGCCAGGAAAATCAGCGTCAAGAGGATCTTCTGACGGAGTTCCGGGATGGTGAAAACGACACGCAGTTTTTCCCACATGATCGAGATCCATCCTTTCCGAGTTCACGCTTCCTGCGATCCAAGAGACCTGTGGAAAGCGACGACGTTAAGAAACGATCCGCAACATCCTCAGCTAGACGGATTCTGCCGCCGACGCTTCACTGGGCGGCGCAGCCATCGGCTTCCGGCCGGGAAGGACCGTCACGACACCCCCCGCCTTTTCGATTTTTTCCCTCGCCGTGGTGCTAAAGCGGTGAGCTGCGATTTTCAGGCTCTTGGTCAACTCCCCTGTCCCCAAGATCTTCAGCTCGTCATAGCGACGTTTCACCAACGACTTGGCACGCAGGGTTTCCGGATTCACCTCTTCGCCCGCCGCAAAGACACGCTCCAGATCCGCCAGATTCACCGCGGCCACGCGCAGCGCAAACGAGTTATGGAAACCGCGCTTGGGGACACGGCGCACCATGGGCATCGTTCCGCCTTGATAGATCGGAAGGGCGGCGTAGCCGGCGCGACCACGCTGGCCCTTGTGCCCTCGACCCGCCGTCTTGCCGCGTCCGGAGCCCGGTCCTCGGCCGACTCGTCGGCCCTTCTTGTGCTTGTGGATCCCGCTGTGTACGTCGCTCAGGTTCATGTCAGGGAGACTCCTCGCAGACGCTCCACATCCTGCCGCGTCCGCAGCTGACTCAATGCTTGAAAGGTGGCCTTCACCAAGGTGATGGGGTTGTTCGTCCCGTGGCTCTTCGTCAGGATGTTCCGGATGCCCGCCGCCTCGCAGACCGAACGCACGGCGTCACCCGCGATTATGCCTGTACCTGGCCCAGCCGGCATCAGGAGCACTTGGCCGGCGCCAAACTTGCCCCGCACTGCATGCGGGATGCTGCCTTCGACGAGCGGGATTTCGACCATCTGTCGCGAGGCCTGTTTGTTTGCTTTGTCGACACTGGGCGGGACCTAATTGGCCTTGCCATACCCCCAGCCAACTTTGCCTTTGCCATCGCCCACCACGGTCATGGCGGCGAAACTGAAGCGGCGCCCACCCTTGACGACCGCCGCACAACGGCGAATGTTGACTACTTTCTCGATTGTGGTTTCCCCGTAGGGAGCGTCTGTAGACACGATGCACCTGCTTCCGGTCCGGAACTCCGCGAAACCGCCCTAAAAGACCAACCCCGCCTCTCTGGCGGCATCCGCCAGGGCCGCGACTCGACCGTGGTACTTGCAGTGGCCGCGGTCGAAACGCACTTCCTTGATGCCCGCCTGCAGCGCCTTGCCGGCGATCGCCTTGCCAATCGCCGTCGCAGCGGCCTTGTTCCCTCCGTAAGGAAGCTGCTCGCGCAGTTCCTTGTCGAGGGAACTGGCCGAAACCAGCGTCCTGCCAGTCAGGTCGTCGATCACTTGGCAGCTGATGTGTTTGTGGCTGCGATGCACGCTGAGCCGCGGCCGCTCGGCCGTCCCACGGACGCTGTTGCGCACGTGAAATCGGCGCCGCTGCCGCCGCTGGTTCACAATCTGTTGTTTGTTCACGGTTCAACCCAAACGTATGAGATTCTGGCTCACGGGCCGCTCCTCGCGGACGGTCGGCCCGCGGCGTTGGAGACCGCCCAATTACGTCGCCGCCTTGCCCGGCTTGATCTTCACGTGTTCGCCTTGATAGCGAACGCCTTTGCCCTTGTAGGGCTCCGGCTTTCGCAGCGCACGCACCTCGGCGGCAAACTCTCCG
>CAYUFW010000005.1:32690-44232 GCA_964443915.1 uncultured Pirellulaceae bacterium
TTCACGCCGGTCTTGCCGACTTTGCGGCGAATCACTTCGTCCGCATACTTGATTCCCTTTCCCTTGTAGGGCTCGGGCGGACGGCACTTGCGAATCTCGGCCGCGGACTGTCCGACCTGCTGCTTGTCGCAGCCCTGGACCACAACGTGCGTCTGATCAGGGCAGGTCACTTGCAGCCCCGGAGGGATTTCTTTCTGCAATTCGTTCGCGAAGCCGACCCGCAACTGCAACGTCTTGCCTTGCACGGCAGCCAGGTAGCCGACCCCGACGATTTCCAAGCGTTTCTCGTACCCATTCTTGACGCCCACGATCATATTGTTGATCAGGGCCCGAGTGAGGCCGTGAAAGGCGCGGGACTCGCGGTTCTCCTGCAACCGCTCCACCACCACGTTGCGTCCCGACTCGTCCATGCGGACCGTCACCTCCGGACGATGCTCCCACTGCAACTTGCCCTTCGGGCCTTCCACGAGCACCGTGCGTCCCTGGACGGACACTTTCACACCGTCCAGGATCGGCACGGGTTTCTTTCCGATGCGTGACATAGCAACACCGCTTCCCGCTACTACCAAACCTCACACAGAACTTCGCCGCCCAGCTTGCGTTGGCGAGCTTCGCGGTCGCTGACGACGCCTCGGCTGGTACTGATGATCGTGATTCCCATCCCGTGCAGCACGGGCCGTAACTCCTTGGCCCGGCAATAGACGCGCCGTCCCGGCTTGCTCACCCGGCGGATCTTCTGAATCAGCCGTTCGCCGTTGGGCCCATACTTCAACTCCAGACGCAGGTGCGAGAGAGGCATCCCCTCGACGACTTGCCAGTCCCAGATGTATCCCTCGCGTTTGAGGACGTCCGCCAAGCCGCGTTTGACGTTAGACAAAGGCACGTCGACGTACGGCCTCTCCACGCGGACCGCGTTCCGGATGCGAGTCAACATATCGGCGATCGGGTCGGTCATCATCTTCGTTGAGTTCTCCCACTACCAGCTGGACTTGCGCACGCCAGGAATCAGCCCCTGGTCCGCCAGTTTGCGGAAACAAATCCGGCAGATGCCAAACTTCCGGTACACCGCGCGCGGCCGGCCGCACAGTCGGCAACGCCGCTTTCGACGCGTCGCGAACTTAGGGTCGCGCCGCGATTTCGCAATCTTCGATTTACTAGCCACGGATGTCCACCTGTCTCCAAAACGAACTCGTTGACGCGCCCTCTCGCCGCTCGGCCGCGCCGCGGCAAGCTCCAGCGCCTGCTAAGCGGCCGCCACATCGTCGCGGCGGAACGGCAGCCCCATCAGGGTCAGCAACTCCAAGGCGTCCTCATCGTTGTCCGCCGTGGTGACCAGCGTGATGTTCAATCCCTGGACCTTCAGGTACTTGTCCGGATTGAGTTCCGGAAACACCAACTGCTCGGCCAACCCCAGGCTGTAATTTCCCCGCCGGTCGAAGGCCGACCGGCTAATGCCGCGAAAGTCCCGGACGCGCGGCAGCGCCAATGACACGAGGCGGTCCAGGAATTCGTACATCCGCTGACGACGGAGGGTCACCTTGCAGCCGATCGCCATGCCTTCGCGCAAGCGGAAACCAGCCACGCTCTTACGGGCCCGGGTGATCACAGGCTTCTGCCCCGCGATCTCGGTCAGAGCCTCGACGGCGGTCTCCAAAACCTTCTTGTCCTGGGTTGCCGCACCCACGCCCATGCTGACCACGATCTTCTCCAATCGCGGCAACGCCATGGGATTCGTGCGTCCCAGCTTCTCGCGCAGGGCAGGCAGCACCTGCTGCTGATACCGCTCTTGAAGCCGAGGGACCACAACCGTTTTTTCCTCTGACGCGGGTGCTTGATCCCGCCCCGCATCCGCTTTTTCCCCTCGAGTTTTCTTGCCTGCCATGATTTTGCTCGCCGAAAATGGAAACTCTCGACCGCGTGCTCAGCGTGGCCTGCCGCGGAACTACGTTGTCTTCTTGGCATACGCCTTGCGCGCCGGGCTGATGTTCCCCAAGGAAACCCCGCTCCGCGTGGCATACCGCTCTTTGGTTCCGTCCGCCAAGTAGCGGAGCCCGACTCGAGTCCGCTTGTTGGTCTGGGGACAGATCAACATGACGTTGGAGATCGGGATCGGCATTTCTTTCGAAAGGCGGCCACCCTGGGGATTGCGCTGACTGCGGCGGACGTGCTTATAAACCCGGTTCACGCCTTCCACGATCAACTTGCCGGCCCGCGGCTGCACGGCCAGCACCTTGCCCCGCTGGCCGCGGTCGTCACCCGCAATTACCTCGACCATGTCGTTGACTCGTATGCGCATCACAACACCTCGCTGGCCAAGCTGACGATCTTCATGAAGTTCTTCTCGCGCAGCTCGCGGGCCACGGCGCCGAAAATGCGCGTGCCACGCGGATTGTTTTCGTTATCGATGATCACGGCGGCATTGCTGTCAAACCGGATGTAGCTGCCATCGGTCCGCCGCGTCGGCTGCTTGCAGCGGACAATCACCGCCCGCACCACGGCCTTCTTCTTGATGTCGCTGCCGGGAATCACGCTCTTCACGCTGCAAATGACGATGTCGCCCAGACGCGCGTAGCGGCGACGCGAGCCGCCAAGGACTTTGATGCACTGCACCTCCTTGGCGCCGGTATTGTCTGCGACTTGTAATCGTGTCTCTTGCTGGATCATGGCTGACTATCCTACGCTCGTCTCGCTCTCCGGGCCCGTCTCGGCCAAGGTCACCAAGTCTTCCTCACGGCGTTTCTCGACGACGCGGACCAACTCCCAACGCTTCGTTCGAGAGCGGGGCCGAGACTCCACGATCTCGACGGTATCCCCGAGCGAGGATTGCTCGTCCTCGTCGTGCACGTAACACGTCGTCTTCCGCCGGACGTACTTTCCGTACCGGGGGTGCTGCACCAGACGCGGGATTTCGACCACCCTCGTCTTGGCCATCTTGTCACTGGTTACCACGCCCACGCACACTCGTCTCGGCATGTCTGCTCACTTCCCCAGCTGGAGTTCTCGTTCCCGTTGAATGGTCTTGATCTGCGCCACGAGCCGCCGGTGGCGGCGCAACTCGCTGGGCGCGTCCAGCCGCTCCGTCTGAGCCTGGATTCGCAATCGGAACAGGCTTTCACAGGTGTCTTTCAACGTGAGCGCCAGCTGCTCGTCGCTCATGTCCCGCAGTTCCGAAACTTTCATGGCAAGCTCCCCCTCCGCTCACGCCGACCTGCGGCGGATAAACCGTACTGGGATCGGCATCTTGTGAGCCAGACGCGCAAAGCACACCCGCGCCTGCTCCTCCGTCACGCCTCCTAGTTCAAACATGACCGCACCCGGCTTGACCACGGCCACCCAGTACTCCGGCTCGCCCTTGCCTTTCCCCATGCGCGTTTCGAGGGGCCTGGCCGTCGTCGGCTTGTGGGGAAAAATACGGATGTACAGCCGCCCTTCGCCGCGCACGTACTGTTGCGCCGCGATGCGGCCGGCCTCGATCGTTTGGGCCTTCACCCATCCGCCCTGCATCGCCTGCAGGCCGAAATCCCCAAACACGACCCGATTGCCCCGCGTGGCGTTACCTCTTATACGTCCTCTTTGGCTTTTTCGGTGCTTTACCCGCTTCGGCATCAGCGCCATCGGACACGTCTCCTTCGTAGATACCTTGATTCACCCAGACCTGGACTCCGATGTGCCCTTGGGCCGTCATCGCCTCGGAGAACCCGTAGTCGATCTTCGCCCGCAGGGTGCTCAACGGCAAGGATCCTGCGATCTGCTTCTCACGGCGCGACATCTCGGCCCCGCCGAGTCGGCCGGACAGCTGAATTTTGATCCCTTTCGCCCCGGCCTCCATGGTTTGCTCCACCGCTCGCTTCATCGTGCGCCGAAAACTCGCCCGCTTGGCCAACTGCTGGGCAATGTCTTCCGCCACCAATTGGGCTTGCACCTCCGGCCGATGGATCTCTTCAATCTTCAGGTTGACCCGCCGGCCGATCAGGTTCTGCAGTTCCTCCTGCAGCAGCTCGACCTCTTGGCCTTTCTTGCCGATGATCAGGCCGGGCCGCGCCACGAACAACACGATCTTCACCTCGTCGCGGGTGCGCTCGATCTCGATCCGGTCAATTCCGGCGTTTCGGTACTGACTTTTCTGCGGATGATTCTTGATAAAGTTGCGAATCTTCTGGTCCTCGACCAGGAGTTCGCCGAACTCCTGCTTGGAGGCGTACCAGCGGCTCTTCCACCCGGTCATGACGCCGGTGCGAAACGCGATGGGGTTAACCTTTTGACCCATAGGTTAGATCTCGTCGATATCTGCCAGCGTGATGTGGATGTGGGACATTCGCTTCTTGATCAGAAACGCCATGCCGCGGGCGCGGGGACGAACTCGCTTGAACATGGGTCCGCCGTCGATCCGAGCGTCGGCGACCACCAAGTTATCTACGTCCACCGTCTTGCCGCGTGTCTGAGCGGGATCCTGGGCGCTTCCCAGAGCGCTGTTGATCACCTTCTCCAAGAGGCGAGCGCCGCGCTGCGGCTGGTAGCGCAGAATGGCCAATGCCTCGTCGGCGAACTTGCCTCGAATTAGGTCCGCCAAGGGGCGGACCTTGCGAGGGCTGATTTTTGCGAACCTGTGGCAGGCTTGAAATGCCATCGCCGTCACTCCCTCTAACGCTTGCCCTTGCCGCCATGACCGCGGAAGGTCCGCGTCAAGGCGAACTCACCCAGCCGGTGACCGACCATGTCTTCGGTCACGAACACTTTGACGTGCTGCCGGCCGTTGTGAACCATGAACGTATGACTCACGAACTCGGGGACGATCGTGCAGGCCCGAGCCCATGTCTTGATGGGCTCTTTCGTCCCCGCCTCGTCCTGCCGCTGCACCTTGCGGTACAGTTTGAAGTCAACGTACGGACCCTTTTTGCGCGACCTGCTCATGGGCTACCGCTCTCTCCCTCTACTTGCCTGGAAGCTTCAGCTGACCGTACCGCCGCGACCAGCGGCGCCGGACGATGGCGCTGTTGGAGGGCTTCCGCTTCTTCCGCGTCGCTCCGCCCTTGGCCGACTTTCCCGTCGGGCTGACCGGATGCCGACCACCCTTGGTTCGCCCTTCACCGCCGCCATGCGGATGGTCGATGGGATTCATGGACGTGCCGCGAACATGGGGCCGCCGTCCCAACCAACGCTTACGGCCGGCCTTGCCCAGACGAATGCTCATATGATCCGGATTACCGACCTTGCCGATGGTGGCCCGGCAGGATGCCGGAATGCGGCGAATTTCTCCGCTGGGCAGCGTGATCTGAGCCCAGCCCGACTCGCGAGCAACCAGGGTCGCCGCGGTGCCCGCACTGCGGCACAAGCGTGCGCCCTGCCCCGGCAACATCTCGATGTTGTGAATCTCCGTCCCCAGCGGAATCCGCTTCAGCGGCAAGCTGTTCCCAATCGTCGGCGGGGCGTCCGGCCCGCTCTCCAGCCGATCGCCCTCCTTCAGTCCGTCCGGCGCCAGAATGTAGCGCTTCTCGCCGTCGCTGTAGTGCAGCAGGGCGATCCGCGCACTGCGATTCGGATCGTACTGGATCGAATCGACCACGGCGGACACGCCCTCCTTCTCCCGGCGGAAGTCAATCTCCCGATACCGGCGTTTGTGGCCGCCGCCGCGGTGCCGAGCCGTAATTCTGCCTTGGTTGTTGCGGCCGCCCTTCTTGTGCAACGGACGCAGCAACGACTTCTCCGGCTTCGCGCCGGGAGTCAGCTCGGCAAAGTCACTGACACTCGCCCCGCGTCTTCCGGCACTGGTCGGTCGGTAGTAACGAACACCCATGATCTCATCTCTCAGGGCACAGCCGGCCCGCAGATCCCATTTGGTTTAGAAGAAGTCGATGCGACTTTCGCTGTCCAGCGTCACGACAGCCTTCTTCCAGTTTTTGGTGTATCCTTCCCGAAAACGGTATCGCCGCGGCTTGCCCAGCCGTGTTTGCGTACGCACTTTCAGGACTTTGACGTTAAACAATGCTTCCACCGCCTGTTTGACATCCTGCTTGGTGGCCAAAGGGCTGATTTCGAACGCATACTGGTTGAGTTCGGAGGAGTGGTACACTCCCTTCTCCGTGACCAGCGGGCGCACGATCACCTGGTGAGGCTCAAGCTGGATGCCCTTCTTGACGGCTCTGTTTGTGTTCTGTGAATCAACCATGTGCAGTCACCACCTCGGGCTCGAGTCGTGAGCCAAGTCAGGCGCGGGCCTTTCCGCAGATCGCGTCCAACGCCTCTTTAGTGACCAGCATCCGCCGCGGCTGAAGCACCGCCAGGGCGTTCAATTCAGCCACCGGCGAGACGGTCACCTTGTCGATGTTACGAGCGCTCTTGTACACGTTCACGTCGTAGCCGGCCGTTGCCACCAGCGTGCTCTCACCCGCCAACTTCAGCGCCGCGAGCACCGCAACCATGTCCTTGGTGTGCGGCTCGGAAAAAGCCAACTGATCCACGCAAATCATGTTGCCGCTGTCGATCTTGGAACGAAGGGCCATTCGCGTGGCCGCCTGAACCGCTTTCCGCGGCAGGCGGTACGAGTAATCCCTCGGCTGCAGTGCGTGAATGTGGCCACCCCCGCGGCGAATGCCCGAGCGGCGCGAACCGGCTCGCGCATTGCCCGTGCCCTTCTGGCGGTACATCTTCTTCGTCGACCCCGCCACTTCGCCGCGCGACTTGGTCTTCTGCGTCCCTTGCCGGCGGCTGGCTTGGTACATCACCACGACATCGTGCAGCAACTGCTTGTTGATGCAGGGCGCCAGCGCGGCCGGATCGATTTCATACGATCCGACTTGATTGCCGGCGCGATCGTAAACTGGCAAAGTCGTCATGAACGATCTACCCCACCTTATTGGTCTCGCGAATCACCAGATACCCGCCGTTGGGACCGGGTACGGCACCGTGCAGCAGCAGCAGGTTGTTCGCGACATCGACTTTGAACACCTTGAGATTCCGGATCGTCGTCCTGGCGTTGCCGTAATGACCGGGCATGCAGTGCCCCTTGAACAACCGCCCCGGAGTCTGCCGCATACCGGTACTGCCGGGATGACGATGCACTTTCTTCACTCCGTGACTGGCTCTTTGGCCGGAGAATCCGTGCCGCTTGATGACGCCGGCATAGCCGCGTCCCTTGTTAATGCCGGTCACGTCAACGGCCGACACGCCTTCGAGCGTCGCCACGGTCAGCACTTGGCCAACCTCGATTCCGGTGGCGGAACCCCGCAACTCGCGAATGAAACGCTTGGGCTCGCAGTCGGCCCGCGGCGCGGCCTGAATGCCGGAAGATGCACGGCGTTTGGAACGTTTGCTGCTGATGTTGGCGACATGACCACGCTCGGCTCGACTGGCCTGACTGGGACGAGATCGAGGACCCTGGGATCGCTTCTTGTCGTGATAACCCAACTGGACCGCTTCGTAGCCGTCGCGATCCAGCGTCCGCAGTTGCAGCACATGGCAGGGACCAGCCTTGATGACCGTCACCGGCACCGCCTGCCCTGACTCACTGTAAACCTGAGTCATCCCGACCTTCTGGCCGAGTATTCCCTTTGCCATGGCTCGCACCTTTTCTCGCCGTTTGGTCTATCGCCTGCGGGAGCACGGAAACCGACCCGGCCGGCAGCCACTTGGCGACTGCTTCCGGATACCGAGCAAAGTAGCTCGACTTCAACACTGTTCCGACTTACCCGAATGGCATCTTTATCATTCTGGTTTTCCAAGTAACCAACCAGATCTACCGTGCAGACGCCTTGATCTTAATGTCCACTCCCGCGGGAAGACTGAGCTTGTTCAGGGCTTCGATCGTTTTCGCGGTAGCCTGAACGATGTCAATCAGCCGCTTGTGAGTCCGGATTTCAAACTGCTGACGGGCCTTCTTGTCAATGTGCGGCCCCGACAGCACGCAGTACTTTTCGATTCGCGTTGGAAGCGGAATGGGACCATGCACCTCGGAATGAGTGCGTTTGGCCGTATCCACGATTTCGAGGGCACTCTGATCCAGGATGCTGTGGTCATAGGCCTCCATCCGAATCCGAATCACCTCATGGCCTGGTCCAGCTGTCACGCAACCTACCTCCGAGACGTAAAGCCTTACAGTTCCTGGCTTAACGGCTTCTCTTGATCGCTCAATGTCAGCCTCAAAGCCGACCGGAAACCAAGGATGCTACACCGCGACACCACGGTGGTCAATCCCTGGCAGAATTTTTTCTGAGAAAACTGGAACGATTCAAGACACTCCGCCTTCTTTTCGACCATTTCCTCCGATCGAGTTCAGGCTGATCCGCGAAAAGTCGCTATCCAATCCCGTGCCGTCAGTCATCGACTGTTCGCGCCCAACGCGTTCTGCCGCGCGGCCAGCGCCTGCGTTGGGTTCACCTTCTCAGCCAGCAGCAAAGCTGGTATGTTAATCACTCATTCAAGAATGCGATAGGGGCAGTCCGGCCGGCAGCAGGCTACCGAACCCAACTAACGAAGCACTTGCTTTCGGCTTGGGTGAAGTCAGACAGCCACGGTTGGCCGGTGTCTCCGTTCGCAGTTGCGAGCCTGTTGTTACCGCCGAGAGGGAGTTGCAAGTGACCAAACCACATCACAAAGTCAAAAAAGCGAATCATGGCAAGCGTCCGGCGAACGCCAAAGGCCGCCGGGCGAAACGACGGAAGGTCAGAACCTAGAAGGCTTTCCACGCGAGCGTTTTGTCCACGCCTCGGCCTCCACGAACTCGGCTGTGCCGGTTCGAACCATTGCTGCGGCGTGGACGGGGCCTAAAGAAACAACCCAGTCCCGTTCAGGAACTCCAAGTTGACCGGCAAAGAACTTCTGTTCGATCTGTCTCAGATCGACTTCGACAAACCGACCGCGGACATCCATGAGATCCGCAAGTACAACCCGCAACGGCACGAAATGGAGCAGTTGACGGCCATCGTCTTCGAGGACGTCGAGCAAAAAATCTGTGTCGGGTACAGGGATATCACGGACCAGGAATTCTGGGTCCGCGGGCACATGCCGGGCATGCCGCTGATGCCCGGGGTGGTGATGCTGGAAGGGGCCGCCCAAATGTGCAGCTATTTCGTCCAGCGGTACGACCTGTTGGGGTCCCCGATGGTGGGTTTTGGTGGCCTGGAAGAAGTTCGGTTCCGTGACCCCGTGGTTCCCGGAGACCGGATTGTTTTCATTTGTACGCTGACCAAAGTCCGGCGCGGGCGGATGATCATCAGCCGGTTCCAGGGTGTCGTGAAGCAGAATGTCGTCGTGGAAGGCATCATCAAAGGGGTCCCGATCCCGGTCGAAGCCTTGTCCACGCGGCAGCTTGGACAGCCGGGCGGTTTCGCTGACGGATAGACTTCCGAGCCTGCCGTCCTGCGCGGCTGGTCACCTGGAGCGCGCGGGTGGGACGAGTGCCCAGCGTGACGCTTAGGAACAGCAGGGAACTGGGCGTGACCGTCAAGTCGCCCAGCACGTAGCCGTACAGGGCCACGACGCAGGCCTGCGGCGGATCGCCCGCCACGTCCAGCGTCAGCGACTCGCGGAACATCCCCGCCCGCGCCGTGTCACTCAGCGTCACGTCGATCACCGCCTTGGTGCGCCCTTCGGCCGCAGCCTGCGAGCGGACGACGGCAGTAAACAAGCCTTCGTTGCAGTGCAGTTCCGTTATCCCGACCAGCCGGCCTTCGGCCAGCATGACCTCGAACGACTTCCGCTGCTCCTGGCCCAGGGGCACGTTGCCGAACTGGACGTACGGCGGGGTACCCTGCAGCGGCCTAGAGCCGCCAAAAACGAGGAGGCAGTTGCTCCATCCGTTTCACATCTATTTTCCGCAATCTTTTCAGCAAGAACGACAAAGCCGGTGTCCATGCTCACCTCGCGGCTGGAGTACGTCAGCCCGGCCATTCGACGCTTCCTCGACGGTGCAAAGGTTCCAGACAGGGCTTTCACGCTCTGTCTGGATAAAATGGACCTGTCCCCTTTACGCGCGCCCGTCCCTCGGACTCAAGAGACTGTGGCCGGGACATGGCTCCGCTACGAGTCGGGAACACGCGTACGAAAAAGAAAAGAACGGCCTCGAAGCGGGGTGGACCGTCGATGGGGAGCAGTGGTCAAGGGAAGATCTGCCGGCTGATCTTCGACACGGATGACGAAGGTCTGCGGGGCGGGGCTGCGGGCTTTCATCTGCACGCCGTAGTCGGTATACAGTTCGAACGTGTTGGTGGCAATCGCCACGTCGCCCAACCGCAGCGCGTGCAACTCCATCGGGAACAGCCCTTCGGTGCCGGCTTGTTGAGCCTCGTAGCGTTCCACTACGCCCTGATGCGAGCCATGCTGCAAGAGTGCCGATGTCTGACTTCATCCATCAACGCCACAAGCCGCCGCTGGATCTGCCGGGCGCGCGCGACCTGATCCTGGCCTGCCCTCAGCTGCGCACCAACGTCAACTTGGCGCGGATCATCCGCGCCGCCGGTTGCTGCGGCGTGCGGCGGATGATCGTCTGCGGCAAGCCGAAGATCGATCGCCAGATCGCCCGTGACGCGCTCGACCAAGTGGCCCTGGAACATCATCGGACGCTGGCGCCCGTGCTGCGGGAACTCAAAGCGGAAGGCTACACGCTCGTGGGTCTGGAGCAGGCCAGCAACTCGCAATGCCTGTACGAGTTCTCCTTCCCGGTCCGCACCGTGCTGGTCATCGGCCACGAGCGGCTGGGCATCACCGAGGACGTCTTGGGCCTCTTGGACCACGTCGTCGAGATTCCAGTGTACGGATTGCCACATGCCTACAACGTCGCCACGGCTACCGCGATAGCGTTGTACGAATACTGCCGTCAGCGGGGGTCCGATGGCGGAGAAGGCACTCGCCCTGCCACCGCCTGAAAAACCTTCACCCCTACTTCGGGCTGTCTCAATTGCGCACGGCGCGCCTAAGCCGTTGCCGGGCCGTTGCTTGGTGCCGCGCACCCCACTTGCTAGCTGTATCGGCGCTGGATTGATTTCTGCGACGTGCCGTTTCTAGCATGAGGATGGGTTCTCGAAGGGAGCCAGTCCGATGTCCCGGAAACGGTATCAGCAACTGAAGCAGCGGCACGCGCTTGCCGAGCGACTTGCGGCAACGCGAATTCCGCGGTCGCGCCGTCAGGTTCTTTCCGGACGCGGTGCCCGATCGGCGGGCGGACTCGACAAGTTCAAGACGACGTTCGTCGCGCCGGAGGACTGGCACGAGCCGCACAGCGACGCGGTCGGCCAGTATCGGATTGTGGTGCAGGATCCCGGCCGCGGGCACCGTCACGTGGTGACGCCGGACGAAATCCGCAGGCGGCTGGAACAAGCGCCCCGCGAAATTGTGCGGCCCTTGGAAGTCGTTCAGTTGAGCAGCTTGACGAGGAAAAAGAAGCTGTTTTCCTGCTACGGCATGCAGTGGGGTCACGCGGTGTACCTTTATCCCATGCCCGCGGAGTTGATCGAGGAAGTGCGGCGTCCGCCGCTTCCTCGCGAAGTGACGGAAGCCGCCATGTACGGCGGCCGCTGGGAACCGGCCCGCGACGGCTGCTGGCGGCTGG
>CAYUFW010000005.1:44242-58670 GCA_964443915.1 uncultured Pirellulaceae bacterium
CCGTCAAGGACTACTACCTGAACAACATCTTGTTCCACGAACTGGGCCATCTGCACGACCGCCGCAATCGCCGGCCCGCCGACCGCGAGCGGTTTGCCGAGTGGTTTGCCGTTCGCTACGGCTATCAGTCCGGTCTGCGGGCCACAGCGGGCCAGGCCAGGCCCGTCCGCCGGCGGCATCACGCCAGGTAACTCGGCCCCATCTCGCCTTGTGGCTTTGCCGATCCCCCTGCATAATTCTGCCTGACCCGACCGCGACAACAGACAGGAGCACACGAATCGACATGGCAGACAAGGCAAAGCACGCGATCAGCCCGACGCGCGAGGAAGACTATCCCGAATGGTACCAGCAAGTGATTAAGGCGGCGGACTTGGCGGAGAACTCGCCGGTCCGCGGCTGCATGGTGATCAAGCCCTGGGGCTGGGGCATCTGGGAAAACATGCAGCGGGTGCTGGACGGGATGTTCAAGGCCACCGGCCACGAGAACGCCTACTTCCCGCTGTTCATCCCCATTAGCTTTCTGGAAAAGGAAGCGGAGCACGTCGAGGGCTTTGCCAAGGAATGCGCCGTGGTCACGCATCATCGCTTGGAGCCGGGAGCCGAGGGCGGCCTGGTGCCGGCCGGCAAACTGGACGAGCCGCTGATCGTGCGGCCCACCAGCGAGACGATCATCGGCGCCATGTACGCGCAATGGGTTCAATCGTACCGGGATTTGCCGATCCTGATCAACCAATGGGCCAACGTGGTCCGCTGGGAATTGCGCACGCGGCTGTTCCTGCGGACGGCCGAATTCCTCTGGCAGGAGGGCCACACGGCGCATGCGACGGAGGCGGAAGCGCGGGAAGAGACGACCCGCATGTTGGACGTGTATGCAGATTTCGCCGAGAACTGGATGGCGATGCCGGTGATCAAAGGGGAGAAAACCGCGGGCGAGCGTTTTCCGGGGGCGGTATCGACGCTGAGCATCGAGGCCATGATGCAGGACCGCAAAGCCTTGCAGGCCGGCACGTCACACTTCCTGGGCCAGAATTTCGCACGGGCTCAAGGGATCAAGTTCCAGGACCAAAACGGGCAGGAGGTCTTCGCTTGGACGACTTCCTGGGGCGTATCCACGCGGCTGGTCGGAGCCCTGGTTATGGTCCACAGCGATGACGACGGCTTGGTGCTGCCGCCCAAATTGGCGCCCAAGCACGTGGTGGTCTTGCCCATCTGCCGCAACGACGCCGAACGGGCGGAGGTGCTGCCCTATTGCGAGAGCCTCCTGAAGGAGTTGAACGCACAGTCGTTCTCCGGCGGCAATGTCAAGGCCTGGATCGACGACCGCGACATGCGGGGCGGCGAGAAGAACTGGCAGCACGTCAAACGGGGCGTGCCGTTGCGGGCCGAGGTAGGCCCGCGCGACATCGCCAAGAATGCGGTCTTCCTGGGCCGCCGCGACACGGGCGAGAAACGCAATATCGGCCGCCAAGAACTGGTGCAAAACGTCGGCTCGATCCTGGAAGAAATGCAGGGCAACTTGTACCAGCGGGCGCTCGCCTTGCGGGAAGCCAATACGCGGATCATCGACAACGCCGACGAGTTCCGCGAGTACTTTACGCCGAAAGACACGGAGAAGCCGGAGATCCACGGCGGTTTCGCCGCCTGCCACTGGGCGGAGGATCCGGCCGTGGACCAACTGCTGGCCGACTTGAAGGTCACCATCCGCTGCCTGCCGTCGCAGGGCGAGCAGGAGCCTGGGAAGTGCATCTTTACCGGCCGCCCGAGCACGGGCCGGGCAATTTTTGCCAAAGCGTATTGACCACCATTGCGAACACAAGCCGGGGGTAGCTCCTTGCACGGCGCACTGGGATTGCTGGAAACGACGGGCTTGACGCCGGCCTTGGCCGCGCTGGATGCGATGGCCAAGGCCGCCGAGATCCGCGTTCTGCAGGCGGAGGTCAACGATCTCCTCGGCGTGTGCATCAAGATTCAAGGCGACGTGGCGGCGGTCCAGGCGGCCGTTCAGGCGGGGCAAGCCGTGGCGGAACGCATGGGCGGCGGTCCCGTCGTCGCCATCATCCCCCGTCCGCACGAAGCGGCCTGGGATGCGATTACCAGTCCGCCGGAGTTCAACCCGCTGATTCAACAGGATGTCGTTTTTTTCCCCGTCTACGAGGGCGTCGCGCCACAAGCCAAACACAAGGAGCAAGCTGTGGAAAAGTCCGCATCCTACGCGCTGGGCCTGATCGAAACGCAGGGCTTTACGGCGGTGTTCGAAGCGATCGACAGCGCCTGCAAGGCGGCGAACGTGGAAGTCGTCGGCAAAGAGAAGCTGGGCGGCGGCTACGTGACGGTCATCATCCGCGGCGATGTCGCCGCCGTCAAGGCCGCCGTCGAGGCGGGCCAAACCAAAGTCGACGGGCTGGGCAAGCTGATCGCGGCTCACGTCATTCCGCGTCCCAGCGAAGCCGTGCTGGGCTTGCTGCCCAAGGTGTGACGAGGCTGCATTCCTGGAAAAGCCTGACCGGCCGTGCAAGCCGCAACTCCCGAAAAGAAAGAAGCCCGGCTTTTCGCAAAAAGCCGGGCTTCTTTCTTGCCGCGTGTCGCTCGTATCCGTTGCCAGGTGTCAGCACCTCCTTTCCCTGAGAGATAAGATATGGCATGGTGGCTGGGCGACCAACCCAGCCTGCCTTTGCGGCCTTGCGAACTCGAACCCACCGGACTTTGGACGCTGCCAATCGCTCCCGAGTTCCGTCCCGGAGGGCCGTCCCCGCCGCTGCAGGCTTCCCATGCTGGACTCGTCGGCGTCTGTGACGGTTCCTCGATGCTGCGCGGAACAGCAAAGATCGCCGGCGCTTCCGATCGGCCACTACGGCAACGCGGGCCAGTATCGGCCGATTCCTCTTGAGGACGGCCCTCCCAGAACTTCCGAGCAGAGGAGCCTCAGCGCCGCCGTCAGCGAAACCACTCGCACAACCAGCCCGCGACTGTCTCGCCTTCGCCGCTTCTGTCGCGGCTGGCATTCTGCCCAGAAGGGTCGCAACGGATGGCCCAAGCGCTCCTCTGCCTGCACCAACCCTCACAGATCTTCCACCCTTCTCTTACCACAGATCCAGACCTGCAAACGTGATGCCACTAGGCACCCCCGAGGCTCTCTTGCCAGTCTCGTGTACCTTAGTCCTTGACTGTCAACACCTTAGAACGCAGCCTCGGAATCAGGCAGCGGCAGCACCCAAGGGTTTGGCGGCGCGGAGTGTGCAAGTCTGCGCAGTTCTGTGCTATTACGCACACGGAGACACAAAGGCGACTTCTGTTGCTACAATGTGCGGTGGTTTGTCGGGCATCAAGATCCAAGCTACCTGCTTTCTGAAGTGAAGGGACAACAACGATGAGACACGGCAAGTTGGCGACAGGCTTTGTAGCGATGGTGGGACTGGCGATCCTGTTGACCGCCGCGACGGCGGCCGAAGCGGGCGAGGGGTTCGTTTGCCTGTTCGACGGCAAGACGCTAGACGGCTGGGAAGGGAAATCTCCGTTCTGGTCCGTTCGCGACGGTGCGATCACGGGCCAGACGACGGCCGAGAATCCCACCAAGGGAAACACGTTCCTTATTTGGCGCGGCGGCAAGCTCGCGGACTTCGAACTGCGTCTGAAGTTCCGCATGGAGGGCGGCAATTCGGGCATTCAATATCGCAGCACCGAGATGGACAACTTTGTGGTCGGCGGCTACCAGGCGGATTTCGATTCGGGCAATAACTACACTGGCATCTTGTACGAGGAACGGGGACGTGGGATTCTGGTGCCGCGCTGCAAGAAGCTGGTGGTCCGCGAGGACGGCAGCAAGGAAGTCGTCGGTTCCACGTGTGACGAGAAAGACCTCCTGGCGTCGTTGAAGAAGGGCGACTGGAACGAGTACGTGGTCATCGCCCAGGGGAATCACTTGGTCCAGAAGATCAATGGCTTTACGACCGTCGATGTCACGGACAACCAGAAGGAGAAGAGCCGCGCCGAGGGGATTCTGGCCCTGCAGTTGCACGCCGGCCCGCCGATGCTGGTTCAGTTCAAGGACATTCAACTGAAACAGGCGAAGTAACGCTGTTTCACGGTCCCAACCTCTTACCTACGGGAGATCCGACTTGTCTGGAACTTGCGTGATTGGCTTGCAGTGGGGCGACGAGGCCAAAGGCAAAATCGTCGACCTGTTGACCCGCGATTTCGACATTGTGGTCCGCTACCAGGGCGGCGCCAACGCCGGCCACACGGTGGTGGTCGGCGGGCAGGTGTACAAGCTCCACCATATCCCCAGCGGCGTCCTCAGCCCCGGCGTGATGAATGTGATCGGCCCCGGCGTGGTCCTGAACCCGCCGGTCGCTCTGCAGGAGATCGACTCGCTGAAGTCGCGGGGACTCAAGTTGGCCGATAACTTGATGATCAGCGACCGCCTGCACGTGGTCTTCCCGTGGCACATCGCCGAGGACAAAGCGCTGAACGCCAGCCCCATGGGCGGCGAGAGCATCGGCACCACCAACCGCGGCATCGGGCCGTGTTACCGTGACAAGTATGGCCGCTCGCACGCCATCCGTCTGGGCGACCTGTACCGGCCTGACTTCCGCGACAAAGTGGACCGGATCGTCGACTTCAAGCAGCGCGTGCTGGCCCAACTGGGTTCGGGCGAACTGCTGGTGGCCGGAGAGATCTTCGACGAGTACAGCGGCCATGCCGCACGGTTGAAGCCCTTCGTCGCGGATACCACGACCTATCTGTTGGACGCGTTGGAGGCCGGCAAGCGGCTGTTGTTCGAAGGCGCCCAGGGGTCGATGCTCGACATCGACCACGGGACCTTCCCGTTCGTGACCAGCAGCAATAGTTCCGGCGTGGGCATCTCCGCGGGTTCGGGCGTCCCTGCCCGCTGGATCAAGAAAGTCATCGGCGTCGTCAAGGGCTACACGACGCGGGTTGGCGGCGGGCCGTTCCCCACCGAGTTGACGGACGAAATCGGCCAGCGCATCCGCGACTTGGGGCACGAGTACGGCACGACCACCGGCCGCCCGCGGCGGTGCGGCTGGTTCGACGCGGTGGCCGTCCGCTACGCGGCGCGGCTGAGCGGCGTCGATGCGCTGGCGGTCATGATGCTGGACGTGCTCAGCCAGTTGTCCGAGGTCAAAGTGTGCGTCGCATACGATCTGGACGGCCAGCGCATCGACCGCTTCCCCAGCCATACGGAAGATCTGCGGCGCGTGAAGCCGGTCTTCGAGGTGCTGCCGGGTTGGCAACAGGACGTGCGCGGAGCGCAGAGCATCCAAGATCTGCCGGCCGGCGCGCGGCGTTATCTGGACCGCGTGTCGGAACTCGTCGGCCGCCCCATCGAAATCGTCTCCGTCGGACCGGGCCGGGAACAAACGATCGTCGCCTAGCCGGGTCTGCGGCGGCGTCCAACGTGGGACGGATTGGCAATCCGTCCCACAACCATGCGCGCAGGAAAACAAGAAATCGAGAAGCAGCAGTACGGATTTCAATCCGTTCCGAACGGAGTGAATTCCGTTCTCCGAGATGTCCGTCATGTCCGCTGTGTTGAAAACGAAACTGGCAACGAGCGACGAACTGGGCGTGCCGCCGGAACGGCTGCCCCGGCATATCGCCGTCATCATGGACGGCAACGGCCGCTGGGCACAGAGCCGTCACTTGCCCCGCATCGAAGGGCATCGCCGGGGCGTCGCCAGCGTGCGTGGCACCGTCGAAGCGTGCGCCAAGCTGGGCATCGGGCAGTTGACGCTGTATTGCCTGTCGAGCGAGAACTGGAAACGGCCTCAGTTGGAGTTGGACTTCCTGATGCACTTGCTCGAACAGTACATGATCGAGGAGCGGCGGACGATCATGGAAAACAACCTGGTGGTGGACATCATCGGCCGCCGCGACGGGATTCCGCCGCAGGTCCAGGAGGAGATGGACCGCACGATTTCGCTGAGCGCCGGGAACTCCGGCACCCGGCTGTGCCTGGCCATCAACTACGGCGGCCGCGTGGAGATGGTGGACGCGGTGCGGCGCATCGCCCAGCGCGTCCGCGATGGGGAAATGGCGATCGAGCAAATCACGGAAGAGGCATTTTCTCAGCATCTGTACACGGCGGGCATGCCGGACCCGGACCTGTTGATCCGCACCGCGGGGGAGATGCGCGTCAGCAATTTCCTGCTGTGGCAGATCAGCTATGCCGAGCTGTGGGTCACGCCGCGGTGCTGGCCGGATTTCCGTCCGGAGGACTTGTACCAGGCCATCCGCGATTTTGCCTCGCGCCAGCGGCGGTTTGGAGGGTTGCCGGACGCTGACGTCCCGGAGTTCGTCGGACACTAGGCTCCGCAGGAGACCGCGTTGCAGGAAGGAGCGTTCGGTGCTGCGTTGGAGGTTGCTCGTTTCGGCGCTGATCATCGCGCCGCTGGTGGGGCTGCTGGTCCTGGATTACCACTGCCATTTCGGGGCGCCCGGAATCTGGCTTGCGCCGCTGCCCGTGCTGTTTACGCTGTTGGGGGCGGCGGAGGTTCTCGACCTGTTGGCGGCCAAGAATCTCCGGCCTGTGGCTTGGAGCGTCTATGTGGGAGCGGCGCTGGTGATGGCGGCGTCCCTGGTGCCGATCTTCGGACGCTTGGCCGGGACGCTGCATCCGTCCCCAAACGCCCTGGTCCAACTGGCTTGGCCGCTGGCTGCTTTCGTCGTTGCCATCGCCCTGGTCTTCCTCGCCGAAATGGCCCGCTACCAGGGGCCGGGCGGCGTCGTTGTCAACATCGCGCTGGCCGTTTTCACCGTCGCTTATGTGGCCGTGCTGATGACGTTTCTGATCGCGCTGCGGGTGTACCACGACAACGGTTGGGGCATGGCGGCCGTGGTCTCGGTGATCTTCGTGACCAAGATGTCGGACACCGGGGCGTATGCCTGCGGACGCCTGTTCGGACGGCACAAGATGGCTCCCGTCTTGAGCCCCAAGAAGACGATCGAAGGCGGAATCGGGGGGCTGGTCACCGCCTGCCTGTGCTCGTGGTTGTTCTTTGCCACGCTCCTGCCGGCCCTCGCCGGTCCCCAGGCTCAGGTGCCGCCGGTGTGGGCCTGCCTGGTCTACGGCGTAGTCGTGGGTGTTGCCGGCGTGATCGGCGACCTCTCGGAATCGCTGTTGAAGCGGGACATGGAACGGAAGGACTCCAGCCGCTGGCTGCCCGGCCTGGGCGGAACCCTGGACGTGTTCGATTCCCTCTTGCTGGCCGCCCCGGCCGGCTATTTTTGCTGGCTCAGCGGCATGTTGGGGCCTTGAGTCGACGGGGAAGGATGTCCGGACGCGGGAGACGGGGATTCGTCTGGACGAGATTCCGGTGTCACGGGGTGGACTCGTCGCCGCACTCCAACGTTCACGACGCCGTTTCCCACCGTTGCCAGTTACGAGAACGGCCGGTCATCGTCGTTGCGGACCCCCGGTCCACCGTGTCAGTTCAGCCAATTCGCGGGTGGGGACCAGCCGGCGATCCGAGCATTCCCAGCGGGCTGCTGTCGGCGGGTCGTTGCGGTCTTTGCCGCCTCCGTCTTCCCCAAGGTCCCGGCTAGGCGTTATATTTCGTGAACCTCGGAGGTTCTCCTCCGGTCCAGAGGATTAACATAAGTCGCATCCGCAAAAGGCGTTAAACCGTTTTATCGCCCCTTAACGGGAGGATGAATTCGCTAGTCATGACCAAAACCGCACAACCTCGCACGATGTTCGAGAAAATCTGGGACAGCCACGTGGTCCACTGCGAGCCGGGCCAGCAGACGATTTTGTACATCGATCTGCAGTTGGTCCACGAGGTCACCAGCCCGCAAGCTTTCGAGGGCCTGCGGCTGGCCGGCCGCAAAGTCCGCCGGCCCGAACGGACGGTGGCCACCCCGGACCACAACGTCCCCACCACGGACCGCTCGCTGCCGATCGCGGATCCGATCTCCAAGCAGCAGATCGAGACGCTGCGGAAGAACTGCCAGGATTTTGGCGTCCGGCTGTACGACATCCACGATCCGCAACAGGGCATCGTCCATGTGATCGGTCCGGAACTGGGTCTGACCCAGCCGGGGATGACGATCGTGTGCGGCGACAGCCACACGGCGACGCACGGCGCGTTCGGCGCGCTGGCGTTCGGGATCGGCACGAGCGAAGTTGAACACGTGTTGGCGACCCAGACGCTGTTGCAGTACAAACCCAAGACGTTCGAGTTGCGGGTGGACGGCGTGCTGCCGCGGGGCGTGACGGCCAAGGACCTCATCCTGTACCTGATCGGTCAGATCACCACGTCCGGCGGCGCCGGCTACGTGCTGGAGTACACGGGCAGCGCGATCCGGGCGCTGAGTATGGAAGCGCGGATGACGGTCTGCAACATGTCGATCGAAGCCGGGGCGCGGGCGGGGCTGATCGCGCCCGACCAGGCGACGTTCGACTGTCTGCGGGGCCGCGACTTCGCCCCGAAGGATTTTGACGCGGCGGTCCAGCGGTGGCAGCAGCTGCCTTCCGACCCTGGAGCCGTGTACGACCAGGTGCGGGTCTTCGACGCTGCGAACATCGCCCCGCAAGTCACGTGGGGCACGACGCCGGGACAAGTAATCTCGGTGACGGCCAGAGTTCCCAGTCCCGGCGACTTTGCGGACGAGACGGAACAGAAGACGGCGGCGCGGGCGCTGGAATACATGGGATTGCAGGGCGGCACGCCGATCATGGACATCCGCATCGATCGGGCGTTCATCGGCTCGTGTACCAACGGCCGCATCGAGGACTTGCGGGCCGCGGCGACCGTCGTGCGGGGGTACCGCGTTGCCGGTCACGTCAGCGCGATGGTCGTGCCGGGCAGCGGACGGGTGAAGATCCAGGCCGAGGAAGAGGGCTTGGACCGCGTGTTCCGCGAGGCGGGTTTCGAGTGGCGCGAGGCCGGCTGCAGCATGTGCCTGGCGATGAACCCGGACAAACTGGAACCCGGCGAGCGCTGCGCAGCGACGAGCAATCGGAACTTCGAGGGCCGTCAGGGCAAAGGCGGCCGGACGCACCTGGTCTCGCCCGCCATGGCCGCCGCCGCCGCGATCCGCGGCCGGTTTGTGGATATCCGCGAGTGGGAGTACAAGAGCTGAGAGTCACGTAATTCTGGAACCTGGACATGAAACCTTTCACGAAACAGACCGGCCTGGTCGCCGTCATGGACCGGGCGGACGTCGACACCGATCAGATCATCCCCAAGCAGTTCTTGAAACGCATCGAGCGTGCGGGCTACGAGAAGCTGCTGTTTTTCGATTGGCGTTACCGGGAAGACGGCAGCGAAAATCCGGACTTCGAGCTGAACCGGCCGGAAGTCCGCGGGGCTTCGATCCTCGTGGCCCGCCGCAATTTCGGCTGCGGATCGAGCCGCGAGCACGCCGTCTGGGCGCTGGAGAACTACGGCTTTCGCGTCGTGATCGCTCCCAGCTTTGCCGACATTTTCTTCAACAACTGCTTCAAGAACGGCGTGCTGCCGATCAAGCTGGCCGAAGAGCAGGTCGAGCAACTGTTCCACCGCTTCAGCGAGTATCCGGGTTATCAGTTGACGGTGGACTTGGAGTCCCGCACGATCGCGGACGCCTTTGGATTGACGCTCGGCTTTCAAGTCGACGACTTCCGCCGACACTGCCTGCTGAACGGCCTGGACGACATCGCCTTGACGCTGCAGCACGACGACAAGATCACCGCGTACGAGGCCGCACACGGGATCGTGTGTTGAGCGATGCGGGATGCGGGATGCGGGACGGCATGTCGCATCGTTCTCGGAGGTCTGGCAGATGGCAGAGGGGCGTGCTGAATCGGATCGCCGCAAGCCTGGGAAGGGTTGTTGGCTCCGTGCGACGGCGCGCGTGTTTCTTGTCACGTGGCTGCTGTGCGGTGCCGCAGCCCTGGCAGATGCCGCCGCTGGCGAGACGCTCGGCTCTGGCTGTCTCGAAAGACGGCAAGACCGGGTACGTGGCCAACGCCGACGCGCGTCAGGTCGCTTGGCTCGATCTCCCCGCGGGGCCGGTTACACAGCGGATCGACGTGCCCGCCGAACCGACCGGCCTGGTGCTGAGCCCGGACGGCCGCAAGCTGATCGTCACCTGTGCGGCGCCCCGCAGCACCGTGCTGGTGCTGGACGCGACGACGGGACGGGTGTTGGCGACGATCCCCGCCGGGCACACCGCGATGAGTCCCGCCGTCACTCCGGACGGCAAGTGGCTGTATGTCTGCAATCGCTTCCACAACGATGTCTCGGTGATCGACTTGGCGGCCGGCGCCGAGTTGGTGCGCGTCAAGGCTGTCCGAGAACCCGTGGCGGCGGCCGTCACCCCCGACGGCGCGGCGGTCTTCGTCGCCAACCATCTGCCGGACGACCGGCTCGACGGCTATCCCGTCAGCACCATGATGACCGTCATCGACACCCAGACTCGCCAGGCCACAGCGATCCGGCTGCCCCACGGCTCGCACAGCCTGCGCGGGTTGTGCGTTTCGGCCGACGGCAAATACGTCTACGTGACGCATCTGCTATCCAACTTTGAGCTGGTGCCCACGCACGTCGAGTTTGGCTGGATGAGCATGAACGTGTTGAGCGTGCTCGACGTCCAGCAGCGGAAGGTGATCAACACGGTCGGTTTGGACGAATCGTACTTGGCGGCCGGGAACCCGTGGGGTGTGGCTTGCACGGCCGACGGCAAGTCGATTTGCGTCAGTCACGCGGGCACGCACGAGGTGAGCGTCGTGGACGCGGCGGCTGCGGCGGGCCGGCTGGTGCAGATGTACATGTCGGCGTCGGTCGGGGCGCTGCCCGACGATTCCGGGCAGCCGACCAGCCAGCGGCGCCGGGTACCGTTGCCGGGCAAAGGTCCGCGCGCTCTGGCCCTTGCCGGCTCGCAGCTGTACGTCGCCGAGTACTTCAGCGACACCGTCGCCGTCGTCGATCTAACGGCGCCCTCGGGAGATGGGGGCGAGCAGATCGCGCTCGGCCCCCCGCCGCAGCTGACCAACCGGCGCTGGGGCGAACTGCTGTTCAACGACGCGAGCATCTCGCGTCAGCAATGGCAGAGCTGCGCCAGCTGCCATCCGGACGGCCGGACCGACGTCCTGAACTGGGACCTGATGAACGACGGGGTCGGCAACACCAAGAACACCAAGAGCATGATCCTCGCCTTCCAGACGCCGCCGTCGATGGCCGAGGGAGTCCGGCCCACGGCCGGCGCCGCGGTGCGGGCGGGCTTGAGCAACATTCTGTTCACCGATCGGCCGGAAGTCGAGTCGTTGGCCATCGACGAGTATGTCCAGTCGCTGGAAGCGGTGCCCAGTCCGTATTTGGTGGACGGACAATTGAGCCCGGCCGCCGAACGCGGCAAGGCGCTGTTCGCCAGCGAGCGGACCGGCTGCAGCCGCTGCCACCCCGCGCCGCTGTACACCGACATGAAGATGCACGACGTCGGCTCGCGGGACAAGTACGGCTGGATGGACCGGTTTGACACGCCGACTTTGATCGAAGTCTGGCGCACCGCGCCGTACTTGCACAACGGCTTGTATCCCACCATCAAGGAACTGCTCGTCCAAGGCAAACACGGCCTGGGCGGCCGCTTGGAGGGGCTGAGCGAGCAGGAGATCGACGATCTGGTCGAGTTCGTGTTGTCGCTGTGAGAGGTAGCCGACCGGGAGGTCACGTCGGCAGGCCGAGCCGGGTTCGCAGTTCGCGGCGGACGCGCTCGGCGTGGCGCAGCGCCGCTTGCATCCGTCGCGTCGTGGCCCGGACGCCCGGATAACGGAACTCCACGGCGTAGCGCGTCAGAGACCGCAGCCCCCGCCTCAAGGGCGCAAGTGTGGCGTCGTGAGGCAGGAGCAGGTCGAGAAGATCCTCAAGATCATGCGTTCTTGGCACGGGGTGGCCGAGTTCTTGCAGCCAGGCCTTGAGGTACTTTTCCGCCGACTGCTGACAGTGGAAGCACGTCAGGTTTCGCAGGGGCGGAGTTCTTCCGGCCATGTCTCTTGCGCCCTGGAAATCCTCGTCGGCGAAGCGCACCCACTGGGTCGTTTCCGGCGTCATACAGGACCTTTCCTTTGCCGACAATCTCCCGCAAGAACCAATTGTTCTGTTTCAATCCACGCTCGATCTGCTTGGGCGTGCGGACGATGATGTCGTGGGAGAACAGACGCTCGAACGCGGCACCGATCCGGATCGACTGATTGACCACGTCGTACGCCGGCATGATGACCAGCAGATCCACGTCGCTCTCCGCATGGGGCTGGCCGTAGGCATAGGACCCGAAGAGGATGATCTTGTCGGGATGAAATCGTTCGGCAATCTGACGGGCAAAGCGGCGGATCGCGGCCAGCGGGATGTGCGGCGAAGGATAGCGATACGGTTGAACGTACGCTGGAGGAGCGTTTTGCTTCTTGGTCATGGCTCGATCCAATACAACTTAGGCCCACAAGTCCGCTCGGCCCAGCAACCGGTCCAGCGGCAGTTCGAACCCTGGCAACAGGGGCGTCGTGTAGACGTCGCCTTCGCCGACCACCAGCTTGGAACAGCCCGTGTCCGCACGACGATACACAGTCAGGCAGCGGGCAAAACGGTCGATGATCCAGTACTCGCGCACGCCGAGCGCCAAGTATTCGTCTCGTTTTTCTTCGTAGTCGCGCAGCAGGCTGCGCTTTCCAGCGGATACGAACTCGACCGCCACGGTGGGCGTTTCGCCCTCGCGCGGCGGGCGGCCCAGCCCGGCATAGATCGCGCGGTCCGCCCGCCGACGTTCCGTGCGTGTGACCACGGTCTCTTCGTAAAAAGTCGCGTCCAGTGACGCGCCGTGCGGATGGTCCCCCTGATAATTTCGCAACCATCGACCAAGTTCTTTGTTCGGATCACGCTCCTTGCGCAGTGCTGCGGGCGACACGACGAGGACTCCGTGGATCAGTTCGTAGCGCCACCCTTCCTCGAACTCGGCGGCGTCAAACTCATCGGGGGTGAGCAGCGCGCCAGAAGAATCCGGGCCGAGGTGAAGCTGACTTGTGTCTGGGAAACCGACAGACATATTGGTGCTCCGAAAAGTCCTTCAGACTCTTTTCGAGTCTAGCAGATTCGAGCGGCAGAGGCAAACCGCGCGCATCCTCTTGCCCTGGCTGTCGTGCTCGCATCCGGCGCATCACACGGCACCTCGGGCCCTGATCTTGAACCGCTGGCAAAAGTCGAGGAGTTCCCTCTTTCAATTGCAGGCCGGGCAAGGCGTATTCCACGACCACCGAAGGCGGCGTGCCGTTGGTATTCGACCATGAGGGCGTGTGCCAAGTGGCCGGGGACTTGGCCAATCGGCCTTCGTCATGACGCCGGCGGAGCGGCCAGACCCAATTGGTCCGCGATGCCGGCCATCGCGTCGATGACGAACTGGATGTGTTCGTTCAAGTCGACGCCTAGTGCTTCGGCCCCGCGGACGATGTCGTCGCGGTTGACGGCGGCGGCGAAGGCTTTCTCCTTCATCTTCTTGCGGATGCTCTTGGCCTGCAGGCCGCTGATCCGCGTGGGCCGGACCATGGCGGCCGCGGTGATGAACCCGGTCAGTTCGTCGCAGGCATACAGGGTCCTGTCCAGCCGCGAGACGCGCGGACAGTCGGGGATGTCGTCGCCCGCGTGCGACTTGATCGCGTAGATCACGTCCTCCGGATAGCCGCGCTGAGCGAGGATCGCCGCGCCCTGCAGCGGATGGTCGGGCAGGGTGGGCCAGCGTTCGTAGTCAAAGTCGTGCAGCAGGCCGACGATCCCCCATTTCTCCTCGTCCTCGCCGAACTTGCGAGCGTAAGCCCGCATGGCGGCTTCGACCGCCAGCATGTGCCGGCGCAGGTTCTCGGTTTGGGTGTATTCACACAACAGGGCGTAGGCGTCGTCACGGTTCATGGCTGCCAGGCTCGTGGAAGGGGTTGGGGTGAAGGGGAATGGGACGAATCGGAAGCATGGGACCAATGAGATCAATGGGATGGTTGCAGGTGGACGCCGAGACGCATGGGCTCCGGCGGTCACCATTTCTGGCTCGCGGTCACGGAGCCGCAGAGAAACAGCGAAAGAACCGCCCTCGCTAACATGGTGACACCTCGCAAGCCGCGTCAGGGATTTCAGCTTTCCTTCTTCTGGCTGTCGTTCGCTTCCAGCCGGTCTTCCGGGTGCTGGGCTTCGTACTCCTCCATCAGCATCGACGGGCAGACATCCTGTTCGCCGCACTGGTTGCACACGATCCGGATCAAATCCGTGCCGCCGAGCTTGAGATTTTCTCTGATGCACAGATCGTACAGTTGCTTGAGATGCACGCACGTCATGGTAAGCCTCCGTGAGACGCTGAAATTGATCTACGTATTGTTGGGTTTCCGCGGTCCAACGACAAGCACAAGCAACGGGATTTCGGGAACAATCTCGGTCGTTTAACCGCGACCCAACGG
>CAYUFW010000005.1:58681-75879 GCA_964443915.1 uncultured Pirellulaceae bacterium
CTCCCCGTTGGGGCGCGGTTAAGCGACCGAACGGCCGTTCGAGCGGCCAGCGCGATACCCGTTGGAAAAGACAGCGGCGTTCTGCTATCCTGTTGACGCCGGTCAGCGTGGCGGCCGGCGGTTTGGCGAACGAGCCATTCGAGCACCCATTCACAGGTTTCCGAGAGAGGGAGGTGTCCCGTGCGCAACATGACGACGAAACTGGGCGGCTTCGTGCTGGGAGCGTTGGCGTTCTGCAGCGGCCTGGCGGCCGTGGCCGAGGATCCCTGGGTCGTATATGAAGGCAAAGAAGGGCCGGGCAAGGGCAAGCACATCGTGCTGGTCGGCGGCGACGAAGAATATCGTTCCGAAGAGGCCCTGCCGATGCTGGGCAAGATCCTTGCGGTGCATCACGGTTTCAAGTGTACCGTGCTGTTCTCGATCAACCCCGCCGACGGCACTATCGATCCGCTGAACCAGAACAACATCCCCGGACTGCAGGCCCTGCAGACTGCCGACATGATGATCATCGCCTCGCGGTTCCGCGAATTGCCCGACAGCGAGATGAAATACGTCGACGAGTTCGTGAATTCGGGCAAGCCGATCTTTGGGCTGCGGACCGCGACGCACGCCTTCAGCTATTCGAACCCAAGAGACAGGCTCGAGGTCAAGTTCAAGACCATCGCACCGGGCCTCCTAGAGTACGAAGTCATTCGAGCCAAGGGTGTGGCCAGCGCTTACGCCAAGTACGATTGGCGGAACAAGGAGTGGCCCGGCGGATTCGGCCAGCAGGTGCTGGGCGAAACGTGGATCAGCCACCACGGCCACCATCGCGTCGAAAGCACCCGCGGGGCGGTCAACGAGAAGTACAAGGACCACCCGATTCTGAAGGGCGTCAAGGACATTTGGGGGCCGACCGATGTGTACGGCATCAAGAACCTGATCCCGGAAGCCCATGTGCTGGTGTACGGCCAGGTCCTGGAGGGCATGAACCCTACGGACAAACCGGTCGTCGGCCCGAAGAACGACCCCATGATGCCGCTGGTCTGGACCAAGACGTTCACCGGCAGCCAGGGCAAGACGTCGAAGATCATTTGCACCACGATGGGCGCCGCCGTGGATTTTGCCTGTGAGGATCTTCGCCGCCTGATCGTCAACGCCGTCTACTGGGCCACGGGCTTGGAGGACAAGATTCCCGACAAGGCGTGCGCCGACACCGTGGGGCCCTACGAGCCCACGTTCTACGGCTTCGGCAATTTCAAGAAGGGTTTGAAGCCGTCGGACTTGAAGCTGTAGGAGTGTCCTGATGCACCGCCTCGAGTCACCGCAGTCCCGCTGCGTGATCGGCGTCGCCCGTGGCGACGTGACGCCGCCGGTGGGAATCTACCATCGCATGTGGGGCGCGGCCACGCACGACCGCTCGACCGGCGTCCACCGGCCGCTGACGGCGACGGCCTTGTACCTGGAGAACCTGCATGCGGCGGACGACTTTCAAGTCGTCGTGGCCCTGGATCATTGCTTGCTGTCGCGGGAAGAGATGGACTGCGTGCGGCAACGCGCCGCTGCGGGGGCCGAGTTGCCCTGCGAGCGGTTCGTGTTCCTTTTCTCGCACACGCACGGGGCCGGTTTGATGGGCTATGAACGCCGCGACCTGCCCGGCGGCGACTTGATTCCACCCTACTTGGAGCGACTGGGCGATGAAGTCGCGGCGCTGACTCGCAGAGGCCGCGACACGAAACAGCCGGCGTCGATCGTTTACGGCTACGGCCGGTGCTCGCTGGCGGCCAATCGGGACTACCGCGACGAAGCCCGGCAGCAGTACGTGTGCGGGTACAATCCGGGCGGCGTCGCCGACGATACGGTGCTGGTGGCCCGCGTCACGGGCCGCGATTCCCGGCCGCTGGCGACGATCGTTAACTATGCCTGCCATCCGACGACGCTGGCGTGGGAGAACACGCTGATCAGTCCGGACTACGTCGGCGCCATGCGCGAGGTGGTGGAAGCGGCGACGGGCGCGCCGTGTCTGTTCCTGCAGGGCGCCTCCGGCGATCTCGGCCCGCGCGAAGGATTCGTGGGCGACGTGGCCGTGGCGGACCGCAACGGTCGGCAGTTGGGCCATGCCGCGCTGGCGGCGCTGGAAGCGATGCCCCCGGCGGACATGGCCTTCGAGTACGCGGGGCCGGTGATTTCCGGCGCCACGCTGGGAATCTGGAAATACGTGCCTGCCGGCGATGACCGCCGCCGGGCGTGCGAAATGTGGCAAGCCCGCGAGTTTGTCGTTCCGCTGCCTTATCGCCGGGACTTGCCGAATCCCGAGGAACTCAAACGCGAGCGGGCTAAGTGGGAGCAGGAAGAAGCAGCAGCCAAGGCGGCCGGCGATACGAGGCGCGCCCGCGATGCACGGGCCATGGTCGAACGCATGGCCCGCAGCCTGAAACGAGTCGGCCACTTGCCGCCCGGCGACTGCTACCCGTTTCCCGTGCGGCTGTGGAAACTGGGCGACGCCGTCTGGCTGGCGCTTACCGGCGAACACTACAACCTGTTGCAGCGCGAACTGCGGCGGCGCTTCCCCGGCACGCCGATCCTGGTCGGAACCGTCGCCAACGCCAACGATGTGTCGTACCTTCTGGACAAGGACTCCTTCGGGAAGGGTTTGTATCAGGAGAACGTCTCTGTATTGGACCGCGGATCGCTGGAGACGCTGATCGACGCGATCTCGGACAAGCTGCAATTCTGAGAGGTGTGCGACGGGAAACTGCAAGAAGTTACCCGCACGGATGGCAGAGCCAGAGCACGGATGAGAAGGCGGGGGATGGCTGTCTCCAGCTTCTTGTCTGCTCTTCCGTGCTCTGGCTCTGCCATCCGTGCGGGACTCTTGGGCGACGGGCTGAGTCCGCGTGATGAGGAGACATCGCATGAAACGAAGACACACGGCCTGTCTGATGTTGATCCTGGGCCTTTCGGCGACGGCGATAGCGGGCGAAGCACAGGAGGAAACCAGTCCTGCCGACGTCTGGTCGCCCTATACGTTGTTCCGCAAGCCGCCGCGGCTTGCGACGATGACGGTTCCCCGCTTTCTGTGGGTCGAGGCCGAGGATTTTGCCGACTACGGCGATTGGCGGCTGGACACTCAATTCGTCCAGCAGATGGGGTCGGCCTATCTGATCGCCGCGGGCGTGGGACAACCCATCGCGGACGCAACGACCGAGGTACAGTTGGCTCAGGCGGGCCGTTATCGCTTGTGGGTCCGTGCGAAGAACTGGATACGAGAGCACGCTCCGGGCAAGTTCGGCGTCTCCGTCAACGGCGTCCGCTCGCCGCAGGTCTGCGGGGCTGCTGGTAGTGAGGCCTGGGTCTGGGAGTGCGCTGGCGAGTTCAATTTCGCGGCCGGGCCGGTCAAGCTGACGCTGCACGACTTGACGGGGTACTTTGGCCGTTGTGACGCGCTGTTGCTGACCAGCGATCTGGCGTATGTGCCGCCAAACGATCTGGAACCGCTGCACCGGGAACGGAGCCGGTTAAGCGGGGTGTCGCGGGAACCGGTGGCGGAAGGCGAATTCGACGTGGTGGTCGTCGGGGCCGGAGCGGCCGGGTGCTGCGCGGCCATCGCCTCTGCTCGCCTTGGCGCCCGCACGGCCCTGATCCAGGACCGGCCCGTACTGGGCGGCAATGCCAGCGACGAATTGGGCGTGGGCATCTGCGGGGCCAGCGTCAGCCATCCGAACGCCCGCGAAAGCGGAATCATGGAAGAGGCCGGCCGCCACAAAGCGCACTTTCACCATCAGCGGATGAGCGAGGGATTCCGGATCGTCGCCGAGGAGGAGAAGCAGTTGCGGATCTTCTACAACCGCCGCGTGATCTCCGCCACGATGCACGACCCGCCGCGGATCGCCGCGGTCGTCGCCGTCGATACGCTGAGCGGCCAAGCGAGCGAATTCCGCGGCAAGATGTTCATCGACTGCACGGGCGATGGCTGGCTGGGGTACTACGCCGGAGCCAAGTACCGCCTGGGCCGCGAATCGCGCGAGGAGTTTGGCGAGGACTTGGCGCCGCCCCAAGCCGACAAGATCACGATGAGCGGCTGCATCATGGGCAACTACACCGTCTCCTTCCGCGCCAAGGGCGTCGGGCGTCCCGTCCAGTACGTGCCGCCGCCCTGGGCCGCCAAGCTGCCGCCTGCCGAGCAGTTCGGCCGCCGCATCGATCACATCGGCTGGGGCAACTGGTGGCTGGAACATCCCGGCGACATCGACGATCTGTGGGACCCGGAACGGGCCCGCGACGAACTGATCAAGATCTCGTTCGGCTATTGGGACTTCATCAAGAACCGCTGGGGCGAACGGGAGCAGGCGAGCGATCACGTGCTGGCCTTCGTGCCCTTTATGAACGCCAAGCGGGAGACGCGGCGGCTGGAAGGGGATTACCTGTTCAAGCAGCAAGACGCTCAGAACGGCACCGTGTTTCCCGATCGCATCTCTTACGGCGGCTGGCCGCTGGACGTGCATCACGAGCGGGGGATCTTCTCCGGCGCGGAAGGCCCCTTCCACTGCAATCCGCGGGTGCCCATCTACACCATTCCCTACCGCATTTTGTATTCGGCGAACATCGAAAATCTGCTATTCGCCGGGCGGCACGTGAGCACGACGCACATTGGCCTGGGATCGCTGCGCGTGCAGGGAACGTTGTCGACGCTGGGACAAGCGGCGGGCACCGCTGCGGCCCTGTGCTTGCGGTCCGACCTGACGCCGCGCGAACTGGGCCAGCAGCGCATCGGGCAGTTGCAGCAGACGCTGCTGAAACACGACCAGTACATACCAGAGCTGAAGAACGAAGACCCGGAGGACCTGGCCCGCACGGCCACGGTGACCGCGTCGAGCACCGCTGCGGTCGAGGAGTTCACTCGAGACCAGGTGCGCCATCGCGAGGGCCATCCGCTGAACATGCCGCGCGCGGTGATGATCCCCCGCGGCGTCCACGAGCGGCTGCAAAGTGTGTCGCTGGTGCTGTATTCCGAGCGCACGGAGCCCGTCGAGGTGACGGTCCACGTCCGGGAGGCGGCGCAGCCGGGCGACTTTTCGTCCCGCCAGGATCTGACCACCGCCACAACGCAAGTGGCTCCCGGACGCTTGGCCTGGGTCACGTTCCCGATCGACTGCGCGGTGCAGCAGCCGTACGTTTGGTTCTGGCTGCCGAAGACCGAGGGCGTCTCGTGGCGGCTGATGCAAACCGCCCCGCCGGCAACCTGCCGGGCGTACGGCGGCGACGGCGCGAACCGCGACTGGACCGTCGTTCTCGGACAGCACTACGCCTGCGTGACGGATCCGCCCACGGCGATCGCCTGTGACTACCGGCCCGAGAACGTGATCGATGGCGTGGCCAGGATCGTAGGTACGACGACGCACATGTGGGCTTCGGACCCTGCCCAGAGTCTGCCTCAGTGGATTGAACTGGCGTTTCCGCAGCCGGCACAAATCAACACCGTGTACCTGACGTTCGATACGGACATGAACACTCGGTTCCATGAAGAGCCGCTCGTGCGCCAGTGCGTCAAGGATTACCGCTTGGAGTACCACGACGGCAGCCAGTGGCGCGAATTGGCCCAGGTGACGGACAATTACCAGCGCCGCCGCACGCACCGTTTCCCGGCGGTCGCGGTCCACAAGCTGCGCGTCACCGTGGCAGCGACCGGCGGCGACAAGTCGGCGCGCATTTTCGAAATCCGGGCTTACGAGGAGCCTCAGTGAACAATGAGGAACACAACCATGCCTCGACCACGAACGTACCTGTCCTACGGCCTGATCTGCACCGCGCTGCTGGGCCTGTTCTTCATCCGAGCAGCCTCTGCTCAAGACGGACGCCTGCGTCCTCGGCTGTTGGTGTCGCTGCCGGACGCGTGTCCTACCCCTGACGGCATGGCGATCGATGCGGAAGGCAACCTGGTATTGGCCTGCCCGAACTTTGCCGACGCCCAACAGCCGGGTTGCCTGGTCCGCGTGGATCGTCAGCGGCGAGTTGCGCCGTGGGTCCGCGTGCCGCCGCTGGCCGAGACCGGTCGAGCTTGCCCGATGGGGATCGCCTTCGGACCCGACGGGGATTTGTACGTCTGCGACAATCAGAACTGGCCGACGGGCAACGGACCGGACGGCCAGCTGAATCAAGGCCGGTTGTTGCGGCTGCGGATTCGCGACGGCCGGATCGAGCGCACGACGGTCGTGGCCCACAGCATCAGTCATCCCAACGGCGTTCGCGTCCACGGGGGGCACGTCTACATCACCGTCAGCCTGCTGCCCAAGATCCGCCGCGCCGACGGGTTGCTGGTCAGCGGCGTGTATCGCTTTCGTTTGGACGACGAGCAAGTGGCGGTGACCAATACGCTGGACGATCGGAACCTGCTCGTCACCTTCGTCACGCACAACCGAGACTGTCAGTACGGCGCGGACGGCCTGGCGTTCGACAGCCGAGGCAATCTGCTGGTGGGCAACTTCGGGGACGGGGCCTTGCACAAGGTCACGTTCGACGACCAAGGCCGCGTGACCGGCAACACGGTGTTTGCCAAGACCGATTTCGCCACGCCGATGTCGGCGCCGGACTTCCAGCAGCAGATGGTTCGCGCCAAGATGCGGACGACGGACGGAATCTGCGTCGACCGACACGACCATGTCTTCGTCGCGGATTTCTCGAACAACGCCGTCTGCCAGGTCGACCCGCAGGGGCGGATCACGGTCTTGGCCCAAAGCCCCGACGGGGACGGCAGCGACGGCGGACTGGACCAACCCGGCGAGCCGATTCTGTGGGAGGGCAAGCTGGTCGTCAGCTGTTTCGACATGGTCACGGGGCCGGACAAGGTGAACACGAAGCACGACGCGCCGCACACGCTGTCGTATTTGGAATGGAATGAGTAGTCCGATCTCACTTCGGCGAGCGGTCGGCGTGAGCCCACCGGTTCTCTTGATACTCGCAAACTGGCCGAGGAAGAAACCGGTGGGCTAACGCCCGCCGCTCGCCATGAGCGTAACTGAGACAGTCGAATTCGAGGGTTATCCGCCGCCATGACGACCTACCTCCTAGCCCACGATCTGGGAACTTCCGGCGACAAGGCCACGCTGTTCACGGCCGAGGGGCGTTTGGTGGCCAGCCGGACGTGCAGCTACCCGACGCGGTTCTTTCACGGCAACTGGGCCGAACAGGAGCCGGACGACTGGTGGCGAGCCGTCTGCACCACGACCCGGGAATTGGTGGCGGACGTCGATCCGGGCCAGATCGCCTGCGTCGCCTTGAGCGGCCAGATGATGGGCTGTACGCCCGTCGATGCGCGGGGACGCGCGTTGCGTCCGAGCATCATTTACTGCGATCAGCGGGCGGACGAGCAGGCTCGGCGGATCCTGCAGCGGATCGGCATGGCCGACTTTTACCGGATGGTGGGCCACCGCGTCAGCGCCAGCTATTCCCTCGAAAAGCTGATGTGGGTCCGGGACCACGAACCGGACGTGTTCCGCCAAACGAGCCTGACGCTGTGTGCCAAGGACTACGTCAATCTGCGGTTGACCGGCGAGGCCGCCACGGACTACAGCGATGCGTCGGGGACGAACGCGTTTGACTTGAACCGCTTCTGCTGGTCGGAGCAGGTGCTGGAGTTGGCCGAGTTGGATCTCCGCCTGTTTCCTCCCGCGCGGCCTTCGACGGACATTCTGGGCACGGTGACGCCTGAAGCCGCGGCGGCCACGGGGCTCCGGGCGGGCACGCCGGTCGCTGTGGGCGGCGGCGACGGCAGTTGCGCCGGCGTCGGGGTCGGCTGCGTCAAACCGGGCACAGCCTACAACTACCTCGGTTCGTCCAGCTGGATCGCGTTGACGGTGAACGAGCCCATCGTGGATCCGCAGATGCGGACAATGAATTGGGCTCATTGCGTGCCGGGCTACCTGCACCCGTCGGGCACGATGCAGGCGGCCGGATCGAGCTATCACTGGCTGAAGGAAACCGTCTGCACGCTCGAACAGCGTCAGGCGCTTGAAACCGAGGCGGACGTGTACGAGCTGATCAATCAGCAGATCGAGCGTTCACCGCCAGGCGCCGGGGGTGTGATCTTTCTGCCGTACATGCTGGGCGAACGGACGCCGCGTTGGAACCCCAAGGCCAAAGGCGCGTTCATCGGATTGAGCTTGGCCACGCGCCGCGAGGACTTGTTGCGGGCGGTGCTGGAAGGGATCACCCTGAACTTGGGAATCATCGTGAACATCTTCCGCCAGCACGTGCCGATCGAGGCGGTGACCGTGATCGGCGGCGGGGCCAAAGGGGCGGTCTGGCGGCAGATCCTGGCGGACGTGTACGGCTGCCCGATCCGGAAGCTGAATTACCTGGAGGAAGCCACGTCGATCGGGGCTGCGGTCGTCGGCGGGGTGGCGGCCGGCGTGTTCGACAGCTTCGATGTCATCGATCGGTTTGTACGCGTGGACGACGTGGCCGAGCCGAACAGCGCGAACCAAGCCGTCTACCAACGGATCATGCCGATTTTTGACCGCTGCTACCAGGCCTTGGTAGATGTCTACGAGGATCTGGCTGGCGTGGCGGATGGTCCGGAGTGCAGAAACGGATAACGCGGCTTGCGGCCGCAACCCATTTGGCGAGCGGGGTGGCGTGAGCCCCCCGGTTCTAAACCGAACGACTTGCCGGGAACCGGGGGGCTCACGCCCCCCGCTCGCCACGCCAAGACGCGCGCACGTCGCGCGCCGGATACGAACGAAGACGCCAAGGAGTCCTCACAATGCGTGCTGTCGCCGTCGTCGAACCCGGAAAGCTGGAACTGGTCGAACTCGAAACGCCCTCGCCTGGTCCCTACCAGGCGCTGGTCAAGACCGACTTGGCGGCGCTCTGTAATGCGACCGATGGCAAGTTGGTGGCGGGGCACTTTCCCGGAGTCGACAAGTACCCGTTGATCCTGGGGCACGAGAGCACCGGGATCGTCACCGCGGTGGGCGAGAAGGTCCGGACGTTCCACGTCGGCGACCGCGTCATCGGCGGACTGAACTTCGCCTTCTCCGACTCGCGCTACGCCAGCGGCTGGGGCGGTTTCTGCGACTGGACCCTGGCCAACGACCACGATGCCATGCTGGCCGACGGCGTCGCGGATGCCGAGCACGGCTGGTTCGAGGTGGCCGAGATTCAGCGGCCGGTCGCAGCCGACGTTCCGGCCGCCGAGGCGGTGTTGATGTGTACGTGGCGCGAAGTGCTCGGCGGGTTTGGCGACTTCATCCTGGGCACCGGCCAAGACATCCTGGTGTTCGGGGCCGGTCCGGTGGGGTTGAGCTTCGTCAAGTTCGCCCGACTGCTCGGTTTGGGCTGGGTCGGGTCGGTCGATCCCGTCGAGGGCAAGCGCCGGCGGGCGTTGGCCTTGGGCGCCGACGCGGCCTTCGCCCCGGACGATCCGGCGCTGGCAGGACTCGTCGCCGCGCGCGGCAAGCCGCTGGATGCCGTGATCGACGCCGTGGGCAATCCGGCTTGCCTCAACGCGGGTCTGCCGCTGCTGAAGCTGGGCGGCTCGCTGTGCGTCTATGGCGTCCTGGCCGAACCGCAGTTGGTTCTGAACAAAGCGGCGGGCCCGTACAACTTCAACGTGTTCGTCCACCAGTGGCCGACGCGTTGGCGCGAGCGAATGGCGCAAGCGGTCCTGGAGGACCATTTGCGGCGAGGCAAACTCCGCGCGGCCGACTTTGTGACGCATGAGTTCCCCGTCGAACGCGTGGCCGAGGCCCTGGCGGCGGTCCGCCAGGGCGACGTGGTCAAGTGCCTGTTGCGATTCTAGGCAGCCCTCACTTCAATTCGCCCTTCAATTCGGCAGCCATCCGCCCAGTTCGTGCTGTTCAGGCGTGGGTAGGTAGCCGTAGCCGCCGTTGGCCAGTTCGATCGTAAAGCTCGGCTTGAAGGGACTGCGGGCCTTCAACTCCAGGCCGATTTCCGAGAACACCTCGAAGGGGATGGCGAAGATGCCCAACTCGCCGATCCGCACGGACTGGAGCATGACGCGGACCGTGTCGGGCGACTCCAATTGCTGGATGGCCCTCTGAGCGTAGTTCCGTTCGTGCGGGAACTTGTCGGGCCGCTCGGGCTCGGCCAGGACTTTCTTGGCGTGCTCCAGTTGGGCCGGCGTTGGCTTGCGCACCCCCAGCTCCAATTCCCGCTGCCGCATCCCCAGCGGCACCCAATCGTGCCACGTGAGCTTGTCGTACTGCTGGAAGACCGCTTGGGCGCACTGGTCGGCGACCAGCCGGATCTGCTCGTACGGCTGGCGTTTCTCACGAGGCTTCGAGAAGTCGATATTGTTGATGTTCCCGCTGGTGCCATTGCTCATCGCGCCCACGAAGGGCGGATCCTGCCGATCGGCGCCCAGCAACTGCTGGATGCGATCGCAAAACACGCCGAAGTAGTCGGCCGAGATGTGATTGCGGCCGGTCCCACCGACGTAATGCAGTGAGTAATTGGCCAGCAGGCCCAGCGGGCGTCCGTCGAGTGTCTCGAGCGCGAGGAACGCGATCTGCGGATCGACCGGCCCGGCCGGCTTGAGCAGATTGGGGCTGTTGCCCGGGTTCATCCGGGCCTGGTCCGGTTCGCCGAACGGGTTGAACAACTCGATGCCGGGTTTCATCAGCCAGCGCCGGCAGAACACCTGCCCCGGCAGGTCCGCCGTGCCCCAGGCGATGCGCGCCGGCTGGAGATTGTTGATCGCACACCGCACGCCGTCGGCGATGCGATGGGCCACGAACCGCTGGTATTCGGTGAATTCCTTCTCCGGCTGCAGCGGATTCTTCCAGCGGGCACTGACCGACGAGTGCGTGTGCGTGCCGGACATCAGCATGTGCTCCGCGGGCAAACCAGTCGCCTCGGTCACCTGCCGTTTGGCGTCGTCCAGCACTTCGCGGCTGATGTAGATGTTGTCGCTGACGACCAGCGCGATCCGCGTCGTGCCGTCGTCCAGGACGAAACATCGCGCGTGCAACTCGTCGTGGACGTACTGGGCGGGCGGCGGCGTACCGAAGTTGCCCACCAGTCCGTCGCCAAGCCACGGAGTGATGTTGCTGGTCGCCGCCCCGGCCCGGAACGGCTTCTGGTCGGCCGCTGGGGCGGTGGCCGACGCCACCAGAAGGGAAATCGACGCGAGGAGCAGGAATGAGAATCGGTTCATGCTTTTTTCTCCGAAAGGGTTGCAGTTGTGCCGTCGGGGCTCGTTCCAGCGGAACGAATTCGGCTTTACGGAATTATCATGGATCGACGCTCACGGCAGCGTCACGTCCCAGACCTTCGTCCGGCGGGCCTTGCCTGCCGGGCCCTCGACCCGGAGCGTCACGATAAACTCGCCGGCCTTCTCGTAGCGATGGACGGGATGACGTTCCGTGCCGGACGTCCCATCGCCGAAATCCCATCGCCAGGAGGTGATGTCGCCGCAGGACCGATCGCGGAACGCGACGACGCGTTCCTCCCGATCCAGCACCTGGAACGACCAATCCGCTTCGACCGGCTGGCGCAGGTTCTTCTCCACCGGCATCAGGCGGAACGCCACCAGATCCGACGCATTGCCATACATCGTAGTCTTGTGCGACAAGTTCCAAAACCCGCCGTATTGCTCCGCGTTCTGCTCGTCGTAGTCGAGAATCGCCCAGGACAGGCCGATGACCTTGCCCTCCTCCAGTTGCGTCGGAACCGCCCGCGCGCGGTCGGGAGGCGCATGATCGAACGGCGTGACGAAGAACTCCAGCACCAGCTTGCCGCTTTCGCCCGGCCGGAAGTTGTACCGGTAGGCCGCGTTGGCATAAGGCAGCTGCTTGACCCAGGGCTGCGAGCCCCAGACCATCGCCCAGTCCTTCCCTTCGGCCGGCGTGAAGATGTGATAGTTCTGCGCGTGGACGCCGTGAAAGAGGTAGTACGCTTCTGGCTTCCCGCGCAGCGACTCATCCGGATGCATCTGGTGAATGAGCGGTCCGCCCGACCGATCGCCGTCAATCACCACTTCGAAGATGTCGTTGTGCAGGTCGTCGCGGGCAAAGTCCCAATAGTCGTCCTGGGCCTCGTACAGAAAGTACAGATGGTTCTGCCCCCGCACCCAACCGACCTTGACCCGCACGTCCAGGTCGGCGGGATCCTGTTTGTCGCCGAGCCCGACCACGGTTTCCCGCAGTTGATCCGTCCCAATCATGTAGGATTCCGGCACCAAAGCCCAATCGTCCGGATTGCCATCGATGCACGGGATCTTGTCAGCGGGGAACTGAAAGATCTTGAACTCCACATCCGGGCGAGCCAGACCGGCGTCGCATCCGATGAGAGCGAGCACAAACAGCAGATTCTGCACGGCAAGTCCTCCAGAAAGCTGAGATGGCCGGTCTCCTCGCTTGCTTCGGGGACACGGTTTGCCTTATGGTAACACGCACAACAGGCGACACAAACGGGAGGGCGACTCCAAGCCCTACGAAAACAGGACTGGCACCAAGCACGGAAGGATCGGAACGGCGGTTCTTGGCTACTTGATCAGGATCGCCGCTTCCGCGTTGCGGAGGGGCACCTCGCGCACGGGCGGGGCCACCGTGCCGTCGACTCGCAGCGGACGATACTCAGCCGGCAGCTGGTGCATGCTGGCGGTCTCGTCGCCGAACGAGCCGCCGGCGTAGGGTTTGACGAGCACGAGTCCCTTCGTGTACCGACGCCCGTAGACCTGCTGCCGGACTGCCACGCCCTCGACCAGCCGCAGGTCGTCGAACCAGGCGGTCCCCGACGCGCCGTAGATGCGGAAGTTGATCCGGCCTTCGGCGTCGTCGGCCGTGCGCAGGACCAGTCGCTGTTCTGTCCAGTCGTGCGTGCCCGTCCAGGTGAGCATGGCAGACGAGCCGGCGCCTTCAAAATCGTACAGGTAGACCTGGGCGCCGGGCTCCCCGACCACCCCCTCGGTCTTGACCCAGGCGATGAGCGTATAGCTGGTGTGCGGCTTGAGGCGGACCGGAAGCCGGTTGATGTTGTTGATCTGCCGGCCGGGGCTGGTGATGCGGGCGGACGATTGGCCGGAGCGCTTCACGGTCCGATCAATTTCGACTGGCTCGGCGATCGTCCATCCCAGCGGTTTGCCCTTGGCGTCGGCCTGCTCGAAATCGCCGTTGGCCAGCAGGTTCTCGGCCGAATCGCCGACCGGGTCCGAGGCGTCCAGCGTTTCGTACGGACCCTCCGGCTCGCCCAGGTCGCAGCGCATGGCCGGGAACCAGAGCCGAGTGACGTTCGCGTACGGGTGCCGGCCGAAGCCGAAGTACGTGAAGCGTCCGTGCGCCAACAAGTAGGTGGCCAGCCCAAACAGCTTGTCGCGATCCTGGCTCAGCGGCAGCTTGGGGCCGAACTCGGACAGTTCCGGGTCGTAGATCGGGTTGTACTGGATCAACTGCACCTTGCCGCGCCGGTCCAGTTCGATCGCCCGGTCCAATTCGCGGCGCCAGCGGCTGCGATCCAGGCCGATCGACTCCCAGCCCTCGCTCTGCCGGCCGTCGTTGACCATGGGAGTGGCGTCCCAGCCGTTGCCGAGGATGAGCTTGTCGGGCAGAGCGAGCTTGATGCGGGCAAACAGCATCTGGAGGTCCTGCATCCAACGGCCGCGGGCCCGCTCCGGGGGCGGATATTCCCGTACCGCCGCGTTGCGGCCCGCCCCAGCCACATCGACCGGGACGGTGTCGAAGTAGATCCCGTCGTAGCCCTCGCACAATCGCGGTGCCCACACGCGGGCCATGAACTCCTGGTAGCGGGGATGGCCCACGTTCAGCACAAAGTCATCGCGGGGCGGACCCCAGAAGTAGATGGGCACGCGGGCCTGGCTCGGCTGGCGGGCCGTGGCCTTGGGGTTCGTCAGCCGGCCGAACTCGGCGTCGTCCACTTGGCCGTCGCCGTTGGGATCGTTGCGCAGGTCCCAGCCGGGGCACAGACGACGTTCCAACGGACTGGCCGCGCGCTCTGCGCCCACGTGCAGCGTCACGAATGTGTCCTCGGCGAAGTGGCAGAACATGTCCTCCAGAATGCCGGAGCGAGTCAGTCCCCGCTCGACGCAGAAATCGGCCAGCGCCCGTGCCTTGTCCTCCAGCGGCTGGCCCGTCGAGGGATGCGGCAGCACAAGCGTCGTGATGAGTCCGTAGTGCATGGTGCGGATGTCGCAGCGGCCCTGCTTGGCCTCGCGGCGGAAGCACAGATCGAGCCAGTCCCTGGCAAACGCCGGATCGCCCGCAAAGTTGATGAAGGTGCGGATCGAAGGCAGGTGGTGCGGCAGGGCCCGGACCTCCATGCGAAAGCACTGGGCGGGCGGCTCCGGCAGCGCCCCGCCCTGCGCGTCCCACACCTGGACCGTCCAGTAGTAAGTGCCATCGGCCAACTCCGGTCCAGCGTACTCGGCGACCGGCAGCCACGTTTCGACGCGCCCCGAGTCCCACACCAGCGATCCATCCCCGGCCAACTCGGCCGCGCTGGCCGCGACGCGCACGCGATACGCGCTCTGCGAGCGCACCTCCCAGAAGAACTCCGGGCACGGATCGCGCACGAGGGCCGGCGAGGCCCGCCACTCGCAATACAAACCCGACGGCGCATCGGCCGCCTCCGCGTTGCCAACCAACAGCGGCAACATTCCCAGCCAACTCAACGGCCATCTCATGGCGAGGTCCTTTCCGGCTGCTTCGACGTTTCCCAGTAACGCGGCGTCTGGAACCAATCCAGGCGCGTGGGGCCATCCATCATACCAGGACTTGACCGGTCGCCTGGCTCGCGAACGCTGAAAATCGCGGATGGGTGGCGTTGCTCGTTCCGGACCGGGCGATACAATCTCGGCTACCGAATCGCTTGCAGGAAAGGTGAGAAAATTGTCGCAGACGAAAACCTACCGACCGTTGACTGTCGAAGAAGTAAACACCCTCACCGGACAAGGCTGCAGTTCCGCGGACTGGTCGTCGGTCCAGGTGGCCGACCCGTTCCTGGCCGTTCGTGTGCGGGAAACCCATTTCGCCGGACAAGTCCGTTTGGGCGCCAACGCCGGTACGCTCGCCTGCGGCGGGGGCGTCGAGAAGCTCTGCGGCGTTTTTCGCGCCTACCTGCACAACTGCACGGTCGGGGACGGTGTCCGCATCGCCAACGTCGGTGCCCACATCGCTAACTATGACGTGGGGGACGGGGCCTGCATCGAGGACGTGGGCACCATCGAAACACGGCCTGGAGCGACCTTCGGCAACGGCGTCGAAATCGAACCACTCAACGAAGGCGGCGGGCGCGAAATCGTGCTCTTCAACCGCCTCGACAGCCAATTCGCGCACCTGATGTGCGTCCACCGCTACCGTCCCCACTTGATGAAGCGGTTGAAAGCGATGGCCCAAGCCGAAGCGGCCCGGGCGAGTGCGGACCGTGGGACCATCGGCGCCCGGGCGCGGATCTCGCACGTCCGCAAAATCATCGACGTGCAGGTGGGCGAGCACGCGGTCATCGACGGCGCCGCGGTGCTCGTGTCGGGCACCGTGCTGAGCAGCGCCGAGGCGCCCACGACGATCGGCAGCGACGTGCAGGCCGACCACTTCATCATCGCCGAAGGTACGCAGGTGACCGGCGGAGCGATCCTGAGCAAGTCCTTCGTCGGCCAGGGCTGCCGGATCGGCAAGCAGTTCTCCAGTGAAGGGTCGATGTTCTTCGCCAACTGCGAGGGTTTCCACGGCGAGGCGTGCAGCATCTTTGCGGGCCCCTATAGCGTCACGCACCACAAGTCGACGCTGCTGATCGCCGGCCTGTTCAGCTTCTACAATGCGGGTTCCGGCACCAACCAATCCAACCATCTCTACAAGCTGGGGCCGGTTCACGAAGGGAAGCTCGAACGCGGCTGCAAGACGGGTTCCTTCAGCTACATGATGTGGCCCTGCCGCGTCGGGCCGTTCAGCGTGGTCCTGGGCAAGCACATGCGGACCTTCGATACGGCCGACTTCCCGTTCAGCTACCTGGAAGCGACCTCGGAAGGCCGCTGCCTGCTGACGCCCGGATTCAACTTCACCACCGTGGGGACCGTCCGCGACGGGGCTAAGTGGCCCGCGCGGGACCGCCGCCAGGGCAGTGTGCGGCGAGACCGGATTACGTTCGACGTCTTCAGCCCTTTGACGGTGGGCCGGATGATGGTGGGATCAGAGCGGATGCGGCAGCTGCACGAGAAGACGCAACGGCACGTCGAGACGGTGACGATCAGCGGCGCCGACGTGAAACGGGTGCTGCTCAAGACCGGGCAGAAATTCTATCGTTCGGCCATCCACATGTACCTGTTGGAGAAGGTGGTGGCGCGAGTGGAACAGGCGATCTCCCGCGGCGCTGCCACGTTGCGGGAGGCACTGGCGGCGTCGCCCGAAGCGGTGTTGAGCGAACAGTGGGTGGACATCGGCGGGCACATGATGCCGCGCGGCCGATTGGACCAACTGTGCCGCGCCGTGGAGGAGGGGCGCATCGCCGACTTGGACGCCCTGAACGCCGCCTGGGACCAGATCCTCGCCGCCTACGCCGACGACGAGTGGGCCTGGGTCCGCTGGGCGTACGGCCGGATCTTTGAAACACAGCTGGACGACGCCACGCCTGAAATCCTGGCAGGGGTGGCCGATCAACTGAGCCAGGCTCGCGTCAAGTTCCTCAACCTGGTGCTGCTCGACGCCAACAAGGAGTTCGACGCGGCGGTCCAGGTAGGTTTCGGACACGACGGCGACGGCGGCGACACCACCGCCGACTTCGCGGCCGTGCGGGGCGACTACGTATCGAACAAATTCGTGCAACAGCTCCAGAGCGAAATCGCATCGCTGGCCGACCGCGTGGCACAGTTCAAACAAGCGCTGACCCGCTTTGCGGCGTAGTGGCGGACCGCCGCGCGCATCGAGCGACAAGACGACGTCATCCAGACCTTGGCCATTTGTCGTCAGACTGATGACACGTTCGAGGTTCGTCCGCTGCCGGCTGCGTCAGTGAGCGACTCGCCTCCACCGAAGGCCGGCGCGCCCAAGCGGTCGCGAAAACGCTGACGCCGAGAGAGTGCAGCACGCTCGGACGCGGGATCACCCTGCCGCGATCCGGGACGCGACAGGTAGGTCGGAACAAGTCCGCGCCGTTCCGGCACAGCCAACCGCCCGGAGACCGCAGGAATTTCTGGCGGAACTGCGCGGACTTGTTCCGGCCTTCTATGATCGCGTGGGTTTTGTCAAGCC
>CAYUFW010000006.1:0-45593 GCA_964443915.1 uncultured Pirellulaceae bacterium
GGCAGCACGATGACCAAGTTGGGCAGCGTGCCGGACCAGGTCCAGGTCTCCAACTACTATCCTTCGAGCGGTCCCACGGCGGACATCTCGGACAGTCCCACGTGTTCCTGCAGCGAACACGCTTTGTGGCAAAGCTACTCCTCGCCGGGAACGAGCGTAGGCCGTCCCGCGGGCCCGTTCAGCCGCCAGGGCTGGAACTACTGTTGCCCGATGGCCGACGTGACGGATGGTCTCTCGAACACCATCTTTGTCGGGGAAGTGCGGGGGGATTGCTCGAATCACGTCCGGGTCGGTTGGAGCAACTCCAACAAGTGGGGCTGTTTCACGCAGATCCCCATCAACTATGACTCGTGCGCCGCAGACCCGACTGCGGCGGGCGGCAACGGCTGCAAGGCCCGCTGCAACTGGAACACGGAAGTCGGCTTCAAGTCCAGGCACCCCGGCGGAGCCCAGTTCGTATTCGGGGACGGTTCCGTCCATTTTCTCTCGGAGTCGATCGACCACTGGACCTATCAGTACCTGGGCGACAAACAAGACGGACGGTCGGTGACCATCCCTTAAGGAAAGGAGAACGTGCAATGCCGAGGTGCAACTTTGTCCGGTCCGCGTTGTCCGTGACCACACTCATCACGCTGGCGGCGTGGGCCGGCTGTGGATCGGGAGGCAGGGAAACGGTCGAGGTGAAGGGAGCGGTCACGCTGGACGGCCAGCCCGTGGCGGAGGCCGCCGTGATGTTTTCGGGGCCGGAGGGGGGAAGCCCCACCACCGCCAAGTCCGACGCATCCGGCAATTTCACCGTCCGGGCCGTGCCCGGACTGAACAACGTCGCCGTATCCAAGACCGAGACCAGCGGCGGCGCGCCGGCGCAAGACGATGGGACCATGCCCGCCGACGGCGGCAGCGTCCAAGTCAAGGCGCTCGTCCCGGCCAAGTATTCCGATTTCCGCAATTCCGGCCTGACCGTGGATGTCGCCTCTGGGATGGCTCCCGTCCGCCTCGAACTGACGTCGAAATGAACTTCCGTACGCCCGCCCACGGAAGCGACCGGGGCAGCGAGTCGGGAGGCCAAGTCACAGCTTGGGCGGTTCGCGTCTGGCCGGCTTGGGCTCGGTGACTCGCCGCTCGCCGCCGTAGCCGCCGCCGTGGCCACCCATGCCGCCGCCGCGAGGCGGCGACAAGTCCGTGTACTCCTCGGTCCAAGCCCAGCCCAAAGGGAGTTCGAGTTGGCGTTTGGCCAGCAATTCCCAGGGCGTTCCGGGATGATAGTTGATCACCCCCTGAAGATACTCCTTGGCTTTGGCTGCGGCCCCGGCCAGACGGCTATCGAACGAGATGTCGTCCGAGGGCACCAAGACCCAGGTGTTGTTGTTGGCGCCCTTGAAAGGCATCCCGCGGTTGGCCTCGGCCAAGCGTGCGTTGTACCCCTGCGCCCGGACCAGCGACGCCAGCACGTGGCCCATGGCCAGGTCGTAGCCGGCTTGCCAGCGGGCGGTCGTTTCCCGCGCCCGGTCCGCCTCGCCCTCCTTGAGCACGTTGTACAAGTCCAGCAGCGTCGTTTCCGCCTTGGCGCCCACTTTCTGTGCCTGGCCCAGCGAGTTGGCCGACTCCGGCCCGCTACGGCGGACGAACCGCAACACCGGTTCCTCCAGCGACTCGACCCAGGACTTTTTGGCCGCCAACAGCAGCGCCGTGCGGGCGCGATTGCTTTCCGCCCGTTTCAGATATTCCTCGGCCGGAATGTAATCCGGGCGATAGCGCCGCATGATCTGCGGATCGAAGAAGTACTTGAGGTGCGCGGTCAGATCGGGCGTCTCGTCACGGCTCACCTCCCGCGTGACGTTGCGGCTGGGATGCACGGAGAAATAGATGCCCCCCGTCTCGTAGCACATCCGCGTCAGGGCGAAGGGACCGAATCCTGAATCCATCGGGTCCGGGCCCTCGCCCCCGGCGTCAAAACCGAACTTGATCCGTTCGGGGAACAACGTCTCGGGCCCTTGGTTGACACGCCCCCACTGCGCCGTCTGATCGTATTTCGGGTCGGGATCGATCCATTTGACGAAGGTCTCTTCCTGGCCGAACGGCGCCGGCACGCCGACGACGTACACCGGGATGGTGTAGCGGCGGCACATCGAGACGGTCGTGTCCAGGCCCTCCAGGTCGTCGCCGCGCTCATCCGTAAAGGCGATCAGCATCACGTTCCGCTCCGGCTCGTTCTTGGCCGGGTCGCGGATGCGGAACGACTTGAAACGCTCCGCCGCCAAGTACACGGACGAGAAGATCTTCTCGATGCCGGAACTGTCCTCCGGGATCGCCGCGACCGCCGCCTTGATCTCCCCCAGGTCGTCGGTCGGCTGCTTGGTCATCAGCTTGACATCTTGGCCAAAGGCCATCACGGCGGTCAACAGCGGCTTGTCTTCGTGCTTGCTGAACGCCGGATTGCCCGCCGCTTCGATGACGCCCAATTCCTCGTAGATGCGGTCGAAGCGTTCGGTGATCGCCGCCCGTTCGCGAGACAGGCTGGGCGACTGGTCGAACAGCCAGACGACGAGCGTCTTGCGTTCCTCCAGCGAGCGCAGGATTTCCTCCGTCAGGCGATCGATCGCGCCCGTGGCCCCCGTGACGCCTTCGCCCGTGGAACCCCGCACGGTCAAGTTCTTGTTGAAGTTCAGGCCCGTCGCCACGCTGACTTCGACATTCACCGCGATGTCCGAAGTCGGATCCATGGGCACATCCAGGACGCTGGGAATGACCGACACGTCGGAAACGATCTGCGCCAGGGACATCGCCATCCCCACCTCGCCCACACTGTTGGCGCCGATCTCGTCCGCCACCAGAGGGCTGGAAGCAACGTCCTCGGGCATCAGCTTGGGTTCTTCGAAGTCCTCCTTCAGCGGCGCCGCGATGGTCAGGGACACGTTGGGATTCTCGAAAACCAGGGGCACGAGCCCCATCACGATCAACATCAGCATGTGGACCAGCAAGCTGGCGAAGAAGGCCGACGAGTCGCCGTCGAACGGAGTCTCCTCCTCCCCCGTCTTCTCTTGCCACCAAGTCTGCAGGTTTTTCATAAGGGCCACGCGCATGTCTCCTTGCCGACCGCAAACCCAGAATCCGCCGCGCCGTATCACGGAGTTTAGCGAAGACGCACTGCTTGTGCTATTCGAGCCTGCCTGACAATCTATTGCTTAAACGCAGAAAGTGGGGCAATGTACTCGCTTTTCGTTGACGGCGGACGGTGACGGGCTTAGGATAAACCGTTAAGTGACTGAGGCTTGTGATTCGTTCCTCGTAAGACTTGATGGTCAGATCGATGAATGCAGCAGACCAAAAACGTGCAGTTAGTTGGGATCTGGGTGGATTCTTGGCCGGCACCGCCGTGGGGCTGTTCCTGCTAGGCGGGATGTGCGGCCAGGCCGCGGGGCAGACCGCTCCCGCCGGGGCTCAGCCGGCCGCCAAGGCCACCGCCCAGCCGGCCGCCAAAAAACCGGCCCAGCCAGCGACGAAGGCGGCCGCCAAGCCGGGCCAGATCGCGCCAGCCGTCCCCGCCAAGGAGCCCGCCAAACCCGCCGTCGCGCCAGCTGCCCCCACGCCGCCCGCGAAGGCCGCCGTTGGCAAGGACGGAAAAGAAGCGAAAGAGGAACCGCCACCGGAACCGGAAAGTTTTTATCGGCGGACCAAAGACGGATGGAACATCTTCTGCACGTACTACGGGCCGAAAAAGGGCGTCCGTCCAGGCAAGTACGTCGTGCCCATCATCATGCTGCACGGCTGGGAAGGGCAAGGCAGCGAATACGCCGAGTTGGCCACGGTCCTGCAACTGTGGGGCTTTGCGTCCATCGTCCCGGACCTGCGCGGGCACGGCCGCAGCATCAGCCGCAAGAATGCGAAGGGGGAGGATGAAGTCGTCAAGGTCGATGACCTGAAGCCGCAGGACATGGAGGCCATGATTCTTGACGTCGAGGAGGTCAAGAAGGTGCTGGTCGACAAGAATAACAAGGGCGAGTTGAACATCGAAATGCTCACCGTGATCGGCGCCGAAGTGGGATCCATCGTCGCGGTAAACTGGGCGGCGCTGGACTGGAGTTGGCCCATGACCCCAGCCTACAAACAAGGTCAGGACGTCAAAGCCTTGGTGCTGCTCACTCCCCGGCAGACTTACCGGCGCCTGAACTGCAACAAGGCGCTGGCGACCCAGGCCATCAGCCAACGGCTGTCGATCATGCTGGCGGTGGGCGCAGAACAGGCGGGTGACTACAAGGAAGCGGCACGCATCCACAGCCGGCTGGAACGCGTGCGCCCCCCCGTGGAAAAGGACCAAGTCGCGCAGAAGCAGGACTTGTTTCTGATCGTGGCGCCGACACCGTTGCAGGGCACCAAGCTGCTCGACCGCGCCTTGAGCGTCAACCGCGCGATCATGACCTTCCTCAACTGGCGTCTGTTGCAGAAGATGGAGGACTTTCCGTGGACGGAACGTAAAAGCCCCCTGGGAGGCGGCTAAGCTCCAATCCGAAAGGCTCGTCGTAGGATGGGCATTCCTGCCCGTCACGAGTTGTTCGGATCGGCAGCGAGTTTCCTCCGTCGTCGTTTCCGGAGCGAGGCATCAATCAGGTTTCTCGGTTTTCCTGTGGCAGGCGGCCCGGCATGTGGGAGCAACGTAGCGTCAGTCGGCGAACCCTTCCGCGCCCCGGTGTGCGTCAGGCCGCCTGGGCTGCGCTGAGCTTGATCGGCGCGGGCTTCCTCGCCGCCGCCCCCGTTTGCGGACAAGTCTCGCGGCCGCTCGAAGGGCACTCGGCTGCCGTCTACTCCCTGGCCTTCGCCCCCGACGGCGACGTGCTGGTATCGGGCAGCGCCGACCGGACCATCCAGTTTCACCGCCTGGCGGCGCGGCAGACGGCGGATGCGGAGTTGGAGCGCCGCCGGAGCCTGGTGGCCGCCTTGGACCACGAGCGGTTCGCCATCCGCCAACAGGCGTTCGTGCAACTGGCGGCGCTGGGCGACGAGATGGAACCGGACCTGCGTCAGGCCCTGGAGAGTCCCCGTTCGGCCGAAGTCCGCGTCCGCGTGCTGCGGCTGCTGCAGGTGCTGTCCGTGCCGGCCGGCGTGGGGCACGAGGGCGATGTCCGCAGCGTGGCCTTTTCCCCGGACGGCGCTACCGTCGTGTCGGCGGGCCGCGACAGCCGCGTGATCCTGTGGAGCGTCTCGTCGGGCCGCCCTTTGCGGATCTTGGAGGGTCACTCGGAAGGAGTCTGGAGCGTGGCGTTCGAGCCGCGCGGAGCGATTCTGGCTTCGGGAGGCGGCGACCAGACGATCCGTCTCTGGTCCGCCGCTTCCGGCCAGTTGCTGGCCACGCTCAACGGCCACGGCAGCACCGTCCACCAGTTGGCGTTCTCTCCCGACGGCAAGACCCTGGCCTCGGCCGGCGGCTTCGACAAGACCTGCCGCCTGTGGGACGTCGAGACGGGACAGTTGCGCGCCGTCCTGGACCGGCACCACGACGCGGTCCTGTGCGTCGCTTTTTCGCCCGACGGACGCCGCTTGGCTTGCAGCGGCTACGACGGGGCAATTCACGTTTGGACAGTGGACGGCCCGCAATTCGATACGGAATGGAAGCGGGGACGGGACGTCGTCCGCGCCGTCGGCTTTTCGCCGAATGGACGGCAGTTGGCCTCCGCTGGCGACGATCAGCTGATTCGGCTGTGGGACGTGGGCACAGGAAAGCAGACGGCGGAACTCAAAGGCCACACCGCAGCCGTCCACACCGTGGCCTTCGCCCCGGATGGCACCCGCCTGGCCAGCGCCGACCGCGACGGCTCTGTGCTGTTATGGGAACGGACCCCGTCATTCCCTTGCCCGTGATCCCCTTGCCCCCAGTCTGGCAACATCGACAGTTCCACGTCGGTCTTTCGCCCGGAAGAGACTAAAAATCCTGCCGCTCCAGGTACCAGCAGCCGAGCGTCAGGACCACGGCCATGAAGGCCAGGCTGCTCCAGACGGGCCGCCAGGGCTCCAGTTCTTTCTGGGCGGCGCTCAGGTCGCCGCCTTCGCCCATCTCGGCGGTCTCTTTCCCCGACAGCAGGTACTGCACCGTCTTGTCCAGCTCGCCAGGCTTGGGAAACACGGTGTACAGCGGCAGAATCGCATACCGGTAGACCCTTTCCAACAGCGACAAGGGAGGCGCGCAACGGCGCGTGGCGCGCCAGTCAGGCAGTTCGTATTCGGTGACGCGCGTGGTGCGATCGACCACCAGCGTGCGGCTGGCGGCGGGCAAGAAGCAACAGGAAATGTCCCCTTGGCCGGTGACCGGAGGCTGAGTCATGCTGTCCGCCTGGCGGTCGTAGGTCCACAGCGCGCCGTGATGGAACACGACGGCAAAGTGTTTTCCGCCGGGCGCGGCCGTGATGAAACGCGGCTGGTTCTGGCCCTCGACCGTGAACGTGCGGCGCGCTGCCAGGGTCTTCGCATCGATGGCCAGGACCTGCCCATCCTCGCGGCCGATCAGCAGCGTGTCGCCGCCGAACGCTATCGCCACGTCGCCGCGGTAGTCGTCGGCCAAGTTCTGCTCCAGCCGCCGCTCGTAACGGTCCTGGGCGTTTTTCTGCAGCACGGTGAGTTTGCCGCGCCGATAGACGGCCAATTCCCCCGTGTCTCGATTCACGGCGGCCTTGGCGGGGCGGAGCAGCCCCAGTCCCGGATCCGGCCCCACGGCGACGAATGGATCGCGGCCGGGAAGCGGCAGCGAGAATCCGAAGACCTGGACGGACTGCTTGTCCTCCTTGGGATCGCCGACCAGGCGGTACAGATCGAGGCTGGACACGACCAGGATGCGGCCGTCGGCTTCGCGCAACAGGTCCAGCGTACCCAGCGAGGCACTGACGCCGCTGACGGCGGCCCAGTCCTGGGAGCGCGGCCCGACGTTTAAGGCGATCCGCCCGCTGCGCAGCGAACGGACGGCGGAGATCAGCTGATCGCCTTTCTCGTCGTAGACCGGGCCCAGCGGCCGCAGTTCGGCCGGTACGCTGGGAATCAAGGACAGCGCAACCCGCCGCTGCTGCTCCTCTTCGTTCTCCGACCGGAAGACCTCGCGCCATTCGCCCTTCTTGTCGTCCCAGACGTACGTCAAGCCCATCTCGTTGACGCCCAACAACGTCTTCCTGGCCAGGATCAGTTGGATGAACCGCGTCTTGTTCAGCACCAGCTGCTCGACCCCCGACTTGCTCACGCCCACCCCGAAGCACAGCAGCCAGAACACGACCGTGACGCCGACCGAGGCGATCGCATTCCGCCACAGCAACCCCACCAGCGCCGACACGCAGTAGTAGATCGCGAACATGAACACGTACACCGGAACGCAGAGCAGGATCCGCGGGTCCCACATGCCGAAACGCAGCCCCAGAACCAGCCACAGGCCGATCACCAGGTAAGCGGCATTCAGCAGGATGAACATGCAGCCGCCGCAGAACTTGGACAGGAACAGCAGCCATCGCCGCACGGGCTTGCTCAGCAGCAGGTTCAGCGACCCCGGATCGAACGTCTGCGGGATGATCGCCGCCGTGACCAGAATCGCGACGAAGACGCCGATCGTGCCCACGATCCAGCGCGTCGCCCGTTCGACCAGCGACTCCAGCAGCCGCTGGAACTCGGTCTTGCGGATCGGCAGCGGTTCGCCGAAGTCGTACCATAGATAGCGGAACCGCAGCGAAGTCGGCGGGCTGGCCGCGATGAACTCCGGGTAGGCCGCCTCCAGGGCCAGGCGGTTCCAACGGCCCAGTTCGTCGTCGGGCAGTTTCTGGATGTCTTGTTTCACCTGTTTCGCCAGCTCGCGGGCCTCGTCCGACTGCGGGCGATGCTTGCCCCAGGTCTTCTCGTCGTAGAGATCGCGGCGCGTCAGCAGCCGGTTGATCCCCTCCCGGACTTCTTCCATCACGCGCATGAACTTGAACGCGCCGGAAACGTCGCCTTCCTTGGGCATCTGGAAAGCCAGCAGATCGCGCCGCAACGGTTCGTCCAGCATCGAGACGATCCGCTTGGATGGCGACGGCTCGGCCTGCTGGGATTCGTCGCGGAGATGTTCGATGAACCGCGGCAGTTCGCGCACGGCGCCCTCGGCCAGCTCGCGCGTCACCTGCTGACGGTAGCCCAGCGGCGCCAGCAGCGCCAGCAGCAGCGTGATCAGCACCAGCAGCACCCACAGCACGCGGGAGGCGAGCGCTTCGCGGAACGCGTCTTGAATCACTGCGAAGTAGGGGCGCATGGTCCCTCCGCCGGCCGCTCGGCCACAATCGCCAAGAAAGCGTCCTCCAGACTCCGTCGCGCGCGGGACAGGCCGATCAGGCTGACGCCGCGCTGTCGGAGCCGGTCCACGACGCCGTCTGCATCCGTCTGGTTGAGCGATTTGAGCACGACCCGCACGACGCCTGCGGCGGGCCGTTCCCAAGCGGCGACCGCCGCGCCCGCCAGCGCCGCCCGGATGGCCGCCTCGTCGCCCGCCAGGTCCAGCACCATGTCCGGCTCGGCGCCCGCGGCCAGCAAACGGCCGGCGCCGGAGGACGTGACCTCTTGGATCGGCCCGATGCGGCGCAGAACGCCCTTGTCCAGGATCGCGATCCGGTCGCAGATCAATTCCACTTCCTGCAGTAGATGACTGTTCAGAAAGACGGTCTTGCCCTGGGCCTTCAGCTGCTGCATGATGCTGCGCACCTGGGCCCGTCCCACCGGGTCGAGGCCGTCGGTGGGTTCGTCCAGGACAACCAGTTGCGGGTCGTGCAGCAAGGCCTGAGCCAGGCCCAATCGCTGCAGCATCCCCTTGGAGTACTTGGCCACACTGTCGCGGGCCCGGTCGGCCAGGCCCACCAACCGCAGCAGTTCGCCGCTCCGCTGACGGATCTGCCGCGCGGGGACGCCGTTCAGCTTGCCATAGTAGTCCAGCGCCGTCGCCGCCGTGTGATGCCGGGCGATGCGCAGGTTTTCAGGCAGGAACCCCACCAACCGCCGGCTGCGGCGATCACCGGCCGGCAATCCCAGCAAGCTCGCGCGGCCGGTCCACTTGCGGACGATGCCCAGCAGGATCTTGATGAACGTCGTCTTGCCCGCGCCGTTGGGCCCCAGCAGCCCGAAGATCTCGCCCGGCCGCACGTCCAGCGTCACCTCGCGCAGCACCTCCAGCCGCCGGCGCCGCAACCAACCATCGCGGTAGACCTTGCCCAAGGATTCGACTTCGATCACGGGTTGGTCGGTCATGGCTTCAGCAATCGGAATCAAAGCGTCAGGGTGCATCGTCGGACGTTGAAGCCGACAAGTCCGCTCTTGCGAGGCGGTTCAAAGGGAACAAGCCAGACGCAGCGCCGCTTTGATACGTTCCAGGTCGTCCGGGAGTAACGCGCCCAGCCGCCGCTCGAATCGCACGCGAGGCAGGGCCCCAATGGCCTGGACATTCGCGACCGAAGCAGAATCCAAGAAGCGTAAGTGGCCCAGTCCGATCTCAAGCACACTCCCCCGATTCTGCGTCGTGATGGGCACGTGAATGACCAAGGTTCGTTCCACAGACACCTCGTCGGCCAGCATCACGACCACGGGGCGCAGCTTACCCGCCAACCCCATGTCTGCGAGCCAGACCTCACCGTGTTTTGGATTCTTCACCATCGAGAATATCCAACACTTCCTGTTCGACCTCCCGGTCTGGCAAGACGTCAGCCCACGCGGCATCGGTTTGTTCTCGCACGAGGAAGCGCAAGAAATGCAGCACTTCCCGCTGAACCGGCTCCGGCTGGCGTTTGATTTCCTCGATCAAGAGTTGTTGTGTGGTCATACGCCGATTATATGCCTCGATGTCCGACAGTCAAAGACCTCATTCACGTCAGAAGAACTGGGTGATCCCCGGCGTGGGCATGGCGTAGTTGCCCTGGGCGTCGGGCAGCGCGGGGGGATCGGCGTCCAGCGCCAAACGCGCCGGGGTGACGGTATGGGGACAGTTCATCGCCTGGTCCCAGGTGAGCAGCTTGCCCGTGTAGCAGGCCCACGTGGCCATGATGGCCAACATGCTGCTGCGGGCCATGTACAGGCTGTTGTTGACCGGCTGGCCCTGCCGGATGGCGTGGAACAGGGCCACGTGTTCCAGGTCGAAGCGATTGCAGTCGGGACCCGTGTAGCGCCACGGATTCTCGCCCTCGATGCGGCAAGCTAACAGATCGCAGGTCCCCTTGGTCCCGGTGAAGCGGTCGGCGATGCTGGGCAGGCAGCCGTCCTGCTGGCGGCAGTAAGCGTACATCCGCGTCCCGTCGGCGTATTCGTACACGACGGCGAAATGGTCCCATGCGTCGCCGTACTGGCGGCCGACGCGCGTCTGGCGGCCGCCCATGCCCCAGGCGTGCAACGGCGGCTGCTCGCGCATCGCCCAGGCGGCTTTGTCCAGATTGTGGACCAGGTTCAGACCCGGCAGGTCGCCGGCCAGCCAGTAGAAGTTGTACCAGTCGCGAAGCTGGTACTCCATTTCGCTCCAGCCGGGCTGCCGGGCCCGCGCACGCAGCGAGCCCGTGTTGCAGGTCTCCTCGATGCTCGTGATCCGCCCGATGGCCCCGTCCAGGACGCGTTTCATCGTTTCCTGGACGCCCGTGTGATAGCGCCAGGCCAGGCCGGACACGATGCTGAGGCCCTTTTGTTTGGCGATTTCGCCGGCTTCCAGCACCAATTTCACGCCGGGCGCGTCCACGGCGTGGATCTTCTCGCAGAACACGTGTTTGCCAGCGTCGACGCATGCCTTCAGATAAATCGGATGGAAATAGGTGGGCAGGGCCAGCAGCACGACGTCGCAGCAGGCGATCACGTGCTGGTAGGCCTCGAAGCCCACAAAGCAATGGTCGTCGTCCACGGTCACCTGCTCCGGCTTGGCGGCCTTCAGACTGGCCCGTGCCGAGCGGAGCATGTCCGGAAACACATCGCCCAGGGCGACGAGCTTGGCGTTGGCATCCGCGTTCAGGGCGTTGACGGCGGCCCCAGCGCCGCGGCCGCCGCAGCCCACCAGGCCGACGCGGAGGATGTCGCTGCCGGCCGCGTGAGCGCTGCGGGCGAGCGGCAGTCCGGCGGTCAAGGCCGCGCCGGCGGCGACCGTGGACGCCTTCAGGAAATCACGGCGCGAAGGGTTCGATCGAGCGTGCAAGACGTCATGGCTCCCGGCGCTCGATACCGATTGGGCCTTCGTCCTTCGAGCTTCGTTCTTCGTCATGATCACACTCCTCCGTCATCGCGAGGTCTCGAGCTGAATCCCCACGGATGGGAGAACAGATCTGGCCTTCATCCGTCGTATTGCTATGCCATCCGCGGGGATCTTGTGCGTTCGAATACCGGCTCTCGCCACCCCATCACCGTTGCTGATGATCGTCCGGGGATTCTCGTCAGTCAAGACCCGCAATACACCGCGACCGAACCGCGTTGCATCAGGCGTTTTTTCGCAGGTCTTCTGCGGCTTAGTTCCTTGCCTCCAGCGTCTTGGGTATCATAGCGGCCGATCTGCGGTGAGAATGTGGAGTCGTGAACCACCGACAACAGGAGGAGCCCTCATCCGTGGCGACAACGAGTCGGACGATTTGCGGGACCGGTTTTGGGCTGAGCCTGATCGCGCTGGCCGCCGCGCTGGTTTCGGCGGCGTGGGGGCACGCATCGTTCATTGGTCCGGCGGTCGTGCTCTTGTTTACGGCGCTGGCCGTGGCGTTCATGGGGCACGCGGCGTTGCGCGGAGTGGCGTTCACGGTCTGGGTCCTGGCGTTCGTCGCCGCGTCGATGTTCTATCCCGCCGCGTTTGGGAAATGGTTTGGCATCGACCTGAAAGTGCTGATCGTCCCCTTGATCCAGATCATCATGTTCGGCATGGGCACGACGCTCAGTGTCCGGGATTTCACGCGCGTCTTGGCCATGCCGTGGCCCGTGTTCGTCGGCATGGTGCTGCAGTTTTCCGTGATGCCTTTGGCGGGGCTGACGATTGCGACCGGGTTCGGATTCGAGCCGGAAATCGCGGCCGGCGTGATTCTCATCGGCTCGGTGCCCGGCGGCGTGGCTTCGAACCTGATGACCTATCTGGCCCGCGGCGACGTGGCGTTGTCGGTGACGATGACCGCTTGCTCGACGCTGCTCTCGCCCGTGATGACGCCGTTGATGATGAAACTGCTGGCCGGCCGGCTGATCGCCATCGACTTCTGGGAAATGATGCTGTCGATCCTGAACATGGTGATTGTGCCCACCGTCGCCGGGTTGATCGCCAACCGGATTCTGTACAGCCGTGCCACGTGGCTCCAGCGTCTGGGGCCGGTGGCGCTGATCGCCGTGGCGGGAAGCTTGGCCGCGGCGGCCGTCAGCATGGCGAACGAGCGCGTGCTGAGTGGCGTCCTGCCGGACTCGGCAACCGGTTGGGTGCTGGCGCTGCGCGGCGGTTTGCTGATCGGACTGTTGCTGCTCGCGGCGGTCGCGGCGGCCAAGTTGGTGGTCAGCATCCTGCTCCGGGGGCCCGAAAACTGGATGGACCGGGCGCTGCCCGTGGTCTCGATGGCGGGTATTTGCGTGATCATCGCGATCATTACGTCGCGGTCCCGCGAGCAGCTGTTGAGTGTCGGCTTGGCCTTGATCGCCGCCTCCATCGTCCACAACACCACCGGTTACGTCGTCGGCTATTGGAGCGCCAAGCTGCTGGGATTGAGCGAGACTGCTTGCCGCACCGTGGCCATCGAAGTGGGCTTGCAGAACGGCGGCATGGCCTCCGGACTGGCGATCAACGTGCTGAAGAGCCCCAGCGCGGCGCTTGCGCCCGCGATCTTCGGCCCCTGGATGAACGTGTCCGGTTCCGTCCTGGCGACCTGGTGGCACCGCCGGCCGGTCGGCGATGCGGGTGGTTGATGTCACTATGGTTGCGGACGCGCGTCCGCGTCAGGGCTAGAAAAATTCCGTGCGCGCGGCTGGGTTGCGTCGTTGAGCTAAGTAGAGCTTGTGGTGGGACCCTTCCCATCCTGCTTTTTCGGTGGGAGACGCATTCGTGAACGCTGGGGTCACGCCAAAGACGACGCCAATGGGCCTGGACGCGCTGGTCGCCCTCAACGACGAGATGGCGGCGCTCGTGCGGGCGGGCGTGCCGCTGGATCAGGGGTTGACCCAGCTGGCTCGCGATTTGCCCGGGCGGATGGGGGGCGTCGCCAGGCAATTGGGAGACCGGCTGGCGGCAGGCGAGACTCTGGAACAGGTGCTCGGCAGCGACGAGGCGATGTTCCCGCCGGTGTGGCGTGCCGTCGTGTCCGCGGGGGTGCGGTCCGGGCATCTGGCGGCTGCCTTGGAGGGGCTGTCCCAGACGGGCCGGCGGATCGCCGAACTGCGGCGGGCGGTGGGGCTGGCGCTGATCTATCCGCTGGTCGTGACGGCGATTGCGTACGGCCTGTTCCTGCTGACGCTGGCGAAACTGGCTCCGCTGATGGCCGGTGTGATCCAGGACATGACGCGGAAGACCGACCCGCTGCTGGCGGCGATGGTTTGGCTGGGAGAAACAGCTCCGTCGTGGGCCATTTGGCCGCCCCTGATCGCCGTCGTCGTGTTGGCCGTCGGCTGGCACCGTTCGGGCCGGGCGGCCTGGAATCGCAGCCAGGGGACGGCGCGGGGAACCCGCTGGGCCGCGGTTCTGTGGCCGAGCCTGCGGGGTTTGGTGCGCGACGGACGGTTGGCCACTTTCGCCGAAGTCCTGTCGCTCCTGGTCCGCCAGCAGATCCCTTTGGATGAATGCCTGGTGTTGGCGGCCGACGCCAGCGGCGATCAGGGTCTGCGGACGGACGCGCACCAACTGGCGGACCGCCTGCGGGCAGGCGCCAGTCCGGCGGACAGCAGCACCCGTCTGTCGGCGATTCCGCCGCTGGTGGGATGGCTGCTGAGCGCCCGTGGGCCGCTGCCTGCCCTCAGTCAGACGCTGTCGTTGACCGCCGATGCCTACCGGCAGCGTGCCCAACGGACGGTCACCTGGGCCGTGGTCTACTTGCCGATCTTGCTCTCGGTGCTCGTGGGCGGGACCGCCACGCTGATTCAGGCGCTGGCCGTGTTCCTGCCCCTGAGCCGCCTGTGGTATCAGTTGGGGATGGGGGGGTGAGGGTGAGCGGTGGGCGTTGATCGGTAATCGGTGACCGGTGACCGGCGACGACTGACCAATGACAACTGACAATTGACAATTGACCAATGACAACTGACCAATGACCAATGACCGTTCTTTGAACTCGAACGAGGCCGGGCAGCTGGCGGAGTGCGTGGCGCTGGTCACGGCCAGCGGGCTGCCGTTGGCGTCGGGCTTGCGCGCGGCGGCGGCGGAAAGCGGTCCGTCGCGCGTGAGCGAGGCACTCGGCTGGATGGCCGATCAGGTCGAGCAGGGCCGGTCGCTGGACGATGTGTTGGCAGGTTCCACCGGCGTGTTTCCGGGCCATGTCAGGGGGTTGTTGCTGGCGGCATCCCGTACGGGGGACGTCGGTGCGGCGCTGGTCGAGTTGACGGAACATCAGCGACTGATGCGCGAGCTCGGCTGGCGGGTCCTTCGCGGCTTGGCATATCCGCTGGTCGTCGTTTGTCTGGCCTTCGTCGTGTTCGAGTTGGTCGTGCAACTCAATGTGGGAATCTTCCGGAAGATGTTCCTCGAGTTTCAGCTGCAACTTCCGGCGCTGACGCAGTTGTTGATCTGGTGGTATCAGTACGGGATCACCGTCGTGCTGGCGGTCTTCGTCGGTGTGCTGGCGGTGGTGGCCGTCGTTCGGTTTGGCGGAGGCCGGGCGGTTTGGCTCCGTTGGGGCAAGGTGTTGCCGTTGTTCGGTCCATTATGGCGCTGGTCGGGTTTGGCGGAATGGTCCGGGTTGTTGAGCGTGCTGATCCGGCGTCAGGTTCCGTTGTCCGAGGCGTTGCAGTTGGCTGCCGCCGGGGTGCGCGACGCGGACCTGAGCCGGCTTTCGCTGCAGTTGGCCGAGGCCGCAGGACGGGGCCAGCCGCTGTCGCAGTTGGTGGCCGAAACGCGGCGGATGCCGGCTTCGCTGGTTCCGCTGTTACGGTGGGGGGAACAGGCGGGCGTGCTGGCCGACGCTTTGGCTGCCGGCCGAGCGATGTTCGAGTCGCGGGTGGCCACGCGGGCGTGGCTGTTGCAGTCGATTCTGCCGCCGCTGTTGTGTGTCGCCATTGGGGCGGCGTTTATGCTGTTGATCATGGGTCTGTTTCTGCCGCTGATTTCGATGATCTCGGCGCTCAGTTAGGTCGGCACATGTGGATTCACCTTGCCATTGCCGTCGCGATCATCTGCCTCATGGCAGCGGTTGTCGTGGTGTTCATCGCCCGGAGGTACTTCGAGGCGGAACGCCGCTCGCTGCTGTGGGTCTTGATGGCCGCGGCGGAACGCGGGATCTCGCTGGAGGCGGCGGCGCAGGCGTTTGGGGCGGAACGAGCCGACGCCATCGGCCGGCGGGCGCAGAATCTGGCGGATTACCTGGAGGCGGGCGTGCCGTTGGGATTGGCGCTCAAGCGGTCGGGCAACCCCGTGCCGACGGCGGCGTTGCTGGCCGCCGATCTGGGACAGCAGACCGGGAACCTGGGACTTGCGCTGCGGCAAGTCGGCCCTCAGATCGACGAGATCGAGAGCACGTTTCGCGACGTGGTGGAGGAGTTCTTCTATTTCATTTTTCTCATCCTCTTCGGCACGGGCATTCTGACGTTCGTCATGCTCAAGATCATCCCCGTGTTTGTCAGGATGTTTCAGGACTTCGGTCTCACGTTGCCGGCGGTGACGCGCGCGTTGATCGATTCATCCCACGTGGTCGTGATGTGGTGGCCGTTGTTCCTGCTGCTGATCCTGCTGGTGTTGTACGCCGGCATCAGCCTGTTGTGCCGCGACGCGTACCCACTCGCCCGTCTGCCCTTGTTCAGTGCGCTGTACTGGCGGGCGGACCGCGCCCTGGTGCTGCGGTGGTTGGCCATCGCGGTCCGCCGACAACGGCCGCTGGCGGAAATGGTGCGGCTGCTGGCGGGCTATTTTCCGCAGGCTCGGCTGCGGCAGCGACTGGAGCGGGCGGCCCAGCGGATCGAGGATGGGGAGCGCTGGTGTGAAAGCCTGGGGCAGGTGGGGTTGGTCCGGCGTTCGGAAACGGCCTTGTTCCAGGCGGCGGAGCGGGCGGGCAATTTGGCGTGGGCGTTGGAGGAAATGGCGGACAGCAGCGTGCGGCGGGCGACCTACCGGATGCGGGCCGCGCTGAACGTCTTGTTTCCGGCCACCGTCCTCATGTTCGGCGGCTGTGTGTTCTTCATTGCGTTGGGACTGATGTTGCCGTTGTTCTCGTTGATCCAAGTGTTGACATGACCATCACCATGAACGCGACGGCGGTGCAAGACAAGTCGGCGGCGGCCCCGCCGTGGCCGACGGGGCCGCGGCGTGGCCGACGGGGCGGTGCGACGGTGCCCGAAGCGATCGTTGGGATGGTGATCGCGATCGCCGTCTTGGCGGCCGTCGCACAGTTGCTGGCCCTCGCGTCGCAACAGCGGCGGGTGGCCGCTCAGCGGGCCGCGGCTGTACGCGAGGCAGGGAACTTGATGGAGGACTTGATGTCTCGGCCCTGGGCGGACGTGACGACGGAGAAGCTGGCGGCGGTCGCGCTGTCCGAGTCCTGCCGGCGCAGCCTGCCCGGCGGTCGGCTGCAGGTGGCGGTGGAATCCGAGGACAAGCCCATCGCGGCGCAACGGATCGGCATCCGCATCGACTGGCAGCACCCGTCGGGACAGCGCGGCGAGCCGGTGCGGTTGACGGCGTGGAGATACGCGGATGAGGAGGCGAAACCATGAGGCCTCGGCGCCGCGGATACACGTTGACCGAATGCCTGGTGGCCATCACGCTGCTGGGGACGCTATTGGGCGCCGTGACGCTGACCTTGGGCGTCATGTACCGCGCGGACCGGAACCTGCGGGACGCGGTGGACCAGGAAAGGGCGCTGGAACAGTTCGCGGCTCGCTTCCGGTCGGACGCCCACCTGGCGTCGTCGGCGTCCGTGAACGAAGCGGCCGAGGCGAACAACGCCTCGGCGCGCGAACTGGTGCTGAAGTCATCGACAGAGCAAACGATTCACTACACGTTGCACCCGCGGAATGTCGAACGCGTGGTCCGGCGCGGCGAGACGATCGTGCATCGCGAGACGTACAACTTGGCCGTGGCAGCCTCGGGCTGGCAACTCCGCGATGCTCAGCAACCCGCGGTGGTTTCGCTGTTGTTAGAGAGACAGATCCGAATCGACGCAGTGGTGCGACTGGTGGCGATGCCGCCGTAGGCCGAGACGGGATCTTGGAGTGCGGTGCCTTGTCACCGCTTTGGACGGCGGCTTGGAGCGTAACGGCGGTTTGGGTTCAGGAGCCATAGAGCAAGGCAGCGGAACACAAAACGGCGGTGGTTGCGTCGCCAGCGAGCCAAAGCGGCGACATGGCGCCGCACTCCAAAAAGCTCGCCAGGTATGCAAGAAACCGGGAAGAAGAAGGACGAAGCCGTGAGACACAGCCTACGGACAGAATCGAACCGCCGGCCGGGCGCCATCCTGGCGGCGGTGCTGCTGAGCCTGCTGGTGGTGATGCTCGTCGGCGCCGAACTGACCGAGGCGATCGTCCAGCACCACCGTCAGAGCCGGCTGGCGGAGGACCGGCAGCAGGCGTTTTGGATCGCCGAGTCGGCGCTCCAGCGGGCGGCGCATGCATTGGCCAGATCGCCGGACTACAAAGGCGAAACGTGGCGGGTGCCGGCGGAAGTTCTGGGAAGCGGCCGGGCGGGCGTGGCCACGATCACCGTCGAACCGGCGGCGGGCCCGGCCTCGCGGCGGCGAATTGCCGTGCAGGCGTATTATCCGGACGATCCGGTGCAGCGGACTTTGTACGAACGGGAACTGATCGTAGACTGAACGGACAAGTAGGGTGGGCCAAGTCTTCGCGGCCCACCAGTTGACATTGGTGACAGCGCCGGTGGGCCGCGAAGAGTTGGTCCACCCTACCTTTGACCCAAACTCAGCCCAGGAGGCTTGCCATGCGATACAGAAAGAACGCGGCGTTTACGTTGGTCGAGTTGTTGGTGGTCATTGCAATCATCGGCATCCTGGTGGCCCTGCTGCTGCCGGCGGTCCAGGCGGCCCGCGAGGCGGCGCGGCGGATCTCGTGCGTCAATAATCTGACGCAACTGATCCTGGCCGTGCAGAACTACGAAATGGCCTACCGGGCCTATCCACCGGGCACGATGCAAGAGAAAGGGCCGATCGTCAACGAGCCCAGAGGATATCACCACAACTGGCTGAGCCGCCTGTTGCCGTACATCGAGGAGAAGAACACCTACAACCACATCGACTTCCAGGTGGGCGTGTACGACGAAAAGAATGCGACCGTCCGCAAGGTTCACATTGCCACCTTCGTGTGTCCCTCGGTGGGCGTTCCGGAACAGCCGGATCGGGCCTTCTCCTGTTACGCTGGCGTCCACCACGACGTGGATGCCGACATCCACACGGACAATCATGGCGTGTTCTTCCTGAACAGCGCGGTGCGCTACGAGGACATCAGCGACGGCACGGCCCATACGATGTTCATCGGCGAGAAGTACCCGGACCAGAAAGATGACTTGGGATGGATGTCGGGCACCCGCTGGACGTTGCGGAATACCGGGTTCCCCGTGAATGCCGAGAACGAAGAACGCGGCCGCCGCCGTTACGCGGGGCTTCCGGAGAGCGACAAACCGGACCCGACGGTGAAAGTCGGCGGTTTCAACAGCCCGCACCCCGGCGGCGCCATTTTCGCGTTTGGCGACGGGCACGTGTCCTTCGTCTCGTCGTCGATCCCGCTGGAAACGCTCCAGCAGTTGGCGCATCGGGCGGACGGCAAGCTTTTGATGCGGGGGGGATTTCTGATTGCTCGTGGACCAGTTGACACGGGACCTGAAATCGCAGGCGCGGCAGGCCGGGTTCGACTTGGTGGGCGTTTGTCCCGCGGTGACGCCCGCCGGACTGCACCATCTGCACGCTTGGCTGGACGCGGGCTATGCCGGCCAGATGCAGTATTTCTCGGCCCGCCGGGAGGCTTACGCCCATCCGCGCCACATTCTGGCCGGCGTCCGCAGTCTGGTGATGCTGGGGATGCGCTACCGCACGGTGGAACCGGCGGCATGCCAAGCCGGACAGGGCCGCATCTCGCGGTACGCCTGGGGCCGGGCCGACTATCACGACGTGATTCACGAGCGGTTGCGGCAATTGGGCCAGTGGCTGGCGGCACAAGCGCCCGGCGCGTCGGTCCGGGGCGTGGTCGATACGGCCCCGCTGCTGGAGCGGGAATTCGCCCGCTTGGCGGGACTCGGCTGGATCGGCAAGAACACCATGCTCATCAATCGTGAGGCGGGCAGTTGGTTTTTCCTGGCCGCGCTGCTCACGGATTTGGAGTTGGCCTACGACCCGCCGCTCGCCCAGGAGTACTGTGGAACTTGCCGCGCGTGCCTGGACGCATGCCCCACCCAAGCGTTTCCGCAGGCCTACGTCCTGGATGCCACGCGCTGCCTCAGCTACTTGACGATCGAACTGCGCGGTTCCGTGCCAACACCCCTGCGCGCCGAGATCGGCGATTGGCTGTTCGGGTGTGACATCTGCCAGGACGTGTGCCCCTGGAACCGGCGGGCGCCGGTCAGCGGTGAATCCGCCTTCGTTCCGGCCCCCGGGGCCAACCCGGTGCCGTTGGCGGAAGTGTTCGCGTGGACGGACGACGCCTTCCGAGCGCGGTTCCGCCGTACGCCGCTGTGGCGTGCCAAACGGCGAGGCATTCTCCGCAACGCGGCTCTCGTGGCCGGCCGGCAGTGCGCCGGCGAATTGATCGATGCCCTAGTCCGCGGACTTCATGACGTGGAGCCGCTCGTGCGCGGCGCTTGCGCGTGGGCCTTGGGCCGCTACGCCGATCCCCGCGCCCAGCAGGCTCTGCAGCACCGGCTGGCTCAGGAAAACGACTCCCAGGTCCGGGACGAAATCACCGCCGCTCTGGACGCAGAAGCACGCCGCCAGTGAAGAGCAAACGCCAACGCCGAACCGCCGCGGCGTGGACTCGGCGACATGGCGTTCAGTCGTCGAACGGACTCGACGGTTTCTTCGTTTTCGCGATGCGCTCCGGGTGCAACGCCTCGTCGTCCTGAAGCACGCGCAGCGGGACGGCTTCCCGGACTTGTTCCACCTCCTCTCTGCCGGCCAGGAGATTCACGAAGAACGCGACCAGGCCGGCCGACACGACCAGGATGGGAACCGCCGGATCGGCCAGGATGTTTCCGTCCAGCGTCTCGATCAGCGTCCAAATCCAGTTGGGAGCCTGCAGCACCGAATAGTCCTCGAATTCGGCGAAGCCGAACAGCCAAGCCTGGAGCAGCAGCGGCAACCCCGCTCCCAGGGCCAACAGCAGCGCGTGAATCACGACCGGCAGCAGCAGGCCGAAGTACACGTAGCGGCGCAGCCAAAGGGCGAGCAGTCGCCCTACGCCGAGGTAGGCGGCCAAGTAGCCGCAGAGGAGCACGCCGAACAGCACGATTTGTTGCGCGTGACGAAACGACATCCCGGCAGCTTGGCCCACCAGCATGGCCACGCACGCTAACAGCGTCACGGCGATCAGATTGACCACGGCGAACACGTAACCCGTTCCAGAACCCGGATTGAACCAGGTCAGAAAGGCCCTGCCCAGCAAGCTCTGCGGCAACTGCCGCTTGACCCGCGGCGAAAGCTGGGCCCACTCGCCGGTCATCAGTGCGCCCATCACCATCCAGTGCAGGGCGGAGAAACTGAGCCAGACCAAGAGGATCTCCTCCGCTTCGTAGGTCAGCCAGAAGTAGACCATCCAGCCCGTGAACAGGACTTGTTGGACCAGCATCGCGATCCGCAGTCTCGTCGAACGGTTGTCGCTGGCGAAGCTCAATTGGGCCGCCGCCGCCAATAGGAACAGCACCAGATACGAGCCGTAGGCGGTCAGGATTGAACCCTGCGCGATCCAGACTTGCGACTCGTCGAACGGCATATCGGCGCTTTCGTCCAGAAACACTGCGGTCCAAATGCACCACAGCAAGGTCAGCAGCGCGAGCCCGAGCAACAGGGCCACGGACAACAGGACTTGGACGTGCCGTGCCCGCGAAACGGTGGCCACCATCAGGCCCAACGCCGACACCAGCACCGACGCCAGAAACGTGTAGAACAGGACGAGCAGGATCGTGACAATGTCCACGCCCCGCAGCAGGTACGTGAAAGCAATGCATGGCGAGAGCGCGGAGTAGTAGACCAGCATCTGCAGCACGGCGCTGCCCAGCTTGCCCGTGACGATCTGCCGCGCCGAAAGCGTGGTGATCGAGAGCAACTCGAACGTCCCGTCTTCTCGCTCGCCCGCCAGCGACCGGTAGGCGGAAAACGGCACGATCAGCAGCATGGGCACGGTCAGGATGATGAAATACCCGATCAGCAGGAACGGACCGCTGGGCGTGTAGTAGATGCCCGGCATCTGCAGCGACACGCCGATTAGCGACCAGAGCAGGCCGCACGCCAGCAGCAGCGCAAACGTAATCACGAACTGCCGGCTCTTGAGCGCCTGCCGCGCCTCCTTGACCAGGATCGGATTAAGCCGTTCCCCGGCCCGTTCGAGCCACTGGTCGACGCCCTGCCACCAGCCGTGTGGAGCGGCGAGAGGGTAATCGGTCTCGTGGAAAACGTCATTGGTCATTGGTCATCGGTCATTGGTCAGTTGTCAGTTGTCATTGTACGCGAAACGGAGACGGCGGGCGACGCGGGGCTCCACAGTTGCAGATTCGACATGGCCCGCGCGGCCACCTCATCCTTCATCCTTCATCCTTCATCCTTCATGCTTCACTGCACCGCTCCTCGCGTGACTTGCATGAACACGTCTTCCAGCGTCTTTTCGTGCGTGGCGAATTCGGCGATGCGGAATCCGGCCAGCACCATCTGTTTGAGGAAGTCCGCCTGCTCCTCGCGGCCGCCGGCATGGGTGAACCGCACCAGTTCGCCGTGGACGGAGATGTTCTGCACGTCCCCCCGCTGACTCAGCCACGGCTGCAGGCCGGCTCCGCCGCCAAGCACACGCACTTCGACCTCGCTTTGCTGCGTCTGGCCTTTCTGGATTTCCGCGACGGTGCCGATGGCCAGCAGCCGGCCCTGCTCGATAATGCCCACCCGGTCGCACATCTCGCCCAGTTCCGTGAGGATGTGCGAACTGACCAGGACGGTCTTGCCGTCGGCGGCCAGTTGGCCGATCATCTCGCGGAGTTCGATGCGGGCCCGCGGATCGAGGCCCGCCGCCGGCTCGTCGAGCACCAGCACGGTCGGATCGTGGATCATCGCCCGCCCCAGGCACAGACGCTGCTTCATGCCCTTGGACAGGCCGCGGATCGGCTTCTCCGCCAGCTTGTCCAAACCGGTGAAGCTCATCGTGCGCCGCAGCGCCTGGTGCCGCTCGCGGCCTGTCAAGCCGTAGGCCCGCGCGAAGAAGTCGAGGTATTCGTAGCAATTGACGCTCGGATACGTGCCGAACGAATCGGGCATGAACCCCAGCCGATGCCGCACGCGGTCCGGATCGTTGACGACCGAAAAGCCGTCCACCAGGGCGTCGCCGTAGGTCGGCAAGTCCAACGTGGCCAGAATCCGCATGCTGGTCGTCTTGCCCGCGCCGTTGGGGCCGATATAGCCGAACACCTCGCCCCGCGGCACGTCGAACGAGACGTCGTAGACCGCTTGCGTGTCGCCAAAGTAGCGGTGCAGGCGGCGGAGTTCGAGGGCCGGATGGGTGGCGTTCATGGAGATCACCAAGTCCCGTAAACCACATGGAAGCTTGCCTCTTCGCGGGCCCGCTCGTAACCCAGCGACACGCCCGGCGACGTGCGAGTGATCGCGACATAGCTGCGCGGCGGCCAAGTGCGCACGTCGCCGCTAAGAGTCGCTTGAAGGCTGCGTTCCAGAACGCTGGTGGCAAACGTCGGGGGCGGCAGATTCGGATCCACGCTGGACCAGCTTCGGTAGTACCTGCCGGAAAACCCCAAGCCGCCGTAGTTGCGCGGATCATAGCCGACGGGATAGGACGGCTGGTTCGCGGCGAGCAAGACCTGCAACTCCTGCCGGGCTGCTGCCGGATCAGCCGGCTCCAGTCGCCGCGACTGCCCGATCCCCACGTCCTGGGCCCGGAGAACGCGGCCCGCATCGTCCTTGACGATCAGCTTGTCGATGGCTGCAGCCAGATTGTTCGTCGCCTGCCAATCCTCGGCGTCCCGCGCTGCGGCGATCAACACACCCCGGCGACTGGATCCTGATTCCACCACCAGAAATTGCGCCGTCGACCTTGCGCCGATGTACCCGGAGGCCAGATTCTGGCCTTCGCTCCAAACCAACTGACGCATTCCCAGCCGGCCCTGATGTCGTTCGGCGGGATACTGGTCCAGCGGCAGCACGGCCGCTCGCTCCGGGAACTGCAAACCTCCCGACGGAGCCAAGCCGGCGTAATACGACTGCCGCGACCAGGACACGGCGTGTCCGGCCCGCTGGTCGATTTCCGTGAAACTCCGCATCCGTACCCGCACCCCCAGCCCGTCGCTGACCACGGCGTACGCGAACAAGGCCAAGGTCACCAGACCGGCGCCGGCCGGGACGGTGACCAGCAGCAGGTACAGGCGCCGCCGCCGGCGCAGAAAGAAGTAGTTGACCGGCCCGATCACCACGACGAACGCCGCGATCAGCAGCAGAAACGTGCCCACCGGTGCGCGGCCGATGCCAGGTACGATCCAGTTCCAGTAGTCGTCGTTCTTGCGGTGCCAAGACAGGCCGTGGCGCTGGTACCACATCCATGACTCACTGTCCAACTCGTTCAACAGCCAGGCCGATTCGTCCCGGTCGGCCGCCAGCGGCTCGCCAGTGCGCATCGCGACCACGCGGCCGCGGCGAAAGGCCCGGTAGAGGAACGGTTTGGCGTCCGGGGGTGGGGACGCTTCTACCTTGGGCGACACGGGCTTCTTCGTCGGGTCCTCCATCGTCGGATAGTCGGACGAACGGACGGCCTGCAGACTCACAATCTCCCCCTGCGCCCGTCTCGGATCCGGGGTTCGCCACGGGCTGAGACCGGTGCTCGCGTTGGCCGCCGGGGACACATCGGTCGCAGCGCTCAGCCCCAGGATCGCTTCCAGTTCGGACAGTTGCTCCTGCGAGAGTTCCATGTCGCAGACGCAGAGCGTCGGTCCGCTGGCAGTCCAGTCGCAAAGGGCCTGCCACGCGGCGGGCCGGTTCGCGGCCAAGGCTCGCAGATCCGCGAAGGAAATCAGCACCAGATCGAAACAGGTGAAGTCGATCCAGCGCGTCGGCAACTCGCTCGGCGGCAGCAGCTCGACCCGCGGCATGTCTTCCAGAACGAGCAGCGTGGCCGCGTCGTCCACCGCCCCGCTCGGGACCGACGGTTGCGGGGGCCCGGAGCGGTTCCGATCCGGCTCCGGCAGCAGCGTCAACAGACGCCGCACGTCCTGCAGTTGACGGGGTGCATTGGCGGTGGCGCTGGACAGGGGGTTGAAGGTCCGTTGCTGAACGAGGCGCTCGCGGGCGTCCGGAGTTGGCGCGTCCGCATCGACGATCAAGATCGTGGGAAGTGCTTCGCTGGGATCACGGTAGGCCCGCATGCCAACCCCCATGCCCAGGGAGGGAGGCGACAAATCCTCCAGCAGCCGTCCATCTTCATAGACCCACACATCCAGCGAACCCCAGACGCTGGATTGGGGAACGGCCAGCGTCGTTTGGCCGCGGGCTGCGCCTTCCGGGATCTCGACATATCCGGCGACGCGGCTCTCGCCTCGCGCCCACTGCCACGAGCGCGGCTGGAGCACCACGCGAATCCTGCGGTCGGCCAAGGCCGGTCCGGGCGGCCAGTTCACGGCTTCGATCCGCACCGGCCGGTAGCCGTTAGCATCCACCCAGCGCGTGTCGATCACCAGTTGCAGCCCGTTCTTCGGCGCCGCCGGTCCCTGAGGCAGGCGGAGAACGCTGCCGGAAGACGCCTCCGCAGGCTGTGCCGTCGCCGCCAGCAGGACGGCCAGCAGCACGTAGCGGGCAGCGGCAAAAATGCGGCAGGCAGCCAGAGGGGCTGTAAGTCGTTCCGTTTCGTGTAGCATGGCTCTCCTGAGCCGTGTGCGTTTGTGGTGGTCTTTCGTCCAATGGCTCGGCTTGGAGAGCCGGGCCACGAAGCGTCACTCCGGCTCGTCCGGGGGAATGATCTGAGGCGGCGGCTCGGCGGTGGCAAACGGCGACGCGGGGCCAGCGGCCGCACCTCGCAGCAGGCTCATGATCGTGGCGACAACATACGCGACGCCAAACACGGCAGCGTAGCCGAGAAAGGCCAACAGCAGGCTCGCGACGCCGACCGACATGGCGACGGCCCACACCCGACCGCGAACCGCAAACGCGAGAACCAGGAAGAAGAAGCTGCTGACGGTCATCAACAGCAACAGCCCGCGGACGGTAAAGCGTGGGATCAACACGTGAGACAGCTCCTCTGGACGGCTGCCGGGAAGACCTGGAGTGCGGCGACTTGTCGCCGCTTTGGCTGAACGCCGACCTTGTTTGAGAACGTGGATGTCAAGAAAACACCTCAATCCGGGCTGTCCGAACTGCGTCACATCGGCTGCAAAGCGGCGACAAGACGCCGCACTCCAAGATGCCGGCCGCATCCTTTCATGCACCTCAACTCGCATTCCCATCCCCGGCGCGTGCCGATCCGCCGCTGGGGCCGCGGTCCATGTCGGCCAGACCGCTGAAATCCGGCCGGTCGCGGGCCTCGATGCCCAGATCGTTCAACGACGCGGCCGTGCCCAGTTCCAGCCGTGGCCGCAACAACTGCTCTTCCACCTGTTTGTCGCCGCGCCGGGGGAACCACGTGTAAAACGCCGCGATCAGCACCAGCAGCACGCAGCCGATGCCGCCGATCCAGCCGACGAGGTTGCTGGCCGAGTCATCGAATTTCACGACCCGCGGCGTCGTGGCGATCAGCAGCGGGCTCACCTGCCGCTGGCGCTGGTCGAACGACGCCACGTAATCCGACTTGTACGGCCACAGCTTGAAATACACGCCCGCAAATCGGACCGGCACGGCGATGTCGTCCCGCGCGGGCAAGCCGGCCGGCAGTTCCGGCGTACAACAGGTTACCGGATAGCTGTTGCGGAACACGGGCGCTTCCTTCTGGCCCCCCTTCTGCTCGAAGCGGATCTCTGTATTTCCCAGCGAGACGAACGCGTCCACCTGGTAGTAATGATCGATCCCGAACCGGTCGCGGATCTCCGGCTCGTCGATCGCAATCCGCTGGACGCGGAGCGCCGTTCCCAGCAGCGAAAGGAGACGGCCGTGCTGGGCTTCGGACTCGGTCAACAGTGGCGTCGCGTCGGGCACGCTCTGCGCACGGCCAAACACATCCGCTGGATTGGCTCGCTTCATCGCCGCCAGCAGTTGATAGAAGCACTCGCGGTCGTCTCCCGCAATCGGCCTGCGATTCGACTTGCGGACCGCGTCAAACAGCCCCGCGTCCATGCCCAAGCCGGCCAGGTACACCAGGTCCGGCGTCACGCCCAGGCTCGAATTCGGCTGTTCGGGCAGCCAAGCGACTCGCTCGGCCGCGAAGACCAATTCGGCAGCGCCGCCCTCCTCGCCGCCTGTCTTGAGGAAGAGTCCGAGGCAACGGCCGCGTTCGTCCAGCTTGCCGGCCTTCTCCCAAGCGGCGGGGACAGCCCGGCAACAGATCAGCGCCGAATGGGGCGAATCGGCCAACTGCAGCCGCACGCGAAAATACCGGCCATATTCCAGGCGTTCGGCGGTCTCGGGCGGCAGTTCGATGCTCTGCACTTGCGTCACGCGGCCTTCGACGGGAAAGACCTCCAAGCGGTGGGCTGCCGGCTCCCCGGCGATCTCCGGCCAGGCCACGCCGGTCTTGGCCCACGCGGCGATCTTGTCCGCGCCGAAGAAAGGGATGCGGTACAGAATCTTGAAGAGCGTCTCGTCTTCGTCGATGACCAGCGGCCGGCCGTCCTCCAGTTGCCGAATGTGGCTGGCGTCGATCGAGAACAACTCCAGCATCTCGCGAGCGCTGGACAACGGCGGCGTCGGCGGCCGCACCGCGTCGGTCGCCGGCCGGTTCCAGGGCAACACGGTCCCCGGCGCGGCTTCCGCCTCCGCCGGACTCGTTTTGGGCGACGGAGCCTCCGCCGGCTTGGCGCCGGCTGCCGTCTTCCCGCCGGCCGGCGGTTCGGAATCGCTTGGTGCCGCCGACCCCGGCGAGGCGGCGGCCTGCTCGGCACCGCGCACCGTCACTGGACACCAGACGAACGCCAACACCATGCACGCCGTCACGACCAGCCGACTTCCCGCCATCGACCACCGATTACCGATCACCGGCCACCGATCACCGATCACCGACCACTTCTTCATCACTTCTCGTCACCCTGTTCCAGGAACTCCATGTGCAGCGGAAACTCGACGCGGGGGCCCCGCCGGGTCCGCCAGTAGAAGACCAGCGCCGAGCCGATCCCGAAGGCGCCCGTGCCGCCAAACAACGCCACCCAGAACCAGACGCTGGGAGGTTGATCCGCAGCCCGGTTCACCTCCGGGCGAGGCTGCCAGCAGGGGATTTTGGCGAGGATCAGCGGCGCCAGCCGCGTGTCATCCTGGGCCCGGTACGCCCAGCGTTTGAAGAAGAAACCGGTGAATTCGGCTTCCTCGTCCAGCTGCGGTCTCTCCCCGTCTCCTTCGCGTTCCAGCTTCGCCACGTCGGGAAATCCGGCGGGGATCTCCAGACAGTAGACGACGATCGGCGACTTGGCACCGGCCGGCTTGAGCCACAACACGTAATAGCCCGTGATCCCGTAGAAGTTCTTCGGCGCCTCGCGATAGTAACCCATCCGCACGGTGCCGGAGACGGTGACCAGCTTCCCCCGGTACTCGGTCGGCTGCTTGTATAATTGCAGAAAGCCGACGTAGCCGGTCGACGCGCGGCGCAAGTCAGCCAGGTCGCGCTCGTTGAGTTGCTCGAACAACCGGAACCAGGCATCCTTCTCGGCCAGCCGGAACACGGTGTTGTCGCGAACCGAGTCGAGAAAGACCGCGTCCAGCGTTTTCTGCAAACCGGAGACCGCCGCTTGCTGCTCGGCGCCGAGTTTGTCCCCCTTGCCCAGCGTTTGGAGAGCTGGCTGCAGGCCGTCCTGCCACTCGCGCTTCAGGGCTTCGATCACCTCCAGCCAGTTCCGCTTCTCTTCGTCGGTCAGCGAGCCGCTGTCTTGGCTCACTGTGACGAAGGCTTTGTTGACGTAGTCCTGCGAACCGGCCTGAACCTGCTCGACGATCTGCGGCCACTTGGACTGAGTCTGCGGCGGCAGCGGCTCCGCGTCACGTGCTGCTTTCAAGCCAGCCAGGAACGCGCTCCGGTTCTCGTCGTCCAGCGACTCCAGCAGCCGCGACCACAGATCGTGCCGCGCTTGCCGCAACGGCGCGACGGCCTCCGCCTTGGGTTTGCCCGCCGCGTTGTCCGGCGTCTGTGTGCCGGCCGATTCGCCATCGTCCGCCGGGATCAGCAGGGGGCTGGTTCCCGCACTGCCGACGATGCTGTCGGAAGGAGCGCGGAGACGTGTATCCACGTCCGGCTCGGCCGGCGTTTGGCCGCCGCCGATCGTCCACATCCAGCGCCAGTTTTCCGGCTTGCGGGCCTGTTCCATCAAGAACACGATCAGGAACAAGCTGCCGATCAACGCCAGAATCCGGTACTGGGTGCGGCGCGCCAGGTAGTCCGGCGGCGGTTTCCGGCCAAATCGCCGGTCGTTTCGGTCGTTCGACCTTCCTTGAAAATCCAGCGGCATCGTTTCGCCTCGTTTTCGGCCCATTGTAGCAAATCCAGGCACGGGGGAGACAACCCAGATCCGCCTGCCCGCTCCCGGTAATGCTTCGTACCAGGGGCGCTGAGCTATTTCCGTCTGGTGGTAGGCGTTGGCCAAGCCGTTCGGCCCCCTTGCCCAAAACGCATCGGCCTGTCATGTCCTTTAGGCCGGATTCGTGGTTATCCAGGGTGGCGGGATGCGAGATTAGTCAAATTCGGGATGTTTGCTTGCCAGGGCTGTTGCGGCGCGGGTAGGATGAAAAGGAGCCCATTCGGGCCGCTTGCGTCCGACCGTGGTCGCTCCGCGCAAGTGTATGCAGAGCAAGGTGTAGCGTCTCGGTGGCTGCCCCCCCGTCGTGGCCTTGGGAATAAACCGCTTTCGGCGGCGCGAATGGTCGGATGCCTGACGGGTGGCAGCACCTCGTGGAACCCGGAAGAACACGGAGCAAGGGTGTCTTGGCACTCAATCAGGCGGACTTTAACCGATTGGTCGAGGAGCACGGTCCGGCACTGTACCGGATGGCTTATCGCATGATCGGCGACCAGCACGAAGCGGAGGACATGGTCCAGGAGACCTTCCGCTCGGTCTGGAAGAGCCGTGCGCGGTACGACGCGGAACGCGGGGATCGGGCCTGGTTGGTCGCCATCCTCCGCCGCCGGATCATCGACCGTTGGCGGAAGCACCCGCCGCCAAGCGTGTTTGGCGAGGACCACGCCCCGGATATCGGCGTTTCCGACCGGGACCCGTTCCACGATGAGTACACGGACGAGGTCCAAGCGGCCTTGGACCAGTTGCCGCCGGAGTTGCGGGAAACGCTGCTGCTGGTGGTGGTCGGCGATTTGACCCACCAAGAGGCCGCCGACCTGTTGGGCATCCCTTTGGGGACGGTGCTGTCGCGCGTTAGCCGGGCGCGGGTGCGGCTGCGGGAGTACCTGGGGGCGTACATGAAAACACGGTAGCCGAATTCGTGAGAATTCGGGTGTTGGCCAGCGGTGGGCGTTAGCCCATCGGTTTTTCAGCGCCAAAGGCACCGGTGGGCTGACGCCCACCGTTCGCCAGAGGCACCGACGTGCACGCCAGAAAACAAGAAACACGGCAGTAGTAGTCTGACAGCGATGGCCAGCGGCGAATTCGATTCCAGCCTGGAAAACGAACTGAACGACGTGGCGCTGCCCGCCGGTCTGCTGCCCCGGCTGTACGACATCGCGGCCCTGGGCGACGACGAATTGGACTTCCGGCTCCGCGACGTCCCGCTGCCGCCGGGACTCGTCGAACGGCTCGCGGGTGTGATCGGCGACGAAGATCTGGACGAGCAACTGCGCGACTTGGCGGTTCCGGTGGGCGTGCTGGCTCGAACGCGCATCATTCCCGAACGCCGCACGCGATCGGCGCTGCGTCAATGGGCGCTGGCGGCGAGCTTGTTCTTGATGGCCGGCGCAGGGACGCTGGCCTTGGTGGGCGGCATGGTCTCGTCGGTGCGCGTCGTCGCGCCGCCGCCGCTGGCGCTGATGGTGATCGATCAGGGGCCGCTGGATTTGGTCAGCCCGTTCGAAGCAGCCGTCGCCATCGTTCCGGAGGCGCCGCCTCCTCGGACCCGGGCGGCCGCCGGATTCAGCGACGAAACGATGGCCATGTTGACCACGTTCGACCGGCCGCGGCTCGGTCCGGCCGGCCAGTTGGCCGCGGATTGGCGCACCGTCTGGAATCCCTGGGACAACTGGCTGCTGAAGCGCTGGGGCGCGTTGGGCTATGCGCCGGCCGGCGGAGTTCCGTTGCCCGAGTTGACGGCGTTGTCCGCGCCGGTCGCACAGGGGAGGGAAGCGCCGTTGGTGCGAGGCTATGACCGGGAATTCTTGTACGCCTACGCCGTCCAGCCGCCGACGCTCACCGCGCTGGACGCCGAGGCCCGCTCACTGGATGTCCCGCTGGTGACGGAGACGGAGAGCTTCGACCGGGCCGTGCGTCTGGCGGCTGCGGGCCGCGGGCCGGCGGCGGGCCAAGTGCGCGTGGAGCATTTCCTGGCGGCCGTCCAGCCGCAGCCGCTGGTGGAGGTGGAAGCGGGCCAGCTGGCCATTTTCACGGCGGCCGGGCCCTCGGTCTTTAATCCCTCCGCCGGATTGCTGCAGGTCGGCGTTCAAGCCGGGATGGCGGGCCGCCGCAGCCTGCCGGCCGTGCATCTGGTGCTGGCGATCGACGCGTCCGCCGGCATGTCCCGCCATGGCGACCTCGAGTTGGTGCGGCGCGCGGTGGCCGATGCGATCCGCTATCTGGGGCCGGAGGACCGCCTGTCGATGATGGTCTTCGCGGACGAGGTGGCGGAAATCGTGCGCGAGGCGCGCGGCGGCGATCGTGCGGCGTTGGCGGAAGCGCAGCAATTGCTGGAGCAGGTGGCGGCCGCGGCAGGCAGAGCGAATCTCGGCGCGGCCCTGCAGCAAGCAGTCTCGACGGCGATCGAGTCGGAGGCGTCCGCGAGCTTGCCTCGGCGAGTCGTGCTGGTCACCGCTAGTCCGCCGTTGCTGACGGACAAGGACACCGACGGAATCCGGCAGATGTTGGCCGAGGCGGCCAAAGGCGACTTCCGCTTCGAGATTTGCGATTTGAGTCGCGACGACGACACCACTGCCGCGGCCTGGCAGGCCTGGGGGGCTTCTATCGGCGGCACGGTTCGCCGCCTGCACACGGCCGACGCGTTGTGCTGGACGTTGGTCGAGGCGCTGAGCGGCGATTCGTCGCTGGCAGCCAGCGAGGTCAGGATGCGGATCGAGTTCAACCCGAAGGCGGTGGCCGCGTACCGTTTGATCGGCCACGAATCGACGACGTTCGGAGGGCTGCTGCCCGCGGCGTTGGAAGCCGATCTGCACGTCGGTCAGGGGGCTTCGGCGTTGTTTGAGATTTGGCTGTATCCCAACGAGGAAGACGATGTAGCCCGCGTCCGCGTGGGGTGGACTGATCCGGCTGGCGGGAAATCGAGGCAGGCCGGCCCGCAACGGATCAGCCGCCTGCAGTTCGCCACGGCGCCGGAGGGATCGGCCCTCTCTCTGCAGGCCGCGGCGGTCGCGGCGGAGGGAGCGGAAGTGCTCCGGCAGTCGTTCAGTTTTGCTTTGGCCGCCCCGGACCGTTACCGGTACGAGCCCAAGCCGAGCGGCCTGAAGCACGTGTTAGCTCAAGCCGATCGCGTCTCGGCCCCGCTGGCCCAGGAGCCGCGATTTCGGCGCTTGGTGGACTTGCTGGAAGCCCTGTCCGGGCGGGTCGGCGAGCGCGAGGCGGCTGCGGCGCGACTCGGCGTGCGCGGAATAATTGCCGATCAGTGGCGGGAATATGGTTCCAAGTAAGGCGCCGTTCGAGAACAAGCCGTTCGAGAATAAGTGGCGTAAGCTTCCAGCTTGCGACGCCGCGATCTGCCGCAATCTGGAAGCTCACGCCACAGAGAATCCAGACCGCTCTCTCTCGAACGGTGCTAAGGCACGGCTTGGAGGACCTGGGGGACGTCAGAAGCCCGGTTTTTTGGAAAGGCCCGGTTGTGCAGGGGCGCCCGGCGGGTATCGGAAGCCCGGCTTTTCCCAAAAGTCGGGCTTCTTGGGGCCGGGGCTCTCCGTATCTTGCGGGTCTGGGCGTCAGACGATAAGCTAGGAGCAGCTTCCGGATGGAGAACCCGTGGTGGGGAGTTGGCGATGAGAAAGCGGCATCTTGGTAAGGTGTGGTTCTGGGCTGGCGCGGCGGCTTGGCTGACGGTTCTGGCGGCGGGGCTGTCATCCGGCGGCGAACCCGCCCGGCAGTTCCTCGAGGGGCTGCGGGAGCGCGGGTACTACGACACGGCCGTCGAGTACCTGAACATGATGAAGACCAGCAAGCTGGCGCCGGTCGATCTCAAGGAAACGATGCTCTACGACCTGGGATCGACGCTGATTGAAGCCTCCCGGCTGCAGCGCGACATCGCCCTGCGGGAGAAGCAATTGGACGAAGCCCGCGACGCGCTGAACCGCTTCGTCGGCCAGCACCCGGATCATTCCCTGGTCAATGCGGCGAACAGTCAACTGGGCAATCTGTTGGTCGAGCGGGCCCGCATCAAGATGGAGCAGGCCAAGCGGCCCAAGGCGGACAAGGCGGCGCTGCAGGCGGCTGCCCGGCAGCAGTACGAGGAAGCCTACAAGGTGTTCACGCGGGCGCAAAACGACCTCAAGGAACGCCTCTTGAAGATGAAGGTCGTCGATCCGAAGGACACCAAACTCGTCGATCTGCGCGACCAGTTGCGCGCCGACTACCTGCAAGTCCAGCTGCTGGGCGCCGCCGTCCGCGAGGAGACGGCGGAGACCGTCGCCAAAGGCTCGCAAGACCACACGACGATGCTGACGGAGGCCGCGGCGCAGTACGCCGACGTGTACGACAAGTACCGCACGCGTTTGGCCGGCTTGTACGCCCGCATGTACCAGGGGCGCTGCATGCAGAAACTGGGCAAGCTGAAAGAGGCCTTGACCCTTTTCGGCGAATTGCTGGAGCAACCCGATAATCCGGAAGAGTTCCGCGCGCTAAAGTCGAAGACGATGCAGTTGGCGGCCCAGGCTTGGATGGCCAGCAAGCCGGCCTTGTATCAGGAGGCGATCAAGTGGCTGGAGCCCTGGATCGAGAACGCGCGGCCGCATGAATCCAAGCAGCCGGAATGGCTCGAGTTGCGTCTGGCCCTGGCCGAATCGCAATGGGCGCAGGCCGAGGCGGCCAAGAAGGCGAAAGGCGGGGATCCGCAAGCTAAACGCTGGGAAAGCGAAGCCCGCAAGAACGCCCTGTTCGTGTCCAAGCAGTCGGGCGACCTGCAGCAGAAAGCCCGTGAACTCGTCGCCAAGTTCGGCGGACCCGAACTGGCGGCGGACAGTTCCCAGAGGGAACTGAAGACGTTTGACGAAGCCAAGCAGGCGGGGCGGGACGCGCTGGATGCCTTGCAGACGGCAAACATGGTCGCCCAGACGTTCCCGGCCAGGATCGCCTCGGAGGCGGATGCCAAGACCAAGGCGGACCTGAAACGGCAGTTGGAGGAAGCGCAGGCGACCCTGAAGACGGCCGTTAAAGATGCGACGGCGTGCTTCCACAAGGCGCTCGAGTTGGCCGACGAGAAAACGTCGACGGACGATCTGAATGTCGTCCGCTACTTCCTCTGCTTTCTGCACTTCACCTCCAACGATTACTATCATGCCGGACTGCTGGGTGAGTTCGTCGCCCGGCGGTATCCAGACAGCGCCGGCGCCCGCCAGTGCGCCAAGATCGCGATGGCGGCCTATCTGAAGCTGTACGTCGAGAACACGACGGACAAGAAGGATTTCGAGGCGGGCCGGGTCACCGGCATTGCCAAGTACATCACGCAGAAGTGGTCCGACCAGCCCGAGGCGATCGACGCCTTGAACACGCTGGTCCCGTTGATGATCAAGGCGGGCGATCTGGACGCGGCGGAAAAGTACTTGAACGACATTCCGGTCGATTCGCCCAAACGTGGCGAGGCGGAGATCAAGACCGGCCAGGCGATGTGGAGCGAGTACCTGACGGGCATGCAGGAGATCCGCAAATGGGAGAGCGGTGAGGAAATCAAGCCGGACAACGTGGATCTGGCGGCCCGCAAGGCGGCGCTGGACCAGGTCAAGGCCCGAGCGCAGAAGATCTTGGAGGACGGCGTCACCCGCATGAAGGCCAGCGGCAAGGTGGACGAATCCGCCGCGACCGCCGCCTTGTCGCTGGCTCAGATCTACGTGGACACCGGACAAGCGGACAAGGCCGTGGCAGTGTTGGAGGACGCGCAACTGGGCCCGCTGTCCCTGGTCAAAGCCGGCCATGCGGCGGCTCAGCGGGAGGGCTTTGAGGGCGAGACCTACAAGACCGCGCTGCGGGCCTACATCTCTTCGCTGACCGGGGCGGCCGACAGTGACGCGGTGATTAAGAAAGCCACGGAAGTGATGGCGGCGATGAAGGAGAAGATCGACCAGGAGCACTTGATCGCCATCTACGTCAGCCTGGCCCGCGATCTGGAGCAGCAGATGAAGCTGGCCGCGCCCGAGGCCAAGACGGCGCTGTCCAAGGGCTTCGAGACGTTCCTCAAACAGATCCGCACGACCTCGACCGAATTCAGCGTGCTGTATTGGGTGGCCAACACGTTCTCGGGCATCGCGGCCGGCTTTGACGCAGGCACGTCGGCGAAGCCCGTGCTGACCGCCGAGGGCAAGAAATACTCGGAGGAGGCACTAGCCACCTTCCAGACCATCCTGGAGAAAGTCAAGTTTGACGACCCGAAGCTGAAAACGCAGATCCAGCTGAAAATGGCCGAAGCGTACCGGCGGCTGTACCAGTTCACCAAGGCGAAGGAGATCTACCTGGAAGTGCTGAAGGCCGCCAACACGATGCTGAACATCCAGGTCGAGGCGTCGAAGCTGTACCAGGATTGGGCCATGTTGGCCAAGGACGACGACAAACGGGCTCTGTACCTGCGGGCCATGGGCGGCTCGCAAGAAAAGGACCCCAAGTCGGGCAGGAGCATCATTTGGGGCTGGGGCCGCCTCTTCCAGACGGCAGCCAAGTACCCGCAGTACCGCGATGTGTTCCACGAAGCCCGTTACAACTTGGCGCTCTGCCGGTTCAACCTGGCACGCGTTCCCAACCTGAAGAGCGAACAGCAGGAGAACTTGACCAAGGCGCGAGACAACATCGTACAGACGCAGCAGTTGTTCGGGTCCGGCCCCGAGTGGGAGGCGTGGCGACCGCGCTACGACGCGCTGATGAAGGAAATCCAAAAAGCCCTGGGCGAACGCCCCCTGGGCCTGCCGCAAGTGCAGTTGTCGGAGGCGGCCGCGGCCGGTGGTGCCGGCGCGAAGCCCGCTGCGACTCCTCCGCCTCCGCCGCTCAAACCGCCCGCCGAGGCGCCTCCGCCGCTCAAGATACCCGCCGCACCGGCGGCGCCTGCCGCGGCGCAGGCCAAGCCGGCAGCCTGAACCGGCGCCCGTCGGCGGCCGGACTTTGTGACCATTCGACGAAACAGGTACTTCGAGATTTGTCAGGAGCGATCACCGATGAAACGTTGCTCGGCCCTTTTGACCCTGGCGGTCAGCGTCCTTGTCGCCACCGCGGCGCTGGCTCAGCAAGACCAGATTTTTGACAAGGGGGGCGCGCCGATCCGCGGCACGATCGTCGGCATCAGCCCGGCCGTGGTGAAAATCGAGACCACCGGCCTGACGCGCGATATCGAGGTCCGGACCATCCAGAAGCTCAGCTTTGGAGACGAACCGGCGGACGTCCGAAACGCTCGCGATCAAGCGCTCGCCGGCCAGTACGAAAATGCGCTTGCCTCGCTGAAGAAAGTCAATCCGGCTGAGGTTCAGAACGCGGCCGTCACTCAGGAGATCGGCTACTACACCGCTTACTGCAACGCCAGGCTGGCGCTCACGGCCGGGGGCGACCGGCGCGTCGCCAGGGAAGGGCTCTTCGAGTTCATCCGCGCGAACCCCACTACGTACCATTTCTTCGAGGCGGCCCAGTTGCTGGGCGACTTGAGTTTCGCGCTCAGCGAATACGCGGAGGCGGCCAAATACTACGGGGCGCTGGCCAAAGCGGAGTGGCCGGAGTACAAGATGCGCGCCGCGGTCCTCCAGGCCCGCGCCCAATCGGCCGAAGGCAAGTACCCGGAAGCGATGGCCGCCTACGACCTGATCCTAAGTTCCGGGCTGAACACCCCGGAGGCGGTCGAGCAGAAGATGCAGGCCACCGTGGGCCGGGCCGTCTGCCTGGCAGCCACCGGCAAGCACGAGGAAGGCATCACGATCATCGAGGACCTGATCGCCAAGAACGATCCCAGCGACGCCTCGCTGTTCGGCCGGGCTTACAACGCGCTGGGCGCGTGTTACTTGAAGGCCGGCAAGACGCAGGAAGCCCTGATGGCCTACTTGCACACCGATGTGCTCTTTTTCACGGACGGCGAGTCGCACGCGGAGGCGTTGTACAACCTGAGCAAACTCTGGGCGGCGGTGAACAAGTCCGACCGGGGAGTCGAGGCCCGCACCACCTTGCAGAGCCGTTACCCGGGCAGCCGCTGGGCGGCCATGAACTAGGTCCAAGCCATTTTCGGCCGGATCCGCATGTGGCACGGCCTACTGGGTTGGCCGTGCCGGAGGTGCATGCATTAGCTACAAGCCGTTTTCGGCCAGATCCGCAGGAGAATTTTCGCGCGGTCCTTTACCCCTGGCATTGACCCTTATTAGAATCTACACATCGAGCGTTTTCCGATCCACAGAGCGGTTCCAGCAGGGGGCCCACCCCCAAATCAGTATTTCGGAGGAAGTTATGCGGCAAGGTGTTCTGAACAGCTACCGGGCGAGCGTCGTGTTTTGGTTGATGGTTCTGCTGGTGGTCGGGGTCTTCGCCACAGACTACTTGATTTCTCCCAGGCCCGCGACGGCGGCCGACGAAGCCGCACCGGCGGCGGCACCGGCGGCGGCACCGGCCGTACCTGCTGCGGAGCCAACTCCGGACGAAGCCGCGGCGGACGAAGAAGCAGCGGCGATGCAGGAGAGCTACCTGGTCTGGTTCTACAAGGCGCTGGGATTGCGGTACACGGTCATCTTCTTGGCCATCTCCTTCACATTCGTGGCCTTCTTTGTCATGAACCTTCTCGTCACGCGGCGGGATCAGATCTGCCCGCTCCACTTGGTCGAGGGTTTCGAGGGCCACCTCAACGAGAAGCAGTACCAGGAGGCTTACGAGTTGGCCAAGGCCGACGAGTCGATCTTGGGGCAAGTGCTGGCCTCGGGGTTGGCCAAGCTGTCGACCGGGTACGAAAATGCCCTGGCCGCCATGCAGGAGACGGGACAGGAGGAAAGCCTGAAGATGGACCAGCGATTGAGCATCCTCGCGCTGATCGGGACGGTGGCCCCCATGTTTGGCCTGCTGGGGACGGTTGATGGGATGGTGGCGTCGTTCCAGGTCATCGCCCGTAGCAGCACGACCCCCAAGCCATCCGAATTGGCTCAAGGTATTTCGATGGCCTTGGTGACCACGTTGGTCGGCCTGTGGCTCGCAATTCCGGCCATCATGGCGTTCAACCTGTTGAAGAACCGCCAAACGAAGTTGTTGCTCGAGGCCGGTGTTTTTAGCGAAAACCTGATGAAGCGATTCCAGGGCGTCGGCGGCGCTGCTGCGCCGAAGGTTTGAGAACACGCCCCCGCCAAGAGGCCCGGCTTTTCCGCAAAAGCCGGACTTCCGTCAGCGGGACCGTTCCCTGTTGTGGAGTGACCGTTCATGAAGCTCTCCAAAGTCCAAACCCAGATCACCGAGTTGGACATGACGCCGATGATCGACATGACGTTCCAACTCATCGCCTTCTTTATGATGTTGTTGAACTTTGCCGAGGGCGATCAGAACCAGCGGATTCAGCTGCCGACCAGCGAATTGGCTAAGCCCGCCGCCACGCCGCTCGAATCCCCCATCACGCTCCACGTGACCCAGGAGGATACGGTGATCATTGCGGGCCAGGAGGTCTCCGTCGACGGTTTGAAGCCGTTCCTGGACCGCGAGGCCAGCGTGCTGACGATGCGCGGCAAATCGCCGTCCGCAGCGACGATCATCGTCCGCGGAGACATGGATGCGAAGACGATCACCGTGCAGGATGTGATCAAGAGCTGCCAGCTGTCCAAATTCGAGAAATTCGTCTTGCGGGCGAAAGAAGAGCGGGGCTACTGATTGTAGCAGGCACGCTCCGTGTGCCGTCCGCCACGGCGGACGGGCTGCTACCTGCCACCAGGGTACACGATCATGCAAATCGAGAAAAAAGGTCCGGAAGCCAAGGTCGAAATGCAGATGACGCCGATGATCGACATCGTGTTTCAGCTGCTGACCTTCTTCATCATGTCGTTCAAGATCGTCGCGGCCGAAGGCGACTTTGACATCAAGATGCCGCTGTCCGCCCGCAGCGAAGGTTTGCCGCACGAGGACAAGTTGCCGCCCATGAAAGTCCGGCTGACGGCCACCAGCGGAGGCCAGCTGAGCAAGATCCGCCTGAACGACAACGACTTTGGCATCAGCTTCGACGGCCTGCACAATTACATCATCAGCGTGATCGGCGACGAACGCGGGCCGGGCAGCGTGCAGTCGACGGCCGAGGTGGAATTGGATTGCGATCCGCAGTTGCACTACGAGTACGTCATCAAAGCGATTACCGCCGTCTCCGGCTATGCGGATGCCGACGGCAATATCATCAAACTCGTGGAGAAGATCCGCTTCACGCCGCCCAAATCCAGAGCCGGGTAGCCCATCGGGACCGGCCGTTCATTTCGCGTCCGGCTTGCTCGCCAGCAGCAGCGGCAGACGATAGTCCTGAAAGCTGATCGCTTGGAAGTCGGCCATGTACGTGCCGGCCGTTTCGATGCGTCTGCGGTCGGTATTGGAGAGCCGCCAGTTGAAAATGTGGCGGCTGCGGACGACCAGCTTCCGGCCGGCCCAGCGGTTCTTCGGTTCCACCGTCAATTCCACTTCCTCCGGCACCTGCTGCCGTTCGGCCAGCGTGCGGTTCAACTCCAGTCGGGGGAAGGGCGGCAGATTGCCGGGCCGCGTGGAGTTCAGCCGGGCGTACCAGTCCGCGAAATCCCGATAGGCATCCGCCGTGGCGGCGAGCTTGGGCTGGGTCCCTTTGGCGCGGTACGACAGCAGGCTGCTGGACAAGGTGAGCCACCCGTCCTGGCCGTCGGTTTCGCATTGGAATTGAGGATCGGCCGCAAACGCAAACACGCCGTCCAATTCCTGGGCCTGGACCTTGATCGCGGCCGTGGTCTGGAGCAGTTCCTGCGTCGTCAGCGTGGCCTTCGTTTTGCGGGGGACGTCCAGCAGCACGAAACGGCCTCTCGCCCCGTCAAAAACGGTAATCTCTTGCGGCCCGATCAGCGGAAAATCGTAGACCAGCCCGCCGCTGAACAGGGTCACGTTCTGGGCCACCGGCTCTTTCTCGCCGCCCAGAAAAACGTCGGTCTCGACGCGAAAGTCCTCGCCCAACGTCGATGTTGGCGAGACTTGGCCGGCGAGTAAAGACAAAGCGGGAATCCAGAGAGCTTTGACCATACCGTGCATCCTTGCGCTGGTGGGCCCGGGGCTTGCTGAAGCCCGTGACGTCCGGGGGCGAAGAGTACCGGAAAACACCCGCGGCTGTCCACTGCAATCCGTCATCCGTCGTGGATTGCCCTGAGCCAAATGCGAGATGCCATTGACAGCACCCCGGCGCTGGAATACATACAGTCGCCGGTCAATCGCCGTCGCGGCGCACTGGATTGTTGGCTTTTTCCGGGCAGCGACATAAGATGATGTCAGCGTAGTTCGACTGTCCAGCTTCGGGTTCCGGCGAACGGTGGGCGTTAGCCCACCGGTTTTTCCCGGGGTTGGGCCGTTGGCGTCAAAGCCACCGGCGGGCTAACGCCCGCCGTTCGCCGAAGTGAGACAGTCGAAGTGGAGAGCATTTATTCCGTTTCGAACGGATTGAGGCGGCCATGGGCCGCGTCAGGGTCTGATCTATGAAGCGCCGGTGCCTTCTCGTGGCGACGACCGTGCTGCTGTTGGCAGCAGCGCCAGCGGTGCCGGCGGAATCGCCGACTTCGGCGCCGGCGGCAGTTGCTCCGTCGGCCGGACAGATTCAGCACTGGATCGGTCAGTTGAATGCCGAACGTTTCGTGGACCGGGAAGTCGCCACCGAGAAACTGATTTCGGCCGGCGGCGCCGCTATCGGCCCGGTGTTGGCGGCCGTGGCCGAGAACAATCTGGAGGTCACCACGCGGGCCGTCTACATCCTCCAGGAATTGGCCCTCAGCGGCGATGCGGCCGTGTCGGACGCCGCGCACGCCGCGCTGGAAAAAGTCGCTGAGCCGCGCCTGACATCCGCGGCCCGGCGCGCCCGGGCCACGCTGGTCCGGCTGGATCTGATTCGCCAGGAGCGGGCGATCCAAGAGTTGCGACGACTGGGCGCCAGCGTCGCCCAGCGTCCGGCGGAAATGATCTTCGGGTATGTCGAAGGCTATACCGTCGAGTTCGGCGCGGGCTGGCAGGGGCAACTTCAGGACCTGTCGCGTCTGCGTTGGCTGCGGGACGCCGCGGCCGTGGTCCTGGACGGCCCGCAGATCACGGACGAGTGGCTGAAATACGTCGCGGCCATGCGCGAACTGCCGATGCTAACCGTCAAGCGGGCCAACGTCACCAACAACGGCTTGAAGCACTTGGCCGCCTTGAAGGCGTTGTCGGTGTTGAGCCTGATGTATGTCCCTGTCAGCGACCAAGGGATCGAAGTCCTGGGGCAACTGCAGAGCGTGGACAAGCTCCGCATCTACGGCGGCCAGCTGACCTCGGCCGGCGTCGAAAGGCTGAGGCAGGACCTCCCGAACAGCGATATCGATTATCGGCGCGGCGCCTTCCTGGGCGTGGGCTGTCAGGACGGAACGGAAGGCTGCGTCATCTCGTTGGTCAAGCCGAGCAGCGCAGCGGAGAAAGCCGGACTGTTGATGCACGACGTGATCGTCGAATACGAAGGGCAGCAGGTCGCCGATTACAGGACGCTCACGGCCTTGATCGCGGCCAACGTCGCGGGCGACACGGTGACCGTCAAGGTCGTCCGCGACGGCCAGACGCTCAGCAAACGCCTCACGCTGGGCACATGGGAGTAGCGCGGCTCACAGTAAACCGCTTGCTCCGCGAGCGGAACCGCGTCGCGGAGCGATGCGCCTACGATGCCCGCGTCGCGGAGCGACGCGGGCACGTGTCTTGGCTGTCACCGTTCAGCGCCGGCATCAGCACCTGGTTCATTTGCGCCATCCCGGCGGGCCGCAGCGCGTCGCCCAGCGATTGCGAATCGCCGAACTTGCCGTGCGTACACTTGCCGTCATAGACCACGCCCTCGATGGGCGAGCACACCGTCAGCCGCTCTCGGTCGGCGGCGAGCTTCTTCAACCGTTTGGTCGTGGGCCCGTTTCAGGACGATCGCTTCCGTCTCTTCCGTCACCTCATCGGCGGCGTACATCTTCTCCAACTGCCGCAATTCCTCCTCGGTGTACTCCCTCCACTTCGCCGGTGCCCTCGGTGCCCGCAGGTCGCAGCAGATTCGTGCGGACAGCCTCCACGATCAACAGGATGGCCAAGGCCAGCAAGACGAGGGCGATACCGCCGATCAGCGACAGACCGTACTGCTGGATCAGCAGAACCAGCGCATACAGCGTGGCCGCCGTCATAAAGGCCAGTGGCCCCCAGATGAACCCCGTCTTGCGCGCCGTCCTCCGCAGCCACACGGCCAGCACCACAAACGTCAAACCGGCCAACAGTTGGTTGGTCGCGCCGAACACGGGCCATATCGCCTTCCACGCCGGGAGCGGTTGGCCCGAGGCGTCCTTCAAGTTGACCAGCGCGAACAGCGTCGGCAGCGCCAAGGTCGCCAAGGTCGCACCGTACCGGGCGGGACCGGGACGCAACTGGAAGAACTCCTCGAAAATGTACCGGCCCAGTCGCGTCGCCGTGTCCAGCGTCGTCAGGATGAAGGTCGACAAGGCCAGCAGGCCGAACGAGAACCCCAACTTCTCCGGAATCCCGATCACGGCGGCAAAGCGGCTGATGCCCGTCCCGTACACCGTCAACGGCGGTTTGCCGCGCAGCGGATCATCGGACGCCAGCATCATGACGGTCGCCAGCGCGATCACCGCCACCAAACCCTCGACGAGCATCGCGCCGTATCCGACGGTCCGCGCGTGACGTTCCTTGTCCAACTGCTTGGAGGTCGTGCCGGACGCCACCAACGAATGGAAGCCGGAACACGCGCCGCAGGCTACCGTGATGAACAAGATGGGAAACAGCGGGCCCACGCCGGCCGCGTCCCAAGTGACAAAGGCCGGAAACTGCACGTCAAACCCGCCGAAGACAATGCCGACCAGCCCTAAGAGCATCGAAGCATACAGCAGGAACGAGGACAGATAGTCGCGCGGCTGCAGCAGGATCCAAACCGGCGTCACCGAGGCCACGAAGCAGTACGCGATCAGCACCAACGACCAGCCCTTCACCGGAGTCAGTCCCAGCGTCGTCGTCATCCAACTCGAGTCGATCGGCATCAGCTGGCCGACCCACGTAGCCAGGAACACGAGCGGCACGAAGATCAGCGTCGACCACACGACCGGGATCTTGAAGCGGTAGATCGAAAGGCCAAAGCCAATCGCCAACGCGATGAACAGCCAGGAAGACGTGGCGACGCCTCCGTCCTCGACAAACGTCGTCGCGGTCAGGTCCGTGAACACGGTCAACACGTAAACGAGGGCCAGCCACATGAAGATCAGCAGCAGTCGGTACGCCAGCGGCGACATGGACTCGCGGGCGATGTCGGCGATCGACCGCCCCCGATTGCGGATCGAGGCGACCAGCGCAGCGAAATCATGAGCGCCGCCGATGAAGATCGACCCGAGGAGCACCCAGACCAGGGGCACCGCCCAGCCGAAAGCGACCGCCGCGATGATCGGCCCCACGATCGGCCCGGCGCCGGCAATCGACGAGAAATGATGTCCAAACAGCACGGCGGGGTGCGCCGGCACGCGGTCCACCCCGTCGTAGTCCGTGTGGCTCGGCGTGGGCCGATTGTTGTCGATGCCCAGCCGCCGTTCGAGGAACCGGCCGTACGTGAAAAAGGCGACCAGAAAAAGAACGGCGCAAACTAAGAAGACAGCCGTGAGCATGTTTTTCTCCACTCGTTCGCAATCGTTGGCTACTCCGAAATCAGCGGTCGCGCCCCATTCTACCGTGATTCGGTCTTGTCGGAAGCGCTGGCGGGTGCTTCCAGGCGGTCGTCACCAAACACGACCAGCCCAGTTCGATCAGCGACCGAGAACAACATCGATTCCGGCCAGAATCGCCTCCAGTTGTCGGCGCGGCAGCTTGCCAGTGCGTTCCGTGAGTTGCCCCTTGTCCAAAGCCACGATCAGTGACACATTAGCCGCCGAGTCCTTGGGCAAACCAGTTGCCCCGGCCTTCAGAAGCACATTTCCGGGGGCATTCGCCCATTTGAGATTGCTTGTCAGGGGAACGCAAACCACCGTTCCGATCCGACTCCGATTCATGGCATCGCACTGCACGACGACTACGGGACGCCTGTAGCCGGGCGCCGAACCAATCGGCTCGCCGATATCGGCCCACCAGACCTCGCCCTGCGCGATCACCATTCCACTCGCCCGAACGTCTGGCGTGCGGCCTCTCGGGTAAAGTCGTCCACCGCAGGTCCGACCTCGTCGACCACTGCGTTCATCGCCGCCTGCACCCGGTCGTCGTCGTGTCGAGCAACGAATTCGGCGACAGCCCTGGTGTAGAGTTGGCTGCGTGAAGTCTGCAGGCGACCCGCCAGTCGCTCCGCTTCCTCAAACACCTCGTCGGGGATGGAAATGGCTGTTTTCATACCGAAAGTATAACCGCATTGGCCATTTCGTCAAGTACTGTATCCACAGGAATCCTGAGCACGAGTGTGTCGGCCGCAGGCCTCACAGCGCCATCCATCGCAGCAGCAGGGGCAGCACGAGCAGGTTGCCTGCCAAGCCGCCGATCAGGGCGACGTTCACCAGGATGCTGAAGTGAACGGTGGGGACGAAGTTCGACAACCCCAGCACGGCGAAACCGACGACCAGGGCCAGGTTGGCGAAGACCATCGCGCCGCCGACGCGGCGGTGCGTGGCCCGCAAAGCCTGCTCGAAAGGCACGCCCGCCAAACGCTCCTGGCGGAAGCGGACCAGGTAATGGATGCTGAACCCGACGGAAATGCCGACCGAAACGGAGGCGATCATCGGCGTCCCCATGTCGATCGGGACGCCCAGCCAGCCCATCGCTCCCAGGACCATCAGGATCGGGCCCAGCTTCGGCACCAGTCCAACGATGGCCAGCCGCACGCTCCGCAAGGCGAGCCACATGATGGAAAACACGGCGGCCGTGGCCAACAGCAGCGTGTTCAGTTGGTCCGACATCAGGCTGCTGACCAGATGATTGAGCAGCGGGTACACGCCGGTCACGCGGACTTGAGCGGGCTCCTGGGGCTGGTCGAGGACTTCGCGCCCGATCCGCACGGCCGCGGCCATCAACTCGTGCTTCACGGCGCTGGGGGCCTGCTCGCGGGCCCGCAGCATCACCCGCATCCGCTTCTCCTTCTCGTTCCAGAAGGTGGACACCAGGTCGGGCCGCTGTTGCCGAAGCACCCACAGCTTCGGCGTCAGACTGGCCTGGGGCCCTATCCAGCGGCTGAGCGAGCGGCTGAGCGTCCCCGCCACGCCGACGTCGAAGAAATCGAGCACGTCCACCAAGCCCAGGACTTTGGTCAGGTTCGGGACTTCGCGCAGACGGGCCTCGAGCTTCCGCAGCCGCTCGGCCAGTTCCGGAGTGAGGCCGTCGGGCGCGGAGAATTCGAGTTGCATCGTGCCCACCCCGCCCAATCGCTCCTCGACAAAGCGGTAGGCGGCGACCACCTCGCTCGACCTGCGGAAGTTCCGCGTGAAATCGGTTTCGGCCCGGATGCGCGCGATCCCGGCGACGGTGAGCGCCAACAAAATGACGACCACGACCGCCAGCTGTCGCGGCCGCGCGAGGCTCCAGGCCATCGTCGCCTCCAGCACTCGCTCGATGCCCTGTTCCCCCGGCGCCGCGCCGGGATCGCTCGGCCGGCGGCCGAAAAGCACCACCC
>CAYUFW010000006.1:45603-67636 GCA_964443915.1 uncultured Pirellulaceae bacterium
CGCCGTGGCCACGAAGACCAGGGTCGAAGCCAGGGACAGCATGATGGCAAAATTGCGGACCGGGATGATGGAGGAAATGAGCAGCGAGCCGATGCCGGCGGCGGTCGTCAAGCTGGCCCAGAACACCGCCGGTCCGGCGGCCGACATGGTCGCGAGCAAGGCCCCGGCCACGTCCGCACGCTCCCGCTCCTCACGGTACCGCGCAGTCACCTGGACGACCCCCGCCACCCCGATCACCGTGACCATGGCCGTGAGCGTCGTGGAGACCATGCTCAGATGGGCCTCGCCCAGCCAGAGCAGGGCCTTCGTCCAAACCAGCGTGACATGAACCACCGCCAGCGGCAGCACTACCCAGCGGACCCGGCGGAACAAGATCCCAATCACCACCACCAGCGCGACGGTCGACACCCAGCCCAAGGTGCGGCCGTCCTGATCCACAAACACCACGGCGTCGTGCGTCAGCACCGGTCCGCCGGCGACGACTGTCGGAAACCGGTTCCTGCCGGCACGCTCGCGAATGCCTGCCATCAGTCGCCGACGTTCCAGGTCCGTGTGCTCGGAACGCAGCGTCAGCGTAAGGGCCGTGGTCTGACCGTCTTCTCCCAGGAAAACGTTCCGGTACAGTTCCGACTTCAACAGTCCCGTTTTGAGTTCCTCGGCGGAACGGCCCTGTTTGCCGATCTGCTGGAAAAGCGGCGTCGCGTCCAGCGGAGCAAGCGGCGAACGCTCGCCGGCCAGACTGCGGACCCGCTCCACTCCCAGCGACCGCAGTTCCAGGAAGGTCTCTGCAAACCGGTGCAGGTGCAGCAAGCCGTCCGCCGTCAGCAGTCGGGGATCGGTGTAGGCCACGACGATGAATTCGTCGCTGCCGAACACGCGCCGACCATCCTGATACGCCCGCAAGACGGGATCGTCCGGCGGAAACAGATTCGTGATCGCCGCGTCGAACCGCAATTGACTGGCGGGCCAAAGGCCCACGGCGGTCAGCGCCAGCGACACCACCAGGAGCAGCCAACGCCGCCGAACCAACACCGCGGCGATGCGGTGCGTCAAAGTGAGCGACTCGTCCGCCATGCCGTCCTCGACGCCTTGCTTGCCGAAGCAGGACCCAACTCCCCCACGAAACAGGCCGCGCAGTATACGGCTCCCCACCCGTTGCGGCAACTGAGCCACGTTATTCCTTGGAGGCTTCGGGGGGCCGACGGGACCAGGAATCGAACGAAACGCTGACAAACGGCGTTGCTGGATTCGGAACGCAGTGCAAACAGGGCGCTGCAGCCTCTCGGAAAGCTCTCCCAAGCTATGCCGCGATTGTCACTGGCCAGTCTGCGTAGAGAGCCTCAGCCTGGGCCATGATGTGGCCGACAAACTGATCGAAGTCACCGGCCCTCACCCCCCGCGCTCGCAGGACGCGTTTCACGGCCGCACGAACCGCCGCCTTCACGTCCTCTCGGTGCGGTTCCGTCCAGTCCACCTTCAGATTTCGGCGGATCGCACCACGTCGTGGATCAGTTCCCGCAGGAAGTCCACGTCGTAGATGCCGCCGTAGTTCGAGGCCACGGCGTCGTAAAACGCGAGTTCTTCTTCGGTGAGGCCCAATCCCGCCGCCCGTTTGTCTGAATCGTCCATCTCCTGTCGGATCTGGAGCATGGCCCGAATCACCGCCGCCGCGTCGATCAGCCGGTTGTGGTAATTCTGCAACGTGCGCTCCAGCAACTGGCGGAAGCTCCGGGCTTGGGCAAGATTCCTCCGCTCGCGCATCCGGATTTCGTCGGCCAGCAGCTTTTCCAGCAGCTTCAGCCGCAGGTTCGGCAGCGGTTTGTCTTTGAACGTTTGCAGGAACTGGTCGTCCAGGATCGAGATGTCCGCACGCTGGATTCCGGCGGCCTGGAAGATATCGACAACCCCTTCCGATTCGACGCTGTCGTCGACTAGGTCGCGCACCGCGTGTTCCAACTCCTGCGGCGGCCGTCGCCCCGGGATCGTCTTGAGGATTTGGTTGCGAACCCGCTGGTAGAAGATCAGCTCGTCCGCCCGCGGCCGGCAGTCGTCCAGGTGTTTCACGAGCAAGTAGGCGTGCGTCAGCCGCAGTTCGGCCTGCAGGAAATGATCCCGCAGCTCGTCATCCGCCGTCAGGTGCCCGAAGACCAAGGAGTACCGGTCCTCCAGATCGATCCGAGACAGCCGCCGCCAGTCGCCGTAATTGATCCCTTCCGGCAGCAACTTGCGCACGGCTTCCAGGCATTCGAAGAACACCGGCTTCGCCGCTTCCGACACGTCCGGCGCCGGGTCGCCACGGCCGCCGCCCTTGGTGTACTGGCTGGTCGCCTCGCGGAGTTCGTCGCCGATCCCGATGTAGTCGACGACCAGGCCGTGCGGCTTGTCCCGGAAGACCCGATTGACGCGGGAGATCGCCTGGATCACGTTGTGCCCGCGCATCGGCTTGTCGATGTACAGCGTGTGCAGGCAGGGGATGTCGGTGCCGGTCAGCCACATGTCGCAGACGATGACCATCTTCAGCGGGTCTTCGGGATCGATCATCCGCTGTTTGATGGCGTCCCGTTGGGCCTTGGTCGTGATGTGCCCGGCTTGGCTCCACTGCGGCGGGTCCTTGGTCAGGTCACCGGTCATCACCACCTTGACTTCCGGACACCCCGGCAGCGCCGTGAGGGCCTCGTGTAACCGCACGCAGTTCTCGCGAGTCATGCAGACGACCATCGCCTTCCCGTCCAGCGTGGCGGTCCGAACGCGGAAATGGTCCAGCAGGTCCCGAGCAAGCTGTTCGACGCGGTGCTTCGCCCCCGCCGCCTTGGCCAAGGCGGCCCAGTGCGACTTGCGCCGCTCCAGGTCGCCCACGGCCTCGACCGGCTGTTCGTCCACAATGTCCTGCAGCGCCGCGTCGACGTCGGTCTTGTTCAGGTGCAATTTGACTTGCCGCGGCTCGTAGAAGATCGGTACCGTCGCGTGGTCTTCCTGCGACTGCTGCATGTCGTACCAGTGGATCAGATCGCCGAAAACCTCGATGGTGTCCGCGCTGCTGAACGAGATCGGCGTCCCGGTAAATCCCAGCCGCCGGGCGTTGGGCAGCGCTTCGGCCAGGTAGCGGGCATAGCCCTTCAGGAAACCGTATTGGCTCCGGTGGGCTTCGTCGGCAATGACGATGATGTTCGGACGCGGTGACAACACCGGATGCTCGGTTTCGCGTTCCGCCGTCTTCAAGCGAAACTTCTCGATGGTCGTGAAGATCACCTCGCCCCCTTCGGTCTGCAACAGCTTGCGCAGCTCGTCCACCGTGCCGGCGTGCTTCACGTCGCCCACCAGGGAGCGGGCCGCGACAAACTGGTCGTGCAACTGATCGTCCAGGTCCGTGCGATCCACCTGGATCACGAACGTCGGGTTCAAACCCGTCTGCCGCCGCAGGATGCCCACCAGGAACGCCATCGACAGGCTCTTGCCCGAGCCCGTCGTGTGCCAGACTACTCCGATCCGCTTGTCGCCCTCCGACGCCAACGCCTCCAGGGCCTTCTGGGCGGCCACGCGCACGGCGAAGAACTGGTGGTACTTGGCGCCCTTCTTGGTGATCTGCTCGTTGATGACTTCAAAGACCAGGAAATCGCGGATGTAGCTCAGCAGCCGGTCCTTCGGAAACAGTCCCTCGACCAGCGTCTTCATGCTGCCGGTCGTGTTCGGCTCCATGTGGAAGCCGTCGATCGACTTCCACGGCGCGAACCATTCCCGGTTCGCCGTCCAGACGCCGTGCAGCGTGGTCACGCCGTCCGAAACGACCGTGACCGCGTTGAACTCGAAGATCTGCGGAATCTCGTTCCGGTAGTGGGCGATCTGGTTCAGGGCGTCCTCCACCGTAGGCTGGTCGCTGTACGGGTTCTTCAGTTCGAACAGCACCAGCGGCAGCCCGTTCACGTACAGCACGATGTCCGGCCGGCGGTCGTTTTGCCCGTGAATCGGCAGCTGGTTCACGACCAGGAACTCGTTGTTCTCCGGGTTGTCCCAGTCGATGGCGTAGACGTGGCGATATTCCACGCGATGGTCCGGTAGTTCGACGCGGACCTCGATGCCCCGCGTCAGATCGCGGTGGAACGCCATGTTGCGGCGGATCGTATCGACGCCCTGCGGCGTGGCAAAGCGGTTGACGGCCTCGTCAATGCTGGCCGCCGGCAGGTCCGGATAGCGGGATTCCAGGGTCTGGCGCAGGATGTCTCGCAGGACAACCTCCCGGGGATCGCGCTGGATCTCCGAGCCGTGCCGGTACGCGTGCTCGCCGTACAGCTGCCGCAGACGCTCGATCGTGGTCAGTTCGAAATCCGTCTCGGTACCGTGGTGGGGCATCGTCCCGTTCCCAATGGATTGACGGAAGGCGTTGGCAGACCAGGCGTTCCGGAGTTGTCCATGTTCCGTCCGAATGCCTGCGTTGTTGCGCACCGGTGCGCACCAAACGCCGTTGTTGCGCACCGGTGCGAGGCAAGCCGGCTTGTCGCGCACGGCGGCGGGTCCAACGCCGCCGCGGCGCACGAAATCCGGACAGCGGGGAAATCAGAAGACATCTCGTCCCTCCGCGATGTTCAGCAGTTCCACGAACGCGTACACCGCCGCAAGGCGTCCGCTGGCGGCTCGAACCGTTCGCAGCAAGTCCGTCTCCTTCAGCATCCCCAGCAGCCGCCGCGCCGACGCCTCGGGGATCCCGGAGGAACTCACAAACACCGTCGAATTGAAAATCGGCGTCTGGAACATGAAGTCCAGGGCCGCGATCGCATGCTGCGAGTGGGTGTGCCCGACGATCCAGCCTTTCTTCCGCTCGTACAATTGGAGCATCGCCTGGGCCCGCGACTCGTTGGCTTGCGCCTGATGGAGAATGGCTCGCAGGAAGAACTCGCACCAGCCCGTCCAGTCGTCATCCCGAGAGACCGCCAACAGCCGGTCGTAGTACTCCTGCCGGTTCGTTTCCAGGAATTCACTCAGATAGAACATCGGCTCCCGCAGCAGTCTCTGCTGATACAGGAACAGCGGGATCAGGATCCGGCCGATGCGGCCGTTCCCGTCCAGAAACGGGTGCAGCGATTCGAACTCCGCGTGCGCCACCGCCAGTTGCACCAGCCGGTCCGGCTCTTCGCGGTGCAGATACTTCTCCCAGGCGGCGATCCCGTCCTCCAACTGCCCCGGCCCGATGGGAACAAACCGCGCTTCTGCCACGGGCCGGCCGGACAAGCCGATGTAGTTCTGGATGGTCCGGAACCTCCCGCGCGCCTTGTCGTGGCCGCGCACGCCCGCCAGCAGCGTGCTGTGCAGTTCCCGGATCAGCCGACTGCAGATCGGCAGCTCGGTGAGCCGCTCGACCGCCTGCCGCATGGCCCGGCGGTAATTCAACACCTCTTCGATGTCTTCGCGCTTGGCCGCCGGCAGCGACGCGGGCTCGGCGCCCGCTTCGTATTCGAGCACTTCGCCCATCGTCGCCTGCGTCCCCTCGATCCGCGACGACAGCACCGCTTCCTGGGTCGTCAGGGGAGACAGCAGCACGGCGGCGTTCGGAATCGCCAGCAGCAGTGCGTCGTACCGCGCCAAGGCCGCCGCGGCCGGACCAAGCAACGGAATCAGCCGCGGCCAGTCGAGCTGAGCCGGAGGAAACCGCCCCGCGTGATACGCCACCGGACCGGCCATCACACGACCTCCTCGACCAGCTTCTCGGCCTGCCGCAAGCGGATTGCACCGGACAACAACTGGGGCAGGAGGGCGTCGCGAGTGGCGGCGAGAGTCCGGGCGTTTTTCTCCAGGACTTCGATCTGTTCATCCCACCTTGCCGCGAGTCGTTCAAACGCGTCCGCGATCTCTGCTCGCGGAACGACGACGTCAATTCCCGCGAAACCGACCTTGGTGATTGCGCCGAACAACGTGCCCTCGCCATTGAATACATCGAACGCATCGCCCAGCGACCACATCTGGTAGTAGCCAAACGACAGTCTCCCATTCTTGTGTCGGACGCCCGCAACTCCACGGCCGACTGCACAACGCTCAGCAGCCATATTGATATCGCCGACTGGTGCGCGAACGCTCACGAGCGTGTCGCCGACTTCAGCGAAGCGCGTTGGTTCTGTGCAGAAGATGCGACGGGTGGGAAAACGAAATCCGAAGTCGGTTCGCCCCTGATAAAACGGCGTACCGATCCCGTCTTCGTTATAGGTACGGCCGGGTGGAGATTGCCCCATCGTGAGATCGTACACGTCTCCAAGTTCGCCGACCGTCCATCCCTCCGGGATCGGCCCCGGCGGCGAACCGACGAAGCGGGAGGGGAAGAGGGCGGCGAGGGCGGGGGACAGGCCGAAGGGCTGGCGGCCGGCGGCTTTGGCGGTCACCGGGTCGAAGTCCACGAACCACGACTTGAACAACGCCCGCGCCATCCCCTCCAGCGTCGCGTTCATCTGCCGGTTCAACTCGATCTTGTCGTCCAAGGCGCCGAGGATGCGGGCAATGGCTCGTTGTTCCCGTAAGGACGGAAACGGAAAGAGTTGACGCCCGAAGACATCTCGATTCAATCCCGGTTTTTCACCCGTCTTCAGGTGATCGAGACCAACGTACTCGGTTATGTAATAGAACCATCGCAGGTCGACTTCCTTCTGATTCACGTCCGCGTAGTACGCTGTGTCGATCACCCAGAATGGATCTTGGCACCATTTGACGCCAAGGTGCCCCTGTCCTTTTCGTCCGAGAATGACTCCGGGGCCGGCAGCCAAGGGCTCGTCGTGCCAGCCGCATGGGCCGTTGGTCCCGAACACAGGAACGGAACCGGGGCGTCTATCGGGTTCTCGCAGCGCCTTGCCGTAGCGCAGTTCCGCAAACTCCCGAACAGGTCGTGCCGGGTATTCGACCGCATCCCAGTCAAAGCCGCGAGCAGGCATCGTTCCGTTCGCTGCCTCAAACCGCATCCCCCACCTCCTTCAGTCCGGCGCGGATGGCCTTTTCCAGTTTGGCCGAGCGGGCGAACTGCTCTTCCAGCTGTTTGACCAGCTTGGGGAAGCGGTCCTCGAACGGCTCGTCGTCGTCCGGCACGTCCTCGGCGCCGACGTAGCGGCCGGGCGTGAGGGCATAGTTGTGCTCGCGGATTTCCTCCAACGGGGCCACGTGACAAAAGCCCGGCACGGAATCGGGAACCGCCTTGCGTTTGAATGTGCGGTACGCGGCGGCGATGCGTTCGATTTCCTCCGGCGAAAGCTGCTTCTGCTTCCGCGAGCCGGGGATCAGCGTGCCCAGCCGGCGGCCGTCGATGAACAGCACCTCGCCCAGCCGCTTGCGGTAGCCCTTGGTCTTGCCGTCCCGGTTCTTCGACACGAACCACAGACAGCAGGGGATCTGCGTATTGGCGAACAGCTGCCCGGTCAGCTGCACGATGCAGTCCACACAGCCGGCCTCGACCAGCGCCTTGCGCACCGCCAGCCGCGCCGTTTCGCCGTTGGACAACTCGCCGGTCGCCATCACGAACCCCGCCGTCCCGCCGGCCTTCAGATGGTACAGGAAGTGCAAAATCCACATCGTGTTGGCATTCCGCGGCGACAGGGGCAGATTGTCGTCGCCCAGCTTCAGCCGCGGGTCCTTGTCCGGCACGCGCCCCGCGCCCCAGCCCTCGTTCCCCTTGGACCCGTCGTTGAACGGGGGATTGGCCAGCAAATAGTCGGCCTTCAGCGTATCGTGCTTGTCGTCAAAGTACGAGTTGCCCAGCTGGATGTTGCCGTCGATGCCGTGGATGAACAAATTCATCCGGCAAAGCCGATAGGTAAAGTCCTTGGACTCCTGGCCGTAGAACGACAGCTGGCCGCTGTGCCTGGTGAACAAGTCCGATTGCACGAACATGCCGCCCGACCCGCAGCAGGGGTCGAAGACGACGCCTGCGCTCGGTTCCAGCATGGCGACCAGCGTGCGGACGATCGAGGCCGGCGTGAAGTACTCGCCGCCCCGTTTGCCTTCGGAGTTGGCGAACTCGCCGATGAAATACTCGTACACCCGGCCGACCAGGTCTTCGCCGTGGTGCTCCTGCTTGAACACGTCCTTGGAGAACAGGTTGATCAGTCCGGTGACATGCTCGCGGTCCAAGTTGGAACCGGCGTACACCCGCGGTAGGAGCCCCCGGAGCTTGTCCGGATAAGCCTTTTCGAGGGCTTCGAGCGCATCGTCGAGCCGGACCTTGATGTCATCGGCCTGGGCGTGCTGGAGCAGTTCCGACCAGCGGGCTTTCTTCGGCACGATGAAGGTCCGGGCCTGGGCGTACTCGTCCGGGTCTTCCAGGATCGACCTGGCGACCTTCGAATCGGTGGTGTGGTACTCGCTCTTCGGATCGTTGACCAGCCACTGGAGTTCCTCGCGGCGGCGTTCGTAGCGGAGCGACAGGAACCGCAGGAAGATGATCGGCAGCACATATCGCTTGTAATCGGCCGGTTCGATCGACCCACGCAGATTGACCGCCGCCTGCCACAGTTCCTTGATCAGGTCGGTGACCCCGTTGGAGCCAGTCGCTTGCCCGGCCCGTGCCGCCTTCTTCGCCATCGTCCACCCGCCCAGACATTTCGTATTCGGTAAACAATGGTTTTATCGTACCCGGCAGAGCCGTCATCAACAATCGTGTCTCGGCGCAGCAGGACGGCGCAGGACGCATTTTCGCCGAGCAGGGCACGCCAGCCAGGCCACGACGCTTCGGGCCGAGATCGAGAAACGCCAGCAGTTCGTCAGTGAGGTCGTCGAGTAAATCCTCGCCGTCACTCGTACTTCAACGCTTCCAGCAGATCGAGTTTCGTCGCCCGCCGGGCAGGGATCCAGGCGGCGATCAGGACGATCGCCAAGGCCAGCACGAGACAGCCGCACACCAAATCCGCGTGCAGGCCGAAGCCGATGTGATAGCCGAGCAGCGGCAGCATCGTGAGGCTGATGATCCAGGCCGTCGTCGTTCCCGCCACACAGCCGATGACGATGCCGATCAGGCCCACGACGAAGGCTTGCGCCAGCACCGTCTTGGCCACCTGCCGGCGCGTCATCGCCACGACCCGCAACAGCGCCAACTCGCGGGTCTGCTCCAGCACGTTCATCGTCAGCGTGTTGGCGATCCCGAACCCGGCCACGATGAAGCCCAGAACCAAGAGCCCCCACAAGCTGCCCACGACGCCGTCCAACATGGCATCCAGCTGCCGGCTCAGATCGGCAAACGAGTGCAGCATCAGTCCATGCCGCTGCGTCAGTTCTCGCAGCCGGGCCTCGACGGCGGCCCGCTCGACGGGGTACGCCTTGATCATGAACACGTCCACGCCGCCGATGTCGAACAGCCGCCGGGCCGCTTCCCGCTCCATGTGCAGCACCAAGCCGCCAACCAGGTATTCGTTGGCCAAGCCGGCGATGCGGATTCGCCGCGGGCCCGCATTCGTGGTCACCTCGACCTCGCCGCCGGCTTTCAGTCCACACCGCTGGGCCAGCACGGTGCCCACCACGGCTTCGCCGGCGAACATCCGCCGCGTGACCTCGTCCGGATCGCCCACGGCGAGATTGAGCGGCACGCTTTCGCCCTGCGTCAGCCCCTGGACCAGGATCACGACGGGCTGTTCCGCGACTTGGGCATTCACGAACCGCAAACTGCCCAGGCCCCAGATGCCGGGAATCGCGCGAATCTCCGCGCCCAACTCCTCCGGGATCTCCGCCGCCCGGCCTTGGACCGGATCGCCCGCCGTGACACGCACGAAGAAGTCGCCCGCGTGCGTCCGCCGCAACCAGCCGCGCACGTCGTCGATATTGTTGGTGATGGTGGTCCCCAGGCCGATGCCGGTGCCGATCGCCAGGACCAGCACCCCCAAGGTCAAAGCCGTCCGGGTACGCCGCCGCAACAGCTGGCGGCAAGCCAACGCGCCCTCGACTCCCAGCCACCGCCGCGCCGGAATCGCAGCCAGCCGGACCAGGGGCCTCAACACGATCACCGCCAACGGGACGAACGCGACCATGAAGGCCACGCCCACGGGAATCGCCAGTTCGATCGGCAGCCAGCCGCCGATCGCGGCGGCAAGCAGACCCCCGGTCGCCACGTAAACCAGAACGCCGCCGACGACAAACCAGCGCGGCATCTGGGCGGCGTCGTCGCTGACCAGCGGCCGGAGCGCCTCCAACGGCGTCACCCGGCCCGCCTGACGCGCCGGAATGTACGTCGCAACCAGCGCCATCACGGGGCCCAATCCTGCCGCCACCGCGAAGGACCCGAGATCGAACTGCACCTCCGGCAAGGCCGTCGCATACAAGCCGGCCATGACGTGCGTCAACTGCGACGCCCCGACCCATCCCGCCAGGCAGCCGAGCGCCGTGCCCACGACGCCCAGCAGCAGTCCTTCTCGGAGCAACATGCCGAGGACCTGGCCCCGCGTCGCGCCCACGGCCCGCAAGACGGCCAGGTGTGGCCGGCGCTCCTTGACGTTCATCAAGAACGTGTTCAGGATCATCAGCATCGCCAAGGCCAACGTGGTGGCATACGCGAACTTGAGTCCCTGCTCCAGGCTGGCCATCGTCTCCGCAGCCAGCTTCGTGCGGGCCGCCGGCGTGCGGACCAGGACGCCGGGCGGCACCAGCTTCTGGACCGCCGGCGCGACTTGTTCCGCTTGCACCCCGTCCGCCAACACCAGGTTGATCGTGTTCACGTAGCCCGGCCGCAGGAACCAGCGCTGCGCGTCCGCCAGGGGGACCATCAGCACGCCGGCTTGCTTGAAGCCGGCCACGCCGCGCAGTTCCAGCAGCCCGGCCACCGTCGTCGTCCTCAGTCCCCGGCGCGTCAACACCTTGATTTCGTCGTGCAAGCGGATGCCCAACGCCGCGGCAAAACCGGCTTCCAGGACGGCGCCCCGGCCGCCCGCGAACAAGCTGCCTTCCCGGATCTCGTAGTCGCGGATCGCCGCCTCCTTGCCAGGGTCGACGCCCATGACCAGCATCCGCGTCCGCTGTCCCTGGTGGTACGCCGTCGTCGTCTGTTGAATGGCCGGGACGGCGGCCTGCACGCCCGGCAGCTGTTCCAGGGATCTCGCCAGTTCGTCGAACTTCACGCCCGGCCCGTCGGCCACCACTTCCAGCCCCGTGCGCCCCGCCAAGCTTTCGTACATCTCCCGGTAGGCCCGCCGGGTCGTCTTGCCGCACAGCGTGACCGCCACCACGGCGGCGACGCCGATGACGATGCTCAGCAGCGTCAGCGTCGCGCGTCCCGGACGATGCCGCATTTCGCGGAGCGTAAACTTCCAAAGAATCATCAGGTCCGCTCCTTGTGGCCCGGCGCGGCATGCGGCTCCAGCGCGGACACCGGCTGGCCATCGCTGACGACCAATCCGTCCCGCAGCTGGACCAGGCGGTCTGCCGAGGCGGCGACCGCCGAGTCGTGCGTGACCATCACGATCGTCTGCTGGAATTCGTCGGCTAACCCGCGCAGCAGCGCCGTGACTTGCCGGCCGTTCGCGCTGTCCAGGTTGCCGGTCGGCTCGTCCGCCAGCAGCACCAGGGGCTCGATCGCCAGCGCGCGGGCCACCGCCACCCGCTGCTGCTCGCCGCCCGAGAGCTTGCCGGGCACGTGGTGGCGGCGGTGAGACATGCCCACCTGCTCCAGGACCGCGGCCGCCCGCTCGCGGGCCGCCGCGGACGGCACGGCGTCCAGCTCCAACGGCAGGGCCACGTTTTCCTCGGCGGTCAACGTGGGCAGAAGGTTGAAGGTCTGGAAGATGAAACCCAGCCGGCGCCGGCGGAGCAGCGTCCGGCCGTCATCGCCCAGGCTCGACAAGTCCGCGCCGTCCAACAGCACCCGTCCGGCCGTGGGCACGTCGATGCCGCCCAGCAGGTGCAGCAGCGTGCTCTTGCCCGAACCGGACGGGCCCATGATCGCCACGAACTCGCCCCGGCCGACGTCCAGGTCGACGCCCCGCAGCACTTCGACATCGACCTCCCCGGTGTGATACGTCTTTCTTAAAGCCTGGGCTTCAATCACGGGCATGGTGCGGCTCTCCTTGCTTCTCCTCGCGATTCGGGGAATTTCCGTGGCGTCAGCTTCCAGCTTGCGATAGCAGTATACGCTGCAAGCTGGAAGCTTACGCCACGTATTTCTCGTAGATTGCTGACTTTGCCTTTCTTCGCCATGCCGGCGTCCCCACCCAGCGCGTGGAGAATCGAGCAGATCAGGTCGACGAAGGTGAGCGGGATCACGATGCACAGCATGGCGTTGGCATACGTTGCGAAACGGCTGCTCGCGGTGGCCTGCAGCAACAGAAACGCAAGGTAGGCGACGTAGTACGCCAGGAGCAACAGGCCTGCCACGAGCAAGCCAATTCCAGCCAGGATCATCGGTATCGTCATAGGGTCACGCACGGTCCGGCAGGGGTGATGGCTCAGGAAAGCAAACGCGAGGTCAAAGCTGGAATCGAGGCACGCCGGCGCAGGCTGGCCAAACAACAACGGCGCTCGAATGGTCCATGCGGAGGGGAACGGACAGCGGCGAGTGCATCGTGCAAAGGTTCTAGCAGTCGACTGCAACTTCGTCAAGGCATCCCGTGAGGCGGGAACCGAGGAAGTGTTCGTAGGTGGGTACAAAGGCAAACGTTTGCCGAGAAGGGGGCCTGCGTCGTCTGCCCTGTACAGCTTGATCTTCACGTCCGGCGCGAGCGGCCGCAGCCGCCCTTGATTCCCGCTGCGCGGAATCGTAAGCTGAGGAACGTCCGAGTTCTCTGGAAACACCTGTATGTGCCGACGAACGGCCGCGGCCAAGCGGCCAATTCCACCTGTGGCGATGGTGCTGCGAGCCAGCGTCGTGGGCTTTTTCTTGCTCACCAGCCCCCATCTCGCGGCGGCCGACTGGGAGCATGGGGAAACGCCGGTAGTATCTCCGGTTGTCCGTTCCGGCGTCCGGCCGGACAACTCATTCCGTTGGATCGTGACCGATCACCTGCCTGGCACGCCTCCGGACGGCGTTTCTGCTCTCGGCGAAAAATCCTCGATTCCGCCAGGTACCTCGGGCGGGAACAACTCGCCCAGCCTGTCGAATCGCGATTCAACGCCTCTGACCGAGGGCTTGCGCGAAGATCGTCCGACGCAGGTCCGCGTCGATGTGAGACGTTGGCGGATGGTGATTCCGGCCAGCGGCGGCAAAGCCTCGCGCTGCGGCCGCATGCCAAACCGGCGGTCCACTTGCACGGCACCCTGGCTTGCCCTCCCGTCTCTTTCTCTGCAAGAGATATTCTGTACGTGGGTCATTTAAGCGTCTGACGCGTATCGGTCAGATGCCTCCGCGGCCTCCAGCCGCACCAGCGCGGGTAGAGCTGGCTACGCGAAGCCACTGTCCGCGCTCACTCGGAGACGGTCCTGACGGGACCGTCACGCACCAAGTCTGAATCATCTCCCCACGGCAGAAAGAAAACGTCTATGTCACGACAAGAGAATGCCAGTGCGACGCGCGAGCGCTCGCCCAACGCCAAACAGAATGGGACCCCGGATCCGCGCCCAGCGGAAGTCAGCGAACTGCTGAACAAGGTGGCTGCGACGCTGGATGCGGGACATCCCCAGAAAGCGCTTGAACTCCTTCAGAAATCGAAAGTCAAGTCGCCCTGGGTCACCAACGCCATGGCCGTGTGCCTGTTGCGCTTGGGCGACACGAAACGCGCGATCGAAATGTTGAAGGGCCTGGTCGTCACGTCCGGCGTCTGTTTCCGGACCGACGTGCCGGCCGTGTTCCTGACGAACTTCGCGACCGCGCTGCTGATGACTCACAATGTCAGCGGCAGCATGAGCGCGCTGGCCAACGTCCGCGACGCGGAGAACCCCACCGTCCAGCGGCTGCGGGGCGCGATCCGCAAGTGGAAGTCGGACCTCTCTCTATGGCAGAAGATCCGTTGGTATTGGGGCGACACGCCCGGCGGCCCTGTGGACTTGGGAGCCCCTCCCGGCGAGATATGATCTCGGCTGCCTAGTCGCGATCCGGCAGGTGATGGCCAATCCGCCCGCCGTCCGGGCTCACTCGTATCGCAGGGCCTCGATGGGGTCCAGCCGCGACGCCTTCCAAGCTGGATAGAATCCGAAGAGGATGCCGATGGTCACGGAGACGCCCACGGCAGCCAGGATGGCGGGGAGCGAGGCCTGGGTGGTCCAACGCAGCAAGGAACGGACGAGGAACGAGACGCCGCGGCCCAGCCCAATGCCGATCCCGCCGCCGAGCAGGCACAAGACCACCGCTTCGACCAGGAATTGCCGCAGGATGTGATGGCTGCGGGCGCCGACGGCCATCCTCAGACCGATTTCCCGCGTCCGCTCGGTGACCGACACGAGCATGATGTTCATGATGCCCACGCCGCCGACGACCAGCGAAATCGTGGCCACGACCAGCAGCAGGGCGCTCATCATGCTCGATGTCGAAGACATCATCTTCGTCATCTCGCTCATGTTGCGGAGATTGAAATCGTCGTCCTCGCCGGGCCGGATATGGTGCCGCTCGTGCAGCAGCCGGGTGATCTGGTCGATCGCCTGCTCGACGTGCCGCTCGGAAGCCGCTTTCACCATGATCTCGTCCACGGTGATGAACCGGACCGGCTGCGGGGTATCGGCCAACTGGACCTCGGAACGCTCCGGATACAGCGCCGTCGAGCCTGGGTAGAGATCACTGAGCGTGTTCGTTCCGCCGGACGTGCTGCTGCTGGACGACGAGTTGCTCGCCTGCGTGGCGTTGGACGAGGTGCCGCTGACGCGGTACTTGATCGTGGTCCACGGGGCCAGGATCAAGTCGTCCTGATCCATGCCCATCATGTTCGCGCCCTTGGGACTGAGCACGCCGACCACGCGAAACACGACGTTCTTGATTCGCAGTTGCCGGCCCAGCGGCGACTCGTCCTGGAACAACTCGCGCTTGATCGTGCGGCCAACCACGCAGACCTTGCTGCCGTTGCGGATATCGCGATCGGTGAACATGTCCCCTTCGTCCATCTGCCGCCATTCCCGGACTTCGAGGTAGGCAGGGGTGGTCCCGAAGATCTGGTTGGGATTCCAGTTGCGATTCCCGCGCACCACCTGGGCGCGGGCGCGGACGATGGGGGCCAGCGTGGCCACTGCGGGACACTGTTTGCCGATCTGCTCGGCGTCATCGGGCGTCAGCGTCTGCACGCTGCCGGCGCCAAAGGTGATGCCCCCGCTCGCCGCGGCGCCCGGCAGCACGAGAATGTTGTTGGCTCCCATGCTGGCGATTGACTTTTGCAGGGCATTCTTCGATCCCTGGCCGATCTCGACCATCGCAATGACCGCGCTGACGCCGATGATCACGCCCAGGGCGGTGAGCGCCGAACGCATCTTGTTCCGCCGCAGCGCGCCCAGAGCCGTGCGAAAGGTCGACGGCATCAGCGTCGGGATCTCCAGACTCTTCGCGTTCTCCGGGCTAGTGAACTCCAACGAGGGTTCCGCGGTCGTCTGAGCCGGCGGTGAGGACGCCTCCGGCGTTGCGGAGGACGCCGAGGGGGCAGATCCGGTATTTCGCTGAGTTGGATTCTGGTCAGCAGAAGCCCCCGCCGGCGAGTTTCGCGTGGGATTGGCCTCGTCGCGTTCGACCAACCCGTCGCACAGGTGGATCACCCGATCAGCGCTGGCAGCCACATTGGGATCGTGCGTTACGAGAATCACCGTAATCCCTTCGGCGTTTAGCCGCCGGAACATCTGCAGGATTTCGACACTGGTGTGGGAATCCAGGTTCCCGGTCGGTTCGTCCGCCAGCAGCAGCGCCGGACGGTTGATCAGCGAGCGGGCGATGGCCACGCGCTGCTGTTGCCCGCCGGACATCTGCGACGGCTCGTGATCGACGCGCTCGGCCAGTCCGACACGTTCCAGCAGCGATTGGGCGAACCGCCGCGCCGCACCGCGCGGCGGCGGTTTGACGGCGTAGTCCAAGGGCATCATCACGTTGGCCAACGCGGTGGTCCGCGGCAGGAGGTTGAAATTCTGGAACACGAATCCCAGTTTCTCGGTGCGGACGACAGCTCGCGAGTTGGGCGACAGCCGGCTCATGTCCTGGCCGTCCAGCCAGTACTCGCCCGAGGTGGGGCGGTCGAGACAGCCCAGGATGTTCATCAACGTGCTCTTGCCGGAGCCCGAGGCGCCCGTCAAGGCGACCAACTCGCCGCGCGCGATGCGGAGCGAGATGCCCTTGAGGACCGGGACGTCGACCTCGCCCAGGTGGTAGGTCTTCGTGATGTTCTCGATGCGGACCAGGTCCATGGCGGTCTCCGGCTACTTGGCGGACGGCTTGCTGCGGGGGATCTTGGGCGGCCCGAACGGATTCGTCGTCTCTTCGGCAACCACCTGCGGGTCCAACTCTTCACCGATGACGACGGACATGCCCTCCTTGACCTCAGGGCCGGAGATCTCCGTGACGACTCCGTCACTGGTCCCGATGGCCACCTCGACGGGCCGAACCCAACCGCCTGTGGCCACCCAGACTCGGCCGCGTCCCTCGCCGCGTTCGCTGCCTTTCGCGTCGCCGCCCGCCTCTACCCCACCCGCGTCGGGCGCGATTTGATCCGGTTGAGGGACCCAACGCAGGGCCGGGTTCGGCACCAGCAGCACGCCGCGGTGCTGTTCGATCTCGAATTCCAGGTTGGCCGTCAGATAGGGCAGCAAGCGGCCGTCGGGGTTCGCCGTCTCGACGACGACGGTGTACAGGACCACGTTCTGCGTCATCTGGGCATTCAGGCGAATCTGCTTGACCTGACCCTCGAACGTCTCGCCCGGATAGGCGTCGACCGTGAACCGCACTTTCATCCCCCGCCGGATCTTGCCGATATCCGCCTCGTTGACCGAAGCCCAGACCTGCATGCGGGACAGATCCTTGGCGATCAAGAACAGGCTCGGGGCATTCAGGGCGGCGACGACGGTCTGGCCGATATTCACGCGGCGGTCGATGATCACGCCTTCGACGGGCGACTCGATGATCGTGAAGTCCAGGTCGGTCTGCGCCTGTTCGAGCGACGCCCGATTCTGCTCGACCACGGCCTGGCCCACCGCCAGGTTCGCTTTTGCCACTTTGTCGTTGGCCACGGCCAGGTCATAATCCGAGCCGGAGATGGCGACGATGGGGACGTTTGTCAGGGGATTGCGTTTTTGCTCGATTTCGCGGAGTTGCTCGGCCCGCCGCAGTTCCGCGGCGGCCTGGGCCGCCTTGGCCTCCAATTGGCCTAGATCCGCCAGAGCGCGGTCCAGCGCGGCTTGGGCCTGCTCGACCTGGGCCCGGTACCGCGTGTCGTCGATGTAGGCCAATTCAGTTCCGACGTGGACGGTCGAGCCGTAGTCGACACGAGGACGCTTATCCGCTGCCGCCAAATTCATGGACCGCGTTTGGCGGCCCCGCTTGACCTGCCGCTCGGCGGGGCCCGGCGGCGCGGCCTCGGCAGCCGTCGGATCCGCCACCGAGGGGCGAGGCGTTGGCGGCGGCACGACTGGCGGGGATTCGGCTGGCGCTGCCCGCGGTGCAGGCTCCGGGGTGTCCTTGCCGCGGTTGGCCGTTTCGGCGTCGTGGTCGATACCAAAGTCCCAGATCCGACCCGCCACCTGGGCTCCCACGTTGACCACTTCCTCCGGTTCGAGCGTGCCCGTCGCCGTGATGGTGGACAGCAGATCTCCGCGTTTCACGGTGGCGGTGCGGAAATTGGACACCGGCTTTGCGGAGGCGTGCAGTTTGTAGTAATACGTGCCGCCCAACCCGAGGATAGCTACCAGAAGGAACACGCCGACGATTTTCATAACACGCTCGCCACAGAGGATTTGCCAGACGCCGCCCGGACCAGCCTTGCCTGTCGTGGGCCAGAATGCCTGGGACGGGACCGGCACACGTCGAGACTCCACAGGTGTTTGGTGGCGGAGAGCCGGGCAATACCGCCGCGCAAAATGGGATTTTTTCGGCACCGTCTCCGGCAGTCCGGTCGAACGCGGTGATTCCGGCTCTTTTTCCGAATCCGCGGCCGTTTGGGGCGGCGGTTCTCCCCAGCCGTCCGTTACTGGTAAGATGGAGATAGGTGGAATCCCAGGCGGCCTGTCGCCAAGGTCGTTGGGCGGGAAGGCGGCGCGGCGGAGTTCTTGCTGGCGGGAGGGTTAACCCTTGGAGATATCGGTCTGCCCGGAGAAGCTGCTCACGTGCGCGATTTCCGAAGGGGGCGAGCATCTCGGCCGGTTGCTGGAAGTGTACCGCAACTACCTCCGTTTGCTGGCCCGTGTGGAAATCGGCCGGCGTCTGCAGGCCAAAGTCGACGCCTCGGATGTCGTTCAGGAAGCCATGTTGGAGGCCCACCGGAGCTTTGCCAGCTTCCGCGGCCACAGCGAAGCCGAGTTCGTCGCCTGGCTGCGACAGATTCTGACCGCCGTGCTGTGCGGCTGCGTTCGCAGGTATCTCGGCACGCAGAAGCGGGACATCCGCCTGGAAAGAACGCTGCAGCAGAGCCTGGACCGCTCGTCGCTGCTGCTTGGACAGGGCCTGGTTGATCCGCACAGCTCGCCCAGCCAGCAAGCGATCCGCCGCGAACAGTCGGTTCTGTTGGCCGACGCCCTGGCGAAACTCCCCGAGGACTACCGGGATGTGCTCGTGTTCCGGCATCTGGAGGGCCTGTCCTTTCCGGAGATTGGCCGCCGCATGGAGCGGAGTGTGGACAGTGTCGAGAAACTGTGGGTGCGGGGACTGGCCCGTCTGCGGCAGGTGATGGAGGCAGTGCAGTGAATGATCCTAGCGGGCGAGTTCGGGATGAGTCGGCCCGTGCGCCGGCGGACCAGGGGGCCGCGCTGCCTGACGGTGGCTCGCGGGCAGCGGACGCGATTGGTCTGGCGCAGCAGTCCGGTGCGGCAGCGACCGCCGACGAGGATCGGCTGGTCCAAGCCGTCCAAGCCTACTTGCGGGAGTGGGAGCAGGGACGCCGTCCGGATCGGCTCCAGTGGCTGGCACGGTATCCGGATCTTGCGCCCGCCCTGGCCGACTGTTTGGATGGCCTGGGCCTCATGCACGAGGCAGCCGCGTCCCTGCACTCCGCTCCCCATCCGGCGTGCGGCCACGACGCGGGCAGTGTCGTGCAGCCCGGCATTCCGGTTGGCGATTTTCAGATCGTCCGGGAGATTGGCCGCGGGGGCATGGGGATCATCTACGAAGCGATTCAGCTGTCGCTGGGACGTCGCGTGGCGCTCAAGATCTTGCCGTTGGCCGCCAGCCTGGACACGAGGTACTTGCAGCGGTTTCGTCAGGAGTCGCAGGCCGCCGCCCAGCTGCATCACAACAATATCGTCCCGGTCTACGCCGTGGGCTGCGAGCGGGGATTGCACTTCTACGCGATGCAACTGATCGAAGGTCCTTCGCTGGACCGGATCATCGAGCAGTTGCAGGGGGCGGCCGGCGCCGACACCTCGGTCGCGGGCTCCGCGCCGGCGCCCGCCGTGCGCCCGCTCAGTTCCACGCTGCCCGCCGGACCCGCCGCGGGAGCGTGGGCTGCGGATCGCGAGTTGCCGGCGTCGCGCGGCTCCCAGTCGGACGCTTGTGCCCCGGCGGCGGGGGAACAGACATTTGCCCATCTCTCGACGGACCTCTCGACGCAACGCAATACGAACAAGCGGGAGACCTACCGCACGGCAGCGCGGCTCATGACCCAGGCCGCGGAGGCGTTGGAGTATGCGCACCAGCACGGAATCATCCATCGCGATATCAAGCCTGCGAATCTGCTCATCGACCTGCGGCAGAATCTGTGGATTACGGACTTCGGACTGGCGCACCTACATGCCGAGCAAAGTCTAACGGGCACCGGCGAGCTGGTGGGCACCATCCGTTACGCGAGCCCGGAACAATTGGCCGGCCAGCGGGCGGTCCTGGACCAACGGACCGATCTCTATTCTTTGGGAGCCACCTTCTACGAATTCGTGACGCTCCGGCCTGTGTTTGCCGCGACCACGCGGCACGGACTGCTCCAGCAAGTGCTGAGTCAGGAGCCCGTTCGCCCGCGCTCCATCGACCCGGCGATCCCGCTCGAATTGGAGACCATCCTGCTGAAATTGCTGAGCAAGAGCCCCGCGGAGCGGTATGCGTCCAGCCAGGAACTAGCCGACGATCTGCGGCGGTTCCTCCGCGACGAACCGATCTCGGCACGCCCGCCCAATCTGCTCGAACGCACGCGGAAATGGGGCCGTCGCCACCCCGCGTACGTCGGCGCAGGAGTCGTTGTCATGTTTGTCGTGTTGGTGGTCTCGGCGATCAGCAACTGGTTGGTCACCCAGGCGAACCGGCGCACGCACGCGGCGCTGGCGGCGGAGCGTCAGCGGGCGGAAGAAGCGGAGGCCCGCTTCTCGCAGGCGCGGCACGCCGTGGACTTGCTGATCGAGGTCTCGGAGCACGATCTGGCGGACAAGCCTCCGCTGTGGCCGCTCCAACGGCAACTCCTGGAAACGGCGCTGGTGTTTTACCAGGACTTTGTCGCCCAGTACCGGGACAACCCGCGACGCGAAGCGGAATTGGTCGCCGTGCAACAGCGTTTGAAGAAAGTGCTGGATGATCTCCTGGTCATGGAAGGCGCTGGTCAACTCGTCCTGCTCGAAGACAAGGACGTGCAGAAAGATCTGGGCCTCACCGCGGCGGACGAGCAGCGGATCGACGCTACCGCACGGCAATTCTCCCAACAGTGCCAGGAATTGCTGCAAGACTACGGACAGCTGACTCCCAACGAGCGGCGGGCGCGTTTCCTGGATTTCGCGCGCAGCAATGAACGCATCGTCCACTCGATTCTGGACGAACGCCGACTCCAACGTCTGGAGCAGATCCGGCTTCAATTCTGCCGGTTTCGTGGGCTGAATGAACCGAAGGTCGTCGAGGCCCTCCAGCTGACCGAGTCGCAACGCCAGGCGCTCCGGCAGATCGAACTGGAGACGTTTGTGTTGCTGACCGAGCGGGAAGAACGGACGGACGAAGCGACCCGCCGCGAGCTGCGGGCTGGCTTGTTTCAGTCGGCGATGGACAAGAGCCTGGCCGTCCTCACTCCCGGTCAGTTGCAGCAATGGCAGGACCTGATCGGCCGCCCCTTCCAGGGGCGATTACCGGATCATCCGCCGGGCATGCCGCCCCACCCCTAAGCTGCGGAAGTGGGGGATTAACGCCGGCCGAAGTACCTCTTCAGCATCTTCTCAGCCGCCTCGCGCGAGTCCGCGGTCGGAGGCTCTTGGGGACGAGGCAGCTTGCCCGGCATCCTCTTGGGATCGCGCAAGCTCGCCCGGCGTTGGGCGACCGCGGGTGAGACGGCGGTCTCTGTCTGTTGTGAGACGCTGGCCAGGTTGCTCGCTGTGGGCCGCGCTTCGCCAGCCTCCACACACGCTGGCGCGTCCGCTGGTTTCTGTTCCAAACGCAGCCTGTCCGGAACGCCGCGGCGTTGTGACTCGGCGATGGCGTCCGCCTGCTCAAGCCACTCCGCAGCGCTTTCATCATCCTGAGACCTGCGGGCCGTCAACTGCCGGTTTGCGGCAGCAGGATGCACGTCGCGGCTGGCCGACTTCAACGGCGTTTCTCGCCCTTGAGCGATCCGGATTTCGGCGGTCAATGGCCCGATCTGCAGTTTGTCTCCGCCCCTTAGTTCCCAGTCCGTCTGAATCCGTTGACCGTTAACCAAGGTTCCATTGCGGCTCTTGAGGTCGCGTACGAATACGTTTCCGTCCCTGACGTACAACACGCAATGGTGCCGGCTGATGGCCTGGCTCTTGAGCCGCAAGTCGCAATCCGGATGGCGGCCGATCAGGCACTTGGGGACCGGGACCGCGAGTTCCTTGCCCGCATGAACACCGGCCGCGACCTTCAACGTCACGTTCATCGCTCGTTTCCCCTCATGCACTTTGTCAGGCCGACGGCATCTTGAGGCGACCGGCCTCTACTTGAAAAGTGGGCGCGGACAGGGGAACACCGCCGCGAAATCCGTGAGGAATCGCCGTTTCGCAAGGCGCAGCCCGCAGGCCGGCGACACGCCGGGCACGGACGCGGGGGTGCCTTCAGCACCTT
>CAYUFW010000006.1:67646-70461 GCA_964443915.1 uncultured Pirellulaceae bacterium
GCAGGCCGGCGACACGCTTTGCCCCGCCCCTCGGTCTTCGCCATGTCCGCCAACGCTGGCGAGCCGAGGAGCCGGTGAGTGAAGCTGGGATGAGTCTGCCGTCTGTCACAGCCGAAACGAATTTGTTGGTCGCCCGGTGTCGAACAGTCCGATAATTCCGACAAGTCAAGATTCGCAAGGTGTTTTTGAGGGAGTCCGGCATGGTCAGGGTCGCCAGCCAATCGCCGCCGTCTGGCCGAGTAACGGAAAACCGGCGGGAACAACTCTGTCGCGGGCATTCGTGGTACGGCCTGTGCGGGGGCCGCGGCGCCGCCCTTCTCCTCCTGCTCTTTTGCACTGGCTGTACCAGTTGGCGAGACTATCTCCGGAACGGCTTCAAAGTTGGGCCCAATTACAGCCCACCGCCGGCGCCGGTCGCGGAACACTGGATCGACGCCACGGACGTCCGTGTGCGGGAGGACTCCCAGACGCCGTGTTTGTGGTGGAAGGTGTTCCGGGATCCCGTGCTCGACGATCTGGTCTCCCAGGTCTCGCAACAGAACCTGACGCTGCGCCAGGCGGGGTTCCGGATTCTGCAGGCCCGCGCGCAGCTGGGCGTCATTCGCGGGAACTTGTTTCCGCAACAGCAAGACGCTTCCGGCGCCTTCCGGCGTCTGGGGACCGGCGGAGAGTTCTTCGATCAATGGGACTGGGGATTCAGCCTGGCCTGGGAACTTGATTTCTGGGGCCGCTTCCGCCGGGCCGTGCGGGCAGCGGATGCAGACCTCGACGCCTCGATCGAGGACTACGATGACGCACTCGTGACACTCCTGGCAGATGCCGCGGACAGCTATTTGGCGATTCGCACCAACGAGGAGCGAATTCGCCTGCTGCAGCAGAACATCGCAATCCAACAGGCCATCTTGACCGTCGGCGAGGACCGCTTGAGAGCCGGCAGGATCACCTCCGTGGACGTCGAGCAGGTGCGCAGCAACCTGCTGCAGAACGAGGCTCAGGTCGAGCAACTGCAGATCAACATCCGACTGGCCGCGAATCGGCTCTGCATCGTGATGGGCGACCCGCCGCAAGAGTTGCAGGAACGATTGGGGACGGGGGCGATCCCCACCGCTCCGGCCGAAGTGGCGGTGGGCATTCCGGCGGATCTCCTCCGCCGCCGTCCCGACGTTCGCCGTGCGGAACGCCAGGCTGCCGCTCAAGCCGAACAGATCGGGATCGCGACGACAGAACTCTATCCCGCGATCACGCTCAACGGCACCCTCGGCTACCAGGCCAGGGATTTCTCCGATCTATTCTCCAGCGCAACCTTCACCGGAAGCGTCGGGCCCTCGTTCCGCTGGAATCTGCTGAACTACGGCCGCCTGCGGAACAACATCCGCCTGGAGGACGCACGCTTTCAGGAAGCGATTGCCGTGTATCAGCAGACGGCCCTCTCGGCCGGCGCCGAAGTGGAGAACGGACTGATCACCTTCCTGCGCGCCCAGCGGCGGGCGAAACTGCTCAACGACAGCGCCGTTGCCGCCGGCACCGCCGTCTAGGCGATCCGCGCGCAGCTGCGGGTGGGAGCCATCGATTTCAATCAGTACGCGGTGATCCAGCAGAACCTGATCACGCAACAGGATCTGTGGGCGCAGGCACGCGGCGAAATCGCCCTCGGCCTGGTCCAAGTCTATCGAGCGTTGGGAGGCGGTTGGGAAATCCGGCTGCAGCAGGAGCCCGTCGCCGCCGAACTGCCTCCGCCTGAAGAGGTCCCGCTGCCAGCCGAGGAATCGCCTTGAGGGATCGCCTCGTGCTGGCCAGAACTCGTGCTGCGGGTTTCTGCATCAGGACAATTTAGACACCAACAGCGGGAATTCAGTCGCCTCAACTTGCCGGCCACGGCCTCCGCCGCGCCGCTGGTTTCCAGCGCCTGGCCGATGCCCAGCGATGCGCCGATCACCAAGAGAACTGACCAATCGATGCTCTGGCGAGCCTCGGAACCCGTACCACAGCGGCCGAGGATCATCAGCATCGCCGCGAGCAAGGCGGCGGTCAGCATGTCCAGCCATTCGAATCCCGCGATGATCCTCAGGGCGGCCAAGATAGCCAGCGCCAGCCACGCCCGTTCGTGCCGCGTGGGCGCCGAGTTCTCGACGCCGCTGACCAGGAAGAAGTGACGCGAATTGCGCTGCTCCTGCACAAACTCATGATGTGCTTCCAGCAGCAACGTGTCGCCGGGGTGCAGCACAATGAGTCAGCCCGGCCACCACGACAAACAACGCTCCCACGGTGATCAGACCGGAGTTCCCCAGGCCCGCCAACGCCTCGGCGGCCGTGGGCAAGCGGTCGCTGCCCGTGAGCGAGCCGATGGCAAACAGAATCGCCAAGCAGGCAATGCTCAACACGTCCGGCGCCGTCTAGTCCCGCTTCCAGTTCGTGACTTCCGCGATTCGGGACGGCGACGGTGGGCCGGAACAAGTCCGCGCAGTTCCGGCAAACGTAACAACGGAGGACGGCGGAGAATGGAAAGTCTGGGATCGCCAATCCTGTGGTGTGGCTTTACGGCGTTTGTCCTGGTGATGCTGGCGCTCGACCTGGGCGTCTTTCATCGCCACGCGCATGCGGTGGACTCCCGCTCACCCGAACCGTCACGCACGCCTGACTAGGCCGGCGGATTCGGCCCGACTTCCCCTGTGCCCTCGGCGCCCGCGGGTCGCAGCAGATTCGTGCGGACGGCTTCCACGATCAGCAAAACGGCCAACGCCAGCAAGACGACGGCAATGACGCCGATCAGCGACAGACCGTACTGCTGGATCAGCAGAACCAGCGCATACAGCGT
>CAYUFW010000007.1:0-17289 GCA_964443915.1 uncultured Pirellulaceae bacterium
CCCCCCGGAGAACAGGCCGTTGCAACGTAAGCCAGGTTGCGAAATATTGGATTAATCGAGAGCCTTGTGGTGGTGCCAAGCCTTTGGCTCGCACCAATACGACAGGCACGCCCTCTTCTCGCCGTTGGCGTTCGGCCAGTTCCCGGCTGTACTCGTTGAATTGCCGCTCGCCCACGATCTCGAAATAGATGAAAGCCCCGTCCGGCACTTGTTCCTCGAGATCGGGGCGGTCAAACATGAACTTCCCGAACTCGGCTGTCAACTCAAATTGCTTCCGGGCAAACTCATGCGGATCGATCATCTCGTCACCTCCGTCAAATCCCATCATGCTACCGGCTTCGAGCTGTGTCGCAACCGCGATTCGGCCGCACATGCTCTGCGTTGCGCATCCGTGACATGCGCGGTGCAGTGACGCGAGCCCGCGTCGCCTTGCGTCAGGTTTGCAGCATGGCCAGCCGTTCGCCCAGTTGAGCCTGACTCGCGCGCGCCTCGTCGAACAGCGGCAGCAGTTGGCGATAGACGGCGGCGCGGGCCGGATCGGGCCGGGCTGTGGATTTGAGCCGGTGGACCTGGTCGATGCGGCTGAAGTCTGACCAAAGGCCGCAGGCCACGGCGGCCACGGCGGCGGCGCCCAGCGAGCCGGCGTCTTGGCCCACGTTCGTCTTCAGGACCGCAATCTCCAGCGCGTCGGCTAGGATCTGACGCCACAACCGGCTGCGGCTGCCGCCGCCCACGACGACCATCTCTCCGCCGACTTCGCCCAAGTGCCGCAGCGCGTCGAGCATCAGCCGGGCATTGAGGGCGATTCCCTCCAGGGCCGCGCGGATCAAGTCGGCTTGCGTGTGGCCCAGGTCCAGGCCCAAGAACGCGCCGCGGATGTGCGGACTGGGCTCCAGCGACGAGCCGCCGGCCAAGCTCGGGTTGAACAACAGCTTCCGCGCCCCCGGCGGCGACCGCTCGGCCAACTCCGTCATCACGTCGTACGGATCGCGGCCGTCGAAACGCGCCTTGACCGTCAGGTTCACGCACAACTGGTCGCGCACCCAGCGGAGCGAGGTACCGGCCGAGAACATGCCGATCGCAGACGTGAACATGCCGGGGATCACGTGCGTGAACACGTAGGGCTTCGTCGCGTCGTCCAATAACGGGCGGGTGGACGAGACCGCGATCCACATCGACGAACCGAGCGAGGCGTAGATCCGTCCCTCGGCGATGTTCTTGGCCCCCAGCGCCATGCACGAGTTGTCCACGCCGCCACAGGCGACCGGGATGCCGGCGGGCAAGCCCAACGCCTCAGCCGCTTCCGCTGCCAGCGGGCCGAGAATCTCCGTCGAAGGGACGATCTCCGGCAGCAGTTGCCGCGGCAGTTCCGCGGCGGCCAGCAACTCATCGGCGTAATCCCAGCCCAGTAGATCGTACACGCCGCTGCCGGAGGCGTACGAATAATCGGTCGCCATGCGGCCGGTCAGCCGATAGTTGATGTAATCCTTGGTGCCGAGCACCTTGTGGATCCGCCCGAACATCTCCGGCTCGTGGTCGCGGTACCACAGGATCTTGAAGACCGTGTAGTGCGGCGAGGGAAAGCCGTTGCCGGTCAAGCGGTACCAACTGGCGGGATCGGCCCGCTCGAAGAACCGCGCCGCTTGCGCGACTGGCCGCTTGTCCGACCAGATGGGCGTAGCGTCCCGCAGCAGCCGCCCCGAGGCGTCCACGGGCACGCAGCCCAGGCTGTGCCCCGAGATGGCGATGCAGCGAATGTTCTGCGGATTCACCTTCGCATCGGCCAGCAGCATCCGGGTACTCTGAACCACCGATTGCCACCACGCATCGGGCCGTTGTTCGTGCCAGTCCGCCTGCGGGTACTGCGTGTCGTAGGGGACGAACGCCGACGCGGCCAAAGAGCCCTCCGCGTCGTACACGGACGCCTTGTTGCCGCCCGTGCCTAGGTCGTAAGCCAGAAGTGTGTCAGTCATGGTCACCAGGTACGTTTGGGGTTGCTGGGGACGGACCCAAGGCAAGAAAGTACGAGAAAACGCCGGGCGGGGGAAGAGCAGACGGGGCATGGATGAGAGGGCGACGTGTAATCCTCGCAGAAGAGCAGGAAACCACGAAATCGCAATACAGGAGCCCGCTCAGAAGTCTGGGAGCCGCATATCGAGTCGCAGAAGCCGGGCCTTTCGAGGAGCCGGTTTCCTCTTGCCGGAAAATTCTCGCGCCCACGCCTACGACCGGCACAAACGGACCTGGCGTTGGTGATGTTCTGGTCGCTTCGACAAGCCGAATGGTAAGGCTTTGACAGAAAACCGGTTGCGGCGTGACTTGGGCGGGGCAACCCCATTGGAACAATCGTCGCAAAGTCGCTATATTTCTTGTCTTTCCCAAGCTGTGCTATTAATATCGCATAATAGAGAGGCCGGTCTGCAGCAACGCAGCTGGCTACGGATCGGCGTTTGCGCGGCGGGTTTTTGCAGGCTTGTCGAGCAGACGTGCAACGTAGGCCAACCTAATCCAGCGGTTCCGAATAGCGAGGTGACGATAATGGCTCGGCGACGATTCCTGGTGTCCGTGCTGTCCTTTTCTGCCGTCGTGGCGTTGGCGGCGTCGAGCGCGTACGCCCAGCAAGGCAATGGTGTCGTGGTGGATGCGGAGGGCGTGCTGCGGACACGCGTTTTCCCGGATCCCACTGGCATGTTGACCCGCCAGCGTTTGGCCGCGGCCCAGGCGGCGTTGGCTCCTGACTTGGCGCGGCCCAGCAAGCTCCGCAAGGTGTCGCTGAACCGGCTCGAGGCCGAGATCGCCGAGCGTCTCGCCACGGGCCAAGGGATCACGGACGAGATGCGTTTTCTGGCCGGGCTGACCCGCGTCCGGAACGTGTTCTTCTATCCGGAAACCGGCGACATCGTGATCGCGGGCACGGCCGAAGGCTTCATGGTCAACACGGCCGGACGGCCGGTGGGGATCCAGACGGGCCGAGCGATCTTGGAGCTGCAGGATCTGGTCGTGGCGCTGCGAGCGTTTCCGCCCGGCGGCAAGCCCGCCGACGCGTTCCTCGTCTCGATCGATCCGACGCAGGAGGGTTTGGCCAAGATGCGGCAATTCCTGGTCGACATCAGCGGCCGGATCACGCCCGCGGATGACCGGCGTATCGCGATGGGCCTGAAGGAGAACCTCGGACTGCAGAACGTCCGCATCGAAGGCATTCCGCGCACGACGCACTTCGCGCAAGTGATGGTCGAGGCGGATTACCGGATGAAATTGATCGGGATCGGCCTGGAGAACCCGCCGGTCCGGATTCCGAGCTACGTGGCGAAGGCCAATCCGCGGAACGTCGCCCGCAACGCCTTGCAGCGGTGGTACTTCACGCCCGACTACGACTGCGTCCGCGTGAGCGAAGACCAACTGGCGATGGCTCTGGAAGGCGAAGGCGTCCAGCTGCTGAGCGAAGGCGAGTTCGTGCAGGCCAACGGCGAGCGAGCCGCGTCGGGCACCGTGGACCGCGCCAGCCACGAGTTTGTTAGCACCTTTACGAGCAAGTACGCGGAACTGGCGGCCAAGGAGCCGGTCTACGCACAACTCCGGAATCTGATCGACATGTCGATCGCCGCGGCGTTTATCCGCCAACAAGACTACTACGGCAAAGCGAGCTGGAAGATGGAAGTGCTGGGCAGCGAGGAACGCTTTGCGGTCGAGACCTATGCGGAGCCCAAGCAGGTCGAGACGGCAGTCAACGCCGTGTGGAAGGGCAACACGCTGATGACCCCCGTGGGCGGCGGCGTCAGTATCCGGCCCATGCTGGCCCTGGCCACGGACCGCGTCAAGCCCGACGAGAAGGGCGAGTTGAAAGAGCTGCACCAGCAGGTCCAGATCCAGAACCTGCCGAAAGACCGCTGGTGGTGGGACTGAGCGCCGGTGCTCTGAGCACGCGCTCGAGTGTCCTACGTGTTTTGCCAGTCCAGAAGCCCGGTTCTTTTCGAAAAGTCGGGCTTCTTTTTTGCGCGGTGGGGTCCTTAGCCAGACACAAAAGGCGGTACACTGTCGCTTGTCTCTGTTTGGATTCGCCACGGTTACGAGTTCCTGTAGGCTGAAGTTTGAAGTGCCTAACCCCGATGGGGAGAAATGCCGCCATGAAACTGAGTCTGTTTTCCGTCAGCTACGCGGGGTTGTGGGGGCAGCAGCGGCTGGACTTGCCGGGTTTTGTCGAGCGGGCAGCGGAGTTCGGTTTCGAGGGCGTCATGCTGATGGGCAAACGGCCACACCTGTCGCCGCTGGATGCCGACGACGAGGCGCTCGCCCCGCTCCGGGCAGCTCTGACCCGGCACGGCGTGCAATGCGCCGTGATTGCCGGCTATACCGATCTGTCCGGCGCCGGCGCGGCCGAGGTGCCCTACCTGGAGATGCAGATCGCTTACGTGGAAGCCTTGGCGCGTCTGGCACGGCAGCTCGGTGCCCGGATCGTCCGCGTCTTTACCGCTTACGAGATCGACGGTCACAGCGCTCAAAGCGTCTGGGACCGCGTGGTGCGGGCGCTGCGCGAGATCTGCGACCGGGCGGCCGCCTGCGAGGTGACGGTCGCCGTGCAGAACCATCACGACATTGCGGTACACAGCGAGGCCCTGCTGGAACTCCTGGGCGACGTCGATCGGCCGAACTGCAAGCTGGGGTTCGACGCCTGGTCGCCGGCGCTGCGGGGGGAGAACCTGTACGAGGCTGCCCGCCGCCTGGCGCCGCACACGGCGATCACGACCAACGCCGACTACGTGCGGCTGCCGCGGTTCCGCTATCGGCCGGAGGCCGTCAATTACGAGCGTGCCCAGCCCGACCTGGTGCGGGCCGTGCGTTTCGGCGAGGGAAGCATCGACTACCGGGCCTTCTTCCAGGGCCTGCGCGACGGCGGCTTCGACGGCTGGGCCAACTACGAAATGTGCTCGCCCATCCGCGGCGGCGGCGCGGCAGAGAACCTGGACGGCTATGCGCGTCACTACGTCCGCTGGATGCGGGAAAACGTGCTGCGGCCTTGACCGGCGTTCATTCGCGCGCGAAGGACACGCTGACCGCCAAGTCGCGGCAGACCAGGCCCGTGGCTCGAGCCTGGACGTGATCCCAGCAGGCCTCGCCCATCATGCCGCTGTTGGCAGCGCCGAAGGCTACGTCATTGCTCGTGTATCCCGCCCGCGGCCCCATCGCGCCGGGTGCGTCGATGCGCAACTCGCCGTCCACATAGACCTTCAAATCGGGCCCCTTCAGTTCCATCCGGTACAGGTGAAAGGCGTCGGTCGTGTCCATCTTGTACTGCAGATCGCGACGGTGGAACAGTTCGATGCGGTCGGGCCACAGGCCCAACCGCTCGCCGCCGACGCCGTTGCTGAGGATCAAGAAGCTCGACCCAGAGACCACCTTGACGCGCGCTTCGGCGATGGCTTCGCCTTGAGGATCGGCGCCCCAAGCATAGCGGTAGTACAGATAATCCCCCCCAACTTCGCCGCGGTCGGCGATCCGCAGCGCTCCGTCGACAAGCTCCTCTGCGGTGCGGGCCGAGCCCGGGTCGCGGCTCCATTGACGCCCGGGCTTCGCGCTGCCGTCGTACACGATGCTCCAGTCATCGGGCGCGAGGGCGGAGGGCTCGACCGCGATTTGAGCCTCGTTGACGCCACGTTTCACGCAGGCTGGCGGCACTGGGTAGTCAACCCAACCGTCCTGCAGTCTGCCATCGGCCAGTTCGCTGCCGTTCAGGCGGACGTGAAGCGGCTCGGCCTTCCGAACGGCGGGCGTCTCGACGTGCAACGTGACGCTGGGTCGGTATCCGCGGCGTTGCACCGCCGCCAGGTCGTCTCCGATCGCGATGTCCAGTTTAGCCGGTTCCCCGGCCGTAATCGCCCGGGGCTGGGACGGGCCGAAGATGGGCACCGTGCGGTACTGGCGGCCCCCGGCAAGATAGCTTCGCGGATCGCCGTCGCGTACGTTGACGAAGTACAGCTTGTCCAGCGTGGCCAGCGTTTCGGGATCGCCGATCTCGCGCCACAGCGGAGCCTTGGGATCAAAGAGGTTGAACAGGTGCAGACCGTCCGCGCCCGCCGCCCAGGCATTCATGGCCCGCCCACGGTAGCTGGCTGGAGAGGCACGGTGAAAACGCGTTTCGCCCCGGACCCGGGAGTCGCTCAGGCAGGGATAGACGGGAACATCGTACTTGTGCCCGAGTTCCACGCTGTACTCCCAGGGATTCAGCCGGAAGTAGCAGGTGGTGATCAGCATGTCGAACAGCCCGTCGCTCAGCCAACGTTCCAGATCGAAGCCCATGTCCCGGCAGAAGCCCACCGAGTCCGGCACGCGGACCGCGACCAGGATCGGCCGGCCCCGCTGGCGGCCGACGTCCTCGGTCATCTTCCGCACGCGGGCCATCAGTTCGGTCATCATCGCACGCTCCTCGTCGCTCGCCGCGCCGCCGCTGGCGGTGCTCTTGAAGTAGCACAGGTGGCGGAAGAAATCCAGTTCGACGCCGTCCACGTCGTAGTTGCGGCAGACCTCGTCGATGTAGCGGAACGCCAGTTCGCGGATCTCCGGCCGGGCGTAATCGACGGAACTCCAACGGCCGTATGGAGTCCGCTTGACGTGCTCGCCGACGAGCCAGTCCGGGTGCTCGGTCTTGAGCGGCGGAAAGAGCAAGTAGGGATTGTCGGGATGGTGCGCCGCGTCGTGCGTATCGTTCATGCGCATCGACCAGAAGACTTCCATCCTGTTTCGGTGACCGAAGTCGACGACGGCTTGCAGGCAATCGGTGCCCTGCTCGATCAGTTCCTGGGCGATGTTCCGCGTGTTCGGCCCAATCCCGAACTCGGGCCCCGACCGCGTCAAGACCGTGCCGGCTTTCGTGTTGTGCGTGAAGTAGCTGAAACCGGAACTGATCGTGCAGTACGCGAGCGCATCGACCTGCGTCCCGGCCAGCGGCGTGGTGCGTTCGGCCAACAGGCCTTCGACCGTGGTCTTTTCGCCCGCCGGGAAGTACAGCACATCGCACCCGTCGTTGTTCATGATGATGCGCCGTTGGCGATGGGCCAAGTCGTGGCGAGCCTGGCGCAGATCCTCCAGCGACATGGCGCCGGGGGCTTGGGCCAAGGCCCTCCCCGTGCTGGCGAAGCCCCAGATCAACAGCGCGGTCGTCGTAAGAGAAATCAGCGAGCGGTACATGGTTTGGCTCCTCGAAGAAATTCCGGGGCGGTTCAATGCCGAACCGCCGAAGATTCGCATGCTCCAACTGCAGGTCGTCATGCGGAAGTCTCGAACAGGCCCTTCAGCGCGTTGGGAAACGTGGTCCAGGCCGTCTGGTAGGTCTCCTCCAGCGGAGCGGGCACGTAGAACTCCGGCCTCAAGAACAACGGCATCTCCGGCAGGCAGTCCCCGACGCTGACGAATTCGACGTGGGCGACGTACTCATGCCCGGCCTCATAGGATGCCAAGGTCAACGGCTTGTCGGGCGGCAGATCGAGGTCCTCTTCCTGGAATTCGTCCCAGATCGCCTTGTGAATCCCTTGGGGGTCGCGCTTGCCCGGCGGGAACAGGTCGATCACCAGCAGATGGATCCCCTGCCGAATCAGATCGGCGGACTTTTCGACCAACGCCCGGAACTCGGCGCGGGTTGTCTTGTTGCCGGGGCTCACGATCTCGATCACCGCCACTACGTCGCCGTGACGATGACGCACGGCGACGCGGCTTGCCTTGCGGATGTAAGAATCGGCCTCCGCCCGCTGCGTCAATCTTGTTTTGGGCGAACGTGTAGCGACGGCAACTCCACCGCCGCTGTCCGTTTCGCGGTCGCCTCCGCGTTGGGAGCGGGATGAAAGACGGAGCGTCAGCACGTCGGGAAGCGGACCGCGTATGTTCTGTTCGACCAACGCAAAGTAGTCCGGCGGCAGCGTGCCGGCATTCAGACGATTGCGCAAGGCGACCGCCCACGTCTGATGGAAGTCATGAAACAGGCCGGCATCCACTAGAGTCCAATCGTGAATTGACATGACATCCCTCCGCCATCGAAGTGCCTGGCCTCGGCTTGTTGCTGTATCACCAGATATTTTAGCACTGCCGCCGCCGGATGCCCACGGGGCGGTCACCGTCTCCCGGCCGCATCAGGGATCGGTCACCGGTACGGCGGCAGACTGCGGAGCGGGGGCCGGGCCGGACGTGTCGGATGCCTGCGACTGGGGCAGCCACGTGCGGCGGAGTTGGTCGAAGAGCTTCTGCCACTTGGCCCGCTGGGTCTCGTTCAGCACTTGGGCGATCTCGCGATCGATCACATCCAATTCCGCTTCCACCTCGGGCTGGACGCGGATCCGGATCTGCTGGAGCGACTGTTGGCGGTCGCGGACGAAAAGCCAAATGTCGAAACATCGGTCGGCTCCTTCGCTTGATTGTGCCCAACTTGATTGTTCAATCCAACCCGACTTCGGCCGATGCAGTGGTCGGTTCTACATCCTTGGTGGTGTGCCAGGCATCCGCGGTTACAGGGGCCGCAGTTTTCCGAGCAGCGGGGCACATCGCGTGCCACGACGAGGTACGTGGAGAGAGTCCGCGGCGCAGATCCTTTGCTCAGCGGCGTTTGAGTCAACCTGTTCCGTTCGATCGGAACGTAAATCTCGACGGCAACTGGTTTTTCTGCCGGTTCTTGGTTTACAGCCCCCTGCTCGTCGCTACAATGAACGGCGTGCGGATCAGGAACCCAACCTGTGCATGCAGGCAAGCCCCTGCCGCTTTCGAGAACGCACGAATCACACCTGATGACACGACCGACAACACGCTCCCGAGCGAGGCACGCCGGCAACCGGCGTGGTCCGCCTGAGAAACGATAAGCATCCCGAAGAACTCACGCCCTCTGAATCATCCCAGAAGTCTCGATGAGTTACGCAAGGAAATACGCACGGCGGCAGAACTTGGCTTCCGAGGCGGTCCGTTTGCTGGACGCGCCGGAGGAAGAATTCCACAGGGACGAACCGAGCCCGGACGCGCCGGTCGCCGAGCCCGGTCGCAGCCAGGAAGTCCCCCCGTTGTCTGCCGAGGATTCGGCGCCGACCTGGCGCCGCTGGCTGTTGTGGACGGCGCTGGCCGCCGGACTGGTCGCCGCTGGCTTCGCCGGCCTGCGTTGGTTTCGTCAGCGGACGCCCGAACCGACCCAGCCGCTGATCTACCACACCGTCACCAGCGGCGACCTCCCGATCACGGTGACCGAGCGCGGGAATCTGGAGAGCCAGAACAACGTCGAGATCATGTGCGAGGTCGACGACATCGAAGGCGACGGCGTCGTGGGAACGCAAATCCTGACGATCGTGCCCAACGGCACGTCGGTCAAGAAAGGCGAACTGCTGGTCGAGTTCGATTCGGCGAAGCACCGCGAACGCCTGGACCGTCAGATCCTGGACACGGAATCCGCCCGCGCCGTGCAGATCCAGGCCCAGGCCAAGTACGACAACCAAATTACGCAAAACGAGACGCTGCTGGCCGACGCCCTGCTGGACGTCGAACTGGCGAAGCTCGAACAGGAGATGTTCGTCGACCGGGAGAGCGGCACGCACAAGCTGGAAGTCGAGGCGATCGAGCGGCAGGTCGAGGACATCAACAACGAAATCCTCGGCGCCAAGGGGACGCTGGAGTTGAAGCGGAACGAGCAACGCGGCATCGAGGCCCTGTTCAAGCTCGGTTACGCCGGCAAGCACCAATTGGATCAGAGCGTTCTGGATCTGCTGCAGGCGGAGAGCCAGTACGTGGCCAAGATCAACAAGCTGAACACGCAACTGGCCACGTTAAAGAAGAAACAGACCTACGAGAAAGAGATGGAAGAGCTGACGCTGCAGGGCAAGAAGGACACCGCAGACCGCCAGGTCGAGCAAGTCAAGCGGAACTCCGAGGCCCTGCTGGCGCAAGCCCAGGCCGCGTTGAATGCGGCCAACGAACACCTGAAGAAGGAAGAAGAGCGTTTGAAGCGGTACACGGAACAGATCGACAAGTGCAAGATCATCGCGCCCCAGGACGGGATGGTCGCCTATGCGGTCGCTGACCGCTACTACGGCGAAGAGATCCGCGAAGGCGCGAACCTCCGCCCGCGGCAGAAGATCTTGTCGTTGCCGAACCTGTCGCAGATGCAGGTCAAGACCTCCGTCCACGAGTCCGTGTTGGACCAGGTCAAGCCGGACTTGTCGGCCGGCGTGCGCGTCGATGCTTTCCCCGAGCGTCTCTATCGGGGCACGGTCAAGTCGGTCGCCGTGTTGCCCGACCAGGGCGGCTGGTTCGGCTCCGACACCAAGGTCTACACGACGATCGTCACGATCGACGAACCGGTCGAACGTCTGAAGCCGGGCATGACAGCCGTCGTCGAGATCCATGTCGATCGCTTGCAGGACGTCCTGACGGTTCCCGTCCAAGCCATCGTTCAAGTCGGCAAAGAAACCACTTGTTACATCGCCGGGCCGACGGGACCCGAGCGGCGTCTCGTCAAGCTGGGACGCACGAACGACAAAGCGGTCCAAGTCGTGGAGAGCGTCGTGGCAGGCGACCGAGTGGTGCTGAACCCCATGGCCATCGCCGAAGAAGCCCTGCGGCCGGCGGGCGGCGAAGCGGAACCGGCCGAGGACGGCTCCGAACAGATTTCCCCGGCCCCCAGCGTCCCCTCGGCGACCGCCGCGGCACCCGCCGCCCAGGAGCCGCGGCGTGCGGCGCCCGCGGCGGCGAAGGCTTCCTGATCCATGTGGCTGAAGATCGTTGAACTCTCGGTCCGGAACTTGATGCTGAACAAGCTGCGCAGCTTGTTGACCATGCTGGGCACGATTCTGGGCGTCAGTTCCGTGATCGCGATGCTGGCGATCGGCGAGGGCTCGAAACGCAAGGCGGTTGAGCAGATCCGCCAGTTGGGCGCGGCCAACGTCATCATCCGCAGCGTCAAACCGGGCGAGGACGACCGCCGCGACGCCTCGGCCGGCAATAGCAGCCAGCGCCAAGTGAGCCGCGTCGCCGAATACGGGCTGAAATACGCCGACTTCGACGTCCTGCAGGCCACATTGCCGACGGTGCAGCGGGCGGTGCCCGTCGCGATGGTCCGCAAGAATGCGCAGTGTGGGCGCCGCCGCATGGCCAACGCGCGGATCCTGGGTACCACGCCGGAGTACCTCGGCATCAAGCATTTGAAGGTCCGGCGGGGGCGTTTCCTGACGCCGACCGATCTGGCCACGACCGCCAACGTGGCCGTGCTGGCCGCAGGTGCCGCCGAACGGATGTACTCGTACGAGGATCCGCTCGGCCGGCCGCTGCTGCTGGGCAACGGCGCCTATGTCGTCGTCGGCGTGCTGGAACCGCAGGACAGCGGCAGCGCCGTGCCCGGCGCGGTCAGCGCGCTGGATTTGAACAACGACATCTACATTCCGCTCACTTCCGCCCGCAGTCGGTTCGGCGAATTGCAGTTGATCGTGCGGACCGGCGGCCGCGATTTCGAGAAGACCCAATTGAGCGAAATCACGCTGACGCTGCACGACGAGGAGCTGGTCGCGCCGACGGCCGCCATGGTCCGCAAGCTGCTGGAGCAGCGGCACGCCAACAAGACCGACTTCGAGATCCAAGTGCCGCTGGAACTGCTGCGGCAAGCCGAGCGGGAGAAGCGGATCTGGAACCTGGTGCTCGGCTCGATCGCCGGCATCTCGCTGCTGGTCGGCGGCATCGGCATCATGAACATCATGCTGGCGACGGTCTCCGAGCGGACCAAGGAGATCGGCATTCGCCGGGCACTGGGCGCCACCCGCACCCACATCGTGACGCAGTTCATGGTGGAGAGCATGGTGCTGGCGGCCGGCGGCGGCTTGCTGGGCATCTTCCTGGGCGTGGCGATTCCGTTGGGCGTCTCCCGCCTGTCGGAAATCGAAACCGCGATCAGCTGGTGGGCGATCATCACGGCCTTCAGCACGTCCGTGCTGACCGGCGTCGTCTTCGGCGTCTACCCCGCCCGCCGCGCCGCGCTGATGAATCCCATCGAGGCCCTGCGGCACGAGTAGACTTCCGCGGTCCGGTTGGCTCTCGCGAATCTTGTGGTAGGATGAGGACATGAAACGCCAACGCAGCACAAAACAGACGGATTCGCCCCCTCGCTGGTATCGCGGTGCGAACATCCCCAAACGCGTCATTCGTCGCTTTGCAGACGAGGTGGCGAAGCGTTTCCAGCCTGACAAGATCATTCTGTTCGGCTCACACGCCTACGGGAGTCCTCACCCGGACAGCGACGTGGATATTTTGGTGGTCATGCCGGCGCGGAATGAACTGGGGCAGGCCGTCCGGATTCGACTGGCGGTCGACTACCGTTTTCCCTTGGACTTGCTGGTGCGCACGCCCAGGAACATGGCGTGGCGGTTGGCCGAGGGCGACTGTTTCTTGAAGGAGATCACTGCCAAGGGAAAGGTCCTTTATGAAAAGGATAACCCGCGAATGGGTGCAGAAGGCCGATGCCGATCTTCGCGGCGCCCGAAAGCTCGCGCCCAGCCAGCCACCGATGCATGACCTCGTGTGTTTCTGTTGCCAGCAGTCTGCCGAGAAGTACCTCAAGGCGGTCTTGGTGGAACTCGGCCGGAACATCCCACGGACGCACAACCTGGAGGACCTGCTTGGCCTGCTGCTGCCGAATTACCCGCACCTGGCAGCACTACGGCGGGGCCTCAAGTTTCTCATTCAGTTCGCCGTAGAAGCCCGGTATCCAGGCTTCCACGCCACCAAGGCTCAAGCCGCCGCTGCCTTGCGTTGGGCCGAACGGGCGGCCGATGCTTCCCGGCTGGTCTTGGGTATTCGCCCGAAAGCCAAGCGTCGGAAGTCCTCATGATCCAAGGGAGGAAAGAGACATGCGAGGCGCATACCTGGTGACGACATCCCTGTTCTTGCTGCTGGCCGACGCTGCTGCCGCGGCCGATCCGCCGTCGCGGATGCGTTCCGATCCGCCGCCGATTGTTTCTTCGTGGGACGACCTGCTGGAAGGCGTCCAGACGCGGGAGGATTGGCAGGCCCGCCGCCAGGTGCTCAAACAGCGCTACCTGGAGTTGATCCGCGACGAGCGGAAGCCGGTCAAGCCGCCCCTGGACCTGCAAGTCCATGAAACGGTTGACGTGGAAGGCATCTATCGCCGCCAACTCGTCAGCTACAATGTCGAGCAGGACGAACGGGCGCACGCCTATCTGGGCATTCCGCTGAAGTTGAATGGAAAGGCTCCGGCCATCGTGGCCCTGCACGGCACCACGGCGCAGGGAAAGGAGCAGACGGCCGGTTTGAGCGGCAATCCGGACAAGGCGTGGCTCGATCAGCTCTGCCGCCGCGGCTACGTGGTGATCGCCCCCGACCATTTCGTATCGGGGCACCGCATTCCGCCGGAAGGCCCGTACGATACAAGCCGCTTCTATCAGAAGCATCCGGAGTGGACCGCCGTGGGCAAGTTCACCTACGAGCACGCGATCGCGATCGACGTGCTGCAATCGCTGCCGGAGGTCGATCCGGAGCGGATCGGGGCCCTGGGGCATTCGCTGGGCGGGCACGGCACGTACTTCCTGGCGGCTTATGACCAGCGGGTCAAGGCTTCGGCCTGCAATTGCGGAGCCACGTTCTTCCGGCACAACAAGAGAGTCGAGGGCTGGGCCCGCGACCATTGGTACGTGTACCTCAAGCCCATGCGTGCGGGTTTGCTGGAGGGCAAGTTGCCGCCGATCGACATGCACGAGATCATCGCCCTGATCGCGCCCCGGCCGTTCATGGACCTGGCGGGATTGAACGACGGTGACCCGCTCACGCAGCGGCAGCGGGCGCTGATGCTGCTGCCGATCATGGACGTGTACGAACTGGAAAAGGCGCCGCAGAACTTCGCCTTCTACATGCACGGCCGGGGACACAGCGTGGCCCACGAATCGCGCGAACTGATCTTCGGCTGGATGGATACGCACCTGAAGCCCGCCGAGGCGACGCAAACGCGGCTGTTGACGGGCATTGCTGAAGGACGGCCGTGTTTGGTAAAATCTGCGGGAGACTAGTTGACGATCCGGGGTAGGCTTGTCGATACTCTTAAGTTATAGCCGTTTTTTCGTCGAATTCCGTCGCGAACGTGACCCGGTCGGTGCGGGGCCGATCCGGCCGGTTCGTGCCGTCTTTAGCATGAAAGGACCACAGCAATCGACCGCATCCAAAACAGGGTCAACGAGCAGATCCGCGTTTCTCCCGTGCGGGTGATCTCGGAAAGCGGCGAGCAATTGGGGATCTTGATGACCTCGGAGGCTATAGAGCGGGCGCGTGCCGTCGCGCTCGATCTCGTGGAAGTCGCCCCCAACGAGAAGCCGCCCGTCTGCCGCATCATGGATTTCGGCAAGTACAAGTACGAGAAGAAGAAACGGGCCGGGCACAACGCGCATCAAATCAAAACCAAGGAGATCCGGCTGCGTCCGAAGACAGGCGAGCATGATGTCGACTTCAAGATCAAGAGCGCCAAGCGGTTCCTGGAGCACAAAGACAAGGTCCAGGTTACCGTCGTCTTCCGGGGGCGCGAGATGGCTCACATTGAGGAAGGCCGCAAGGTGATGGAAGACGTGATTCGGGAGTTGGCGGAGTGGGGCAAAGTGGAGTCGCCGCCCGCGCAGCACTCCCGGAGGATAATTTGCACCATCTCGCCGAAGTAAGCCCTTTGACTCCGCACCCGCCAGCGCGTACAACGGTAGGGTGTGCGGAGTCCGGCGTCCGTCGAAGTGCGCCCCTCGCAAGGGGGAACCGTGAACTTGGTCAGGCCGTAACAGGAGCAGCCATAAGCGGTGTACTCTTGTGCGGGGGGCGCTCTTCGGCGGACGCGCTTTCGTATCTCGCGGCGGGTCGCCTTCCGAAATCATGCCAAGCCCATCTGATGCCAGCCAGCGATCTGACGCCCCGGCCGCGCACGGCGGCGATCGGCCGCGCGAGTATGTGGTCGTCGCCCGGCGCTACCGGCCCAAGACGTTCGGCGAACTCGTCGGCCAGCAGCAGGTCTCTCAGGCCCTGAGCAACGCGATCACAACCAGCCGCGTCGGGCACGCCTACCTGTTCACCGGCGCCCGCGGAGTTGGCAAGACGTCGACCGCCCGGATTCTGGCCAAGTGCCTGAATTGTCAAGCCGGCCCTACGCCGGAGCCGTGCGGGCTGTGCGACGCCTGTGTCAGCATCGCGGCGGGGGACGACGTCGACGTCCTGGAAATCGACGGCGCCAGCAATCGCGGCATCGACGAGATCCGCCAACTGCGGTCCAACGTCAACGTGCGTCCCAGCCGTTCGCGGTTCAAGATCTACATCATCGACGAAGTCCACATGCTGACCGTCCCGGCCTTCAACGCCTTGCTGAAGACGTTGGAGGAGCCGCCGGAGCACGTCAAGTTCATCTTCTGTACGACCGACGCGGAGAAGATCCCGATCACCGTCCTGTCGCGGTGCCAGCGTTTTGACTTCGCTCCGGTGCCGGCGGATTCCATCATCGAGCGGCTGCGGTTCATCGTCCAAGAGGAAGGCGTGCAGGCGGACGAGGCGGCATTGCGGCTGTTGGCCCGGCGGGCCGGCGGGTCGATGCGGGACAGCCAGTCGCTGCTGGAGCAACTGCTCTCCTTTTCCGGCGACCGGATCACGGAAGACAGCGTCCACGCCATGCTGGGCACCGCGCACAGCGGCCGGCTGCAGGCCGTCGTCGGACACTTGATCGCCCGCGACGCTGCCCAGGCTTTGGACCAGTTGGATGCCGCCATCCGGGAAGGCGTCGACGTCGGACAGTTGGCCGAGCAGTTGCTGGGCTGGTTGCGGGACGTCCTGGCCGCCCTGGTCGGTTGCCAGCCGGAGTTGATGCTGCACGTGCCGGCGGCTGACTTTGCCGCCGTGCGCGAGGCGGGACAGCGGTGGGGACTGGAGACGGCGCTGGCCGCGGTGCAGATTCTCGATCAGACGCTGACGCGGATGCGGCAAAGCACGCAGGTCCGCACGCTGGTGGAAATCGCCTTGGTGCGGATCTGCAAGCTGGAGCATTTGGACGCCTTGCCGGGTCTGATCGCTCAGCTGCGCGACCGGGCCCCCCCGGCGCGCGGCACAGTGACTATGCCCAGTGCCCGCCGTGAAGTCCCGCCAGCGGCGGCCTCGCCGCCCCGCCCCCAGCCGACGGCCAAACCGGAGTCAGCCGGCACAGCCCTGCCGGGCCGTCCGGAGGGTTCAGAGCACCCGCTGGGGCCGTCCCAGCCGACGAGCGTCGTTGCGGCCGCGGCGCCCGCCCGGACGGCGGCCCCCGGCGGCCAGCAGGAAGGCGGCGTGGCGGAGTCGGCTTCCCCGCCGGCAGACCAAGCCCCTCCCGTTTCCGCCGCCGCGACTGCCGCTCCGTCGCCGCCGTGGACCGAGGAGCTTGCCCAGCAGGCGTGGCGAGAGACCTTGGAGGAGATCTCCGGCCTGAAGGCCGAAGTGGCCGGCAACTACGCGGCTCTGGCCGTGGTGCAGCCGAACCAACTGGTGGTCCATCTCAAGGCGGCGTATAACAAAGAGTACTGCGAGCGGCCCGACGTGAAACGCGAACTGGAACAAGCGCTCTCGCGGCGGGCCGGCAGGACGATTCGTATCGACTTTGCCGTCGCGGCGGAGCCGGACTCGCCGCGGCCGGAGAAGCGGCCTCCGGCAACGTCCCGGCTGCAACGGATGCGCGAGTTGGATCAGCATCCACTCGTCCAGGAAGCCAAGCGGCTGTTCGACGCGGAGGTGGTCCGCTTCGACGAACGGCGCAGCGGTTGAACGAGAAAGAAGCCAATGTTCAAAGGTCTGGGCAATTTCATGTCGGTGGTGCGGCAGGCCAAGCAGTTGGGCGCGCAGATGCAGGCCGTCAACGAGAAGCTCAAGGGCCAGCGGGCGACCGCCAGCACGGGCGCCGGGATGGTCGAAGTCGAGGTCAACGGCTTGGGCGAAGTCTTGCGGGTCAGAATCGATCCCACGCTGGTCGCACGCGGCGACCGGGAGATGATCGAGGACCTGATTCCGGCGGCGGTCAATCAGGCGGTGTCCAAAGCGCGGCAGCTGCACCTGGAAGCGTTCCAATCGGTGACTTCCGATCTGGACGTGCCCGGCCTGGACGAAGCGCTGGCCCAGATCCGTGGCGATGAGCCCGGCCCGGAGACTTAGCATGACGCAAATCGCGGAGTCCGTGGCCCGCGTGATCGAGGAATTCGCCAAGCTGCCGGGGATCGGCAAGAAGTCGGCCGAACGACTGGCCTATCACATCCTGCGGGTCCACAAGAACGAAGCCCTGGCGCTGGC
>CAYUFW010000007.1:17299-40341 GCA_964443915.1 uncultured Pirellulaceae bacterium
GATGCAATCCGCAACGTCCGCGAGAACGTGCGCTACTGCAAGACCTGCTACAATCTGTCCGAAGGCGAGATCTGTGCCATCTGCCAGGACCCGCAGCGCGACGCGACCCGGTTGTGCGTGGTCGAGCAACCCCGCGACGTGATGGCGCTGGAGCAGACGGGCGTCTTTCGCGGCCTGTACCACGTCTTGCTGGGCCGGATTGCGCCGCTGGACGGCATCGGACCCGACCAGTTGACCATCGAACCGCTGGTCGAGCGCGTCCGCAACGGCCACTTCCAGGAATTGATCATGGCCACCAATCCGACGGTCGAAGGTGATGGAACGGCCCTGCACATCTCCAATCTGCTGGCCGAGTTCCCGATCGAAGTCACGCGTCTGGCCCGCGGCGTGACTCCCGGCAGCATTCTGGAGTACACCAACAAAGAGGTGCTGGCCGACGCGCTGGCTGGCCGGCAGAAATGGTAATGCAAATCTTAAGCCACATGGGGTCGAATGTCGGCAAAAAAGTGGTACACTAGGACGTCGGTCATCGCTGGCTTCGCAACAGCAGGCGTCAACCACGCAGGAAATCATGCGGCTTTCACTCGGTCTTGAAACTCGGCAGACGTTGCAGCAGAAGCAGGTGCTGGCTCCGCGGATGATCCAGTCGATGGAGATCCTCCAACTGCCCATGATGGCGCTGCTGGAGAAGATCGACCAGGCCCTGAACGAAAACCCCGCACTGGAACTGCAGGAATTCGAGCCCGAGCCGGTGGAGGGCGCTCCCGTTGAAGTGGAGAGCCCCGATTCGCCGACGGTCGAGGAAAAAGAGCTGGTCGTCGACGAAACCCGGGACAACGTCGACGATTTCGAGCGGTTGGTGGAGTTGGACCGCGAAGTCCCGGATTACTTCGACGAGACCCCGCGGCGATCCGTCAACCGGATGGACGAAGAGTCCGACCGCAAGCACGATGCGATGGCCAATATCGAATCGCGTCCCCAGTCGCTGCAGGACTACCTCCTGGCGCAGCTGGGCGAGCTGGAATTGGATGACGAAATCCTGGAAATCGCAGAACGGATCATCTCCTGCCTCGATCCCAGCGACGGCGGCTATTTCCGCACCAGCCTCGAAGATCTGTTGCCGCCGGATGCATCGCCCGAGCAACTGCAGGCGGCGAGGGAGGCTCTGCAAGTCGTCCAGTCGTTGGAGCCGCTTGGCATCGCCGCCCGCGATCTGCGCGAATGCCTGCTGGTCCAACTGCGGCCGGAGATGCCCTACTACGAGGCGCAGAAGACGCTGATCCAGGACCATCTCGAAGATTTGCGCGACAATCGCTTGCCCGTCATCAAACGCAAGACCGGTTATTCCATCGAGACGATCCACGCGGCCTGGAATGAACTGCGCAAGCTGAACCCCAAGCCCGGCGCTTCCTTTGCGGATTCCGCGGTGCCCGCCGTCACGCCCGATGTGACCGTGGAAAAAGGCGAAGACGGCCGCTATCGCGTGGTCGTCGACGACAGCCGCACGCCGCCGTTGCGGATCAGCGAGTACTACCGCCGTCGCTTGGCCAACGGCACGGCGACGCCGGAGGAGAAGGAATTCCTCAAACGCAAGATCAACGCTGCCCAGTGGCTGATCGAGTCGATCGAACAGCGCCGGAACACGCTCACGCGCGTGGCCCAAGCCGTGGTCGATTACCAGCAGCGATTCCTGGACGACGGCCCAGAGCACATCGAGCCGCTGAAGATGCAGCAAATCGCCGACCAGGTGGGCGTACACGTCACCACGGTCAGCCGCGCGGTGGACGACAAGTGGATCCAGACGCCGCGCGGGATTCTGCCCCTCCGCCGCTTCTTTGTCGGCGGCACGCACAGCGAGGACGGCGAGGAGATCGCCTGGGACGCCATCCGCCTGAAGTTGCAGGAAGTGATCGACGCCGAGGACAAGTCGAACCCGTTCAGCGACGACGAACTCGTGCAGGAACTCCGCAAGCGGGGCCTGGCCGTGGCCCGGCGGACGATCACCAAGTACCGCCAGAAGATGGACATCCCCAGTTCGCGGCAACGCCGCGACTGGACGCAAACGGCGAAGTAAACGCGGCAATCCGGCCGGAATGCCTCAAGACGCCCGTTCGGGCCCGCCGATACGCACAGAACTTGGTCTGTCTGAAAGTACAGCCGCTACAGGGGGGCAATGCCAGTGAGCAGAACCTGTGGCGCGCAACACGAACCGCGACATCTCTCCGACCGATTCTCGTCTGGGCCTGACCCTGCTAGCACTGCTGTGTCTGGCGGTTCCGGCCTGCGGCTTCGTCGTTCCCGGAGCGCGGCGGCTCGACTCTTATCTGGGTCCCGGCTGGCCGAAGCCCGACAGCGTCTTTCGCGAAGCACCGCTGCCGGCACTGCGGGCGGAACTGCCGGCAATCGAAGGCGCGGAGTATGTGGACGCGGACGAGCAGTGCGCCGATTGCCACGAATCTCTGGTCGAATCGTTCCGGCAGAACGTCCATCACGGAATCCGCAAAGGCGAGTCCTGTGAAGCCTGCCACGGCCCCGCCAGCAAACACGTCGACACCGCCGGCGAGAAGCCGGGATTGGTGTGGAGTTTCAAGACGCTGAGCGCGGCGCAACGCTCGGAAATCTGCGGGCGCTGCCACGAAGACGACGCCTGCGCACCGGGGGCCCAGTGGCGGACGTCGGTACACGCCCACCAGGGCCTCTCTTGCCTCGACTGCCACACGGCGCACTACGAACGGCCGCCGAAGAAATCCAAGTCGGAGGAAACGCCGGCCGACAAGCCATCGGCGGACAGGCCGTCGGCGGACAGGCTGGCTGCCGCTCCGCCTGCGGAGGTGCCGGCCCGCTTGGCCAGCCACGAGAAGGCACGCCGACAGGACTCCGCCCCGGCGCCGATTCCTTCGAACAACCTGGGCGCCGTCGCGCCCGACGTCTGCTACCGCTGCCACGGCGACATGGCGGACCTGCAGCGCATCGCCGGGCCTCACCAGATCGGCGGCCCCCACGGATCCAATTGCACCACGTGCCACGACGCCCACGGGAAGCTCCTCGACGCGTCGCGTCAGAAGATGTGCCTGGACTGCCATCAAGACAACTCGCCGACGATGGCCTGGCATGCCTCCACACACGGCATCGCCGGGGTGGCTTGTACCGACTGCCACAATCCGCATCCGCGTTCGCGCGTCCCCCTGCGAGCCGAGATCGAGCACGCCTCGGTGCGGCGGCCGCAGCGGCGAGCCATGTCGGTCCAAGAGCCGGAAGCCTGTTACAAGTGCCATCCGCAGGTCTACGCCTTGAGCAATCTCCCGTCCCATCATCCGATCGCGGAAGGAAAGATGGTGTGTTCGGATTGCCACGACGCGCACGGCGAAGCCGAGAAGGGCCTGCGCGAGCCGACGCTCAACCTGCTGTGCTACCGGTGCCACGCGGAAAAACAGGGGCCGTTCGCCTACGAGCACGCACCCGTGACGGAGGACTGCGGGATCTGCCACGAACCGCACGGCACGGTCACCAACAACCTGCTCCGCCAGCCGACAACCTTCCTGTGCCTGCGTTGCCATTCCGGGCACCGGTCTGACCACCGGCCTTTGGACGACCCGGCCAACGTCTCCATGCGGCGAGCGATGTACGCCGATTGCTCGCAATGCCACTCGCAAGTACACGGCAGCGATCTGATCGGCGAATCGTTGCGGGGGAGCGGGTTCGTACGATGATCGTTCTCACGCTGGCGATCGTGATCTTGGCCGCGCTGCCGTGCGTCGTCACGGCCGGCGAGGCGACCGGCGCTGCTGCTAGTCCGCCGGCTTCCAAGGAACGGGAATCCGCTTGGCCTCGCTGGGAATCCGATTCCTGTCGAACGGCCTTTCCAGGCCGTCGCGACGGCCCGGAAGGCCCCGCCTGCGTGGGCCTCGACAGTCAAACCGTGCTGCGGTCCGGCTGGTGGGCCGCCGACGTCGACGGATCGCGAACGATGATCGGCGAGTACCAGGACCTGGATTCCTCGCCCTTCTGGGACCTGGATCACCTGAGCACCGACGGCCTGCGGTCCGACAACATCTTCCTCACCGGGACGGACAACGAGACCACGCAGGCCGGCTGGGACTACGCCGGCCCTGGACTCCGGGCGAACGCCGAGTACGAGCGTTTCGTCCACTCGTTGACCCCCGACCCGCTGGACAATTTCCCGCAGGCGGTCGCCGACCTCAACGGCGACCCCTGGCAGCTACCTTCCCGTAGCCGGGGACTTCATCGCCGAGGATCTGAACGTGGGCGAAGACTACGCCATTCGCGTGCAGCAATTGAAAGCCAAGTTCCAGGGCGACTTGACGGACAAGATCCGCTGGCGTCTGAACGTGTGGGGGATGCGCAAGTCGGGCGAGCGGCAAGTGACCGCGATGTCCGACTGCTTCGACCACCCGCAAATCGCGGGCGACGCGCGGCAGTGCCACGTCCTCAGCCGTCGGCAACAGATCGACTGGCTGACGATGGAACTCGAGCCGGGCGTGGAAGGGAAATGGGGCCCGGTCACCATTTCCTACTCGCGGCCGATGCGCTCGTTCAACCAGAACGATCAGCCGCTGACGCGGCTGTACAACTCGCTGCCCCCGATCGTCGACGGCCAGAGCATGCCACCCCAACTGGGCAGCGAGGCCTATCCTGACGGCGCGTACTACCCCTACGCGGTCGTGCCGGAGAACCTCACTCAGATCGACAAACTCAAGATCGGCGCCGACATCTCGGAAACGACGCGCGTGTACGGCCTGTTGTATCACGGCAGCACGGAGAACCGGCACCGGAATTTCGCGCGGGATTTCGGCGGCTTCGACGTCCGGCTCACCGACCGCTCGATCGAGAACCTGAAGTGGACCGGCTACGCCAAGCTGAACTATGAAACAAACCAATCGCCAGCGGTGCTCATTTCCGGCGAGCAGCTCACGTTCGACCGCTACGACGAGACCGAAATCGAGTGTACCTGGTCCGACCCGCGGCAATACGGCGGCTGCGGCTGCGAACCGGTGATCGTCCCCTGCGTCGTCGGCGAGGACGGCGTGCCCGATTTCTTTGCCAGCGACGCGCTCGTGCCGTTGATCGACTACATTCGGACCACGGCCGGTGTGAACGGCCGGTGGACTCCCTTCCGCGGCGAGCCGACGTGGAGACGCGGGCTGTCCTTCTACGGGCGCTACGAGTACCGCGTGCTGCACCGGGAGAACGCAGCGTCCGACGTCACGCTGGAGCCGGCGGTCGTCATCAATGTGGATCAGCCGTGTACCGACAGCCATCTGGTCCACGTCGGCGCGTCCCAACGATGGTCGCGGGCGTACGACACCTTTGTCCGTTACACCGGCCGGTACGACGATCGGCCGCTGTACTCGATCCGCAGCTCGAACGGCACGACCAACAGCAACTTGCCCATGCGCACGGACCTCGTGGAAATCGGGGGCACCTGGACTCCCGCTGCCTATTTGCTGGCCAATGTGACGTTCGGCATTCAGAATCGCTTCCAAGACTCCGCCGTGGCGGATTTCGACGAAGACAGCTATCCGTTGACCGTCTCGTTTTGGTATGCGCCGACCCCGGCACTATCGTTTTCCGCGGGGTACGCCTACCTGACGAATTGGATCCGGCAAGCCGTCACCCTGGGCGACGACTTCGACAACGGCGAACCGTACGCGCCGGTCACGCGAAATTGGGATTACGGCGGCCAATGCGAAGTCTGGTCGCTGGGCGGCAGCTACGCTTGGACGCGCCGTCTGCTCCTGCGCGGCAATCTCCAATACGTGCAGGGCCGCAACGAAATCGCCTCGACGGTCTTCGACGAGCCCTACGTGTGGCCGGAGATTGCGGAGTTGGCGCGGGACGCCATGGACTCGGTCCGCCTGTCGGCAGGCTTCGACTACCGGCTGCACCCCGGCGCGACGAGCTACTTCCGCTACAACTACCTGGAATACGACGATGCCGTGCGGACCACCACCGACGGCACCGCCCACCTGTTCCTGGCCGGCCTGAGCGGTCGGTACTAGAACGGCGTTGTTGGTAGTACCGCCTTCAGGCGGTCGAAACCGGCGGAACCTGGCGCCACGAGCGTTCGTTTCCGCCCGCAAGCCGTCGTCCTATCTTGGTCCGTATCATGCGCGTCTTGCGCGCGCGTTCGTAGGTTGGGACTCTGTCCCGACCGGGCCGGGTCGGAGACGCAACCTACTTTGGTTGCCTCCGCAAGGTGTGTCAAGCTATAATCCGAGTGGCTTTGTTCGGCTGTCCACGAGGCTCGATGACGATGAGCACGGAAACGTTGACGCGTACCAGACCCAAGGTGGATTATCCCGACAGCGATGGGCAGCCTATGGCCGACAACACCGTGCAGTTCCGCTGGATCCAGACACTCCAAGGCGGCCTGGACGCCTTGTTCCTGGCCGAAGAAAACGAACGCCAGCGGCAGCGGGCCGAGCAGGAACGGCAGCGCGCCGAACAGGAGCGGCAGCGAAACGATCGCTTGACGGCCCGACTGCGGGCGCTCGGCCTGGAACCCCAGGCCTGACTGTGTCCGGACGGTCGTTCCTGGCACGGATCGGCTGCCGCTGGCAGTGATTACTGCGCACGAGCGAAGATCCGCGGCGCGGCACTGCGGAAAGGGGAAATAGTCCGTTTTTCTCAAATCCTGGCACAGTTTCGCCGCCGCGTGCAATTAGACGAATGGCGGCCCAAGTCTGGCCGCTGAACCAGACACGCGAGGCGCGTTCCTGGTCTGTCGGAGCTTTTGGGGGGGAGTCATGTCCGTGCTGAGTTGTCCGAATTGTGGTGCCAGCATCCCTCCTGATGCGCCCCGCTGCACGCGGTGCGGCACCCCGGTACATAGGCCCGCAATGGGTTTTGCCCACAGGAACCCCGCCTGGCTTGTATGCTCCGCCGCCGGCTCCGTTGCTTCCCGTGGTGGCGGTCAAGTCCAAGCAGACGGCGGCGATTTTGGCCTACGCCCTGGGCTGGGCAGGCATGCATCGCTTCTATCTCGGCTTCGTGACCCTGGGCATCGTGCAGCTCATGTTGTCTGTACTGTTCGGCTTTTGCACGTACGGGCTTAGCGTCCTGGTCGCCCTGGCCTGGGGCATCGTGGAAGGCGTTTTGATTCAGAACGGTACGATCAGCCGGGATGCAGATGGCAGACCGCTCAAATCGTGATTCATTCACTGGCATTTTCCTGCCAGTGGTTCCTGAGAACGAGCGTTGTTTCATTTCCACCAGAAGGAAGACTGAACATGAGTGCTGGAGAACAGAATTCCGTAGCGGCGGGCCAATGGACGATCAGCGACAACGGGCAACAGCTTGGCCCTTACACCCTGGAGCAGATCAAGCAGATGATCCGTGAGGGCAGGATGCCAGCGGCGGCGTTGGTCTGGACCCCGGGAATGACGGAGTGGAAGCCCTGGCAGCAGACGCCCGAGTTCGAATTGATGGGCGGCGCGGGGGGCTGGATCGGTCCGCTGCGACAGGTCTCGAAAGGCCAAATCGTGGACTATCTCGTGTTTCGGAGGATGGTGCTGCCCATCGTGATGCAGGTGGTCTTCTGGATTGGAGTGCTCAATATCTTGACTTCCAGCTTCTACGTCCTGAATTTGCTAATCAAAGCAAGCGAAGATTTCCTGGAGAGCGTCATGGCTTTCATCTTGCCCATCCTGATGTTCGTCGTCGTGGCCTTCTTCTGGCGTTGTTTGTGCGAAGTGATGATCCTGTTTTATCGGATGAACGAGACTCTGACCGAAGTGAAAAACGCGATCGAAAAGCAACGGGAATGAATGTCACGGTGGGGCTGACACCCGAGCCGTCGTTGGAGGCACCGAAGGTCGTGTCGTGACCGGCCTGGTGCAGGTGGGAAAGTCTTGCGTTTCCAGAATCTGTCAGAGCGGGGTATGTCATGGAATGCATCTTGTTCACCTGTGTGTGTGGCGAGGAATACCTCTTGAAAGAGGCCGCGTGGGGACGCACGGCCAAGTGCCGCAAGTGCGGCCAGGTTTTTCGGACGCCCATGCCGGACGCCGCTGGTCGCATCGCGTCGCTGCATTGTGGTCGGTGCGGAAACGACGTGGCCGTCGGCGATGAAGCGACCGCCGACATTCCGTGTACCTGCGGAGCAACCTTGAAAGCGCCTCATGTCGTGATTGTCGATGAGCATCAACCGTTGGCCGAGCAATCGAAGGAGGCGCGTCGACAAGTCGCGAAACTGCTGGCGGCGTCCCGCCCCGCACAGCATCGTGAGGCGGCAGCTGTCCATGTAGCCGGCTCCAAGCCGCAGCCGTCCTCGACACCGGCTGCGAATCGTCCGCCGCAAGCCACGCCGCCGCACAACGTTGCCGCGGAACGCCCCAAGCCACCCTCGGCAACGACTCGGCCAACGCCCGCCGCGGTCGCGGTGCCGCCCTCCGCCCCCGCGGCGGCGGCACCATCCGCACAGCCTCCAGCAACTCCGCGTCCTGCTGTTTCCTCGATGCTCCCCACCCTGCCCGCCAGCCCGCCGCCGGTACCTCAAACTTCGGTTCCCTCGCTGCCGTCGCAGCAGCCACCGTCGACGCCGCAAGCGTTCACGCCGCCCGCGCTACCGGCGTCCAACGCCGGCGGCAAACCGCCGCCCGTTCCGGGCCCGGCGGCTACGCCTGCGACTCCGGCAGCTCACCACGGGATGTCGCCGCCTGTGCCCAGTCTGCCGCTGACGCCGCCCGCCATCCCGACGCGCATGCCGCGCCGCCTCACTCCGCGGCAGAAGAAGTGGATCGGCGGTGCCGCCACTGGGCTCGTCGCGGCGTTTGCCGTGTTCTTTCTGCTCAACCGGGTGCTCAGCAGTCCGTCGCGACAAGTCCGCTTGGCCGCTAAGTGGGAAACCGGCTCCGAGAAATCCGGCTGGAGCGAACTGGAAACGCTGCAGGTGCGTCTGACGATCGACAACCTGAGCTCCAAGCCGATCTTCATCGAAGGGACTCCAGACGAGTTGTTCGAAGCCGAAAAGAAGCCGGAATCGCAGCAGGATTCTGGAACGTCGGGATCCGCAAAAAGCTCTTTTCTCGAACGCGTCTTCGAACAAGTTGCCAAGGATGCCATAGATGACATGACGGGGTTTGAAGGATTTGAAGAGTTCGCTGACGCGGACGTTCCGTCGCCAACGAGCATCTTCGCCATGCAGGTGGCGGTCGGCGACCAGGACAAATGGAAGGCCTTGTCCCCTCGTCAAATCAGAGAGGATCGCGGCGAAGCGTCCGACCAGGGGTCCCAAATGCGCTTTCCGACGTACGGCAGCCCCGGGTGGACGATCGCTCCCGATGGCGTGCTGCAGCTGATTGTGCCTGTCAACGCGCGGCCCAAAGGCGATCAGCCGCAGTATGGATTCGCTCGGAGAAACGCTGGGCCGATCCCCGCCTCCGTCCGCGTGCGGGCGGTTCGCGCGATCGACAAGGCCCGACTGCCCGAACTGACCGTTGCTGTTCCGGCGGAGCTGAGCCAAGCGTGGACCAAAGAGTCGTAAGTTGGCGCAACCGGTCCGCCGCGGACCGTGGCGGAATTCGCCCACCGTCGAGGTGGCACGAGAAAGACCGGTGGCGTCCGTCGCAGGCACCGTCTGAGTAGTGACTGTCCGATTTCACCGTGGCGTAAGCTTCCAGCTTGCGGTAGATCGTGTCATCGCAAGCTGGAAGCTTGCGCCACTTATTTCTCGAACGGTGCTAAGCGGGATCAACCGTCGGTGCGGCGGAACGCGGTATCGCCCGTCAGATCCGAATCGATCGGCAGGGCCGACGGAACGTTGTGCAATTCAACGCGCCGGCGGCGCAGGAACAACAAGCCGGCCACGAACAGCAGCAACACACCGCCCATACCGCCCGCGACGCCGTACAACAGGTAGGGCGGATTCTCCTGCCGGTAGATCTCTTCTTTGTGCCGCCGGATCGCCAAGGCGACCGCGTCCACGATCGCCCTCGGCAAGGCCTCGGCATCCTGCACCTTGACCGCTTCGCCACCGGTCACGCGCGCGAGTTCCTTCAAAGAAGACTCGGTCGAGTCCAGCCAAGTCAACGGTCCTTGCGGCATAATCAGCGGGTACATGTGGACCGGGTCCAGGTCTTCCGCGACTTGAGCGACCTGCAACACATTGAAATTGTCGCTCTTGGGCGCTTCGTCCGTGATCGGGATCGCGATTTTCGCTGCTCCGGTCCGCCATCCCATATCGATCTGCTGGCCTTCCACCGGTTCGTTCATGGCGTACATCAGGGCCGAATACAAATCCTCGTCGCCACCCACCTCCTGCGGGTTCAGCCCCGCAACAAACTGTCGCGCCGCTTCGATATCCACGGACAGCGGGCAGGTCTCGAACACATTCCCCTCGCCGGTGTAGCTGAACAACACCAACCCCACCTGCAAGCTGATGTTCTGCTGCTGGGCAAGTGCCGCCATCTCGCCCAGAATCGTGTCCACCCCCCGCTGCACGCATTCAATGTCGTCCGCCATCGACCCCGATTTGTCGATCGCAATGACGACGTCGAGAAGGCCGTGGGCCGTGGGAGGCGATTCTTCCGCGATTCCCGTGGCGGCGATGGCAAGCACACCGCCGTCATCGAGCGCGATCGTGGCAAGAAACTCCGGCGGCGTCTGAGGCCCGACGTTCGGATCGCTCTGGACGACCATTCTGACTTCCCCCGACCCGAATTCGGGTCGCTGCGAAGCCGCGGTGTCGGCTGTTACCACGCCGAGGAAGGGGTCCAGTCTTACGACGCTGTAGAACATGGTCGATCGGTCCATACCCGCTATCAAAGCCTCTCTTTGGTCGACGGCAAGCGCCGAGCGGCTGATCGCGCTCTTGGCCACCGCTTCGGCATCGTCGATAGCGATCGTATCGAGATACGCCGTCGCCCCGGATGAGACGCCCGTGGCGGTCGACGAGGATCTCGATGTGCCGGTCAGGGCCGCGACGACCTCCGCGCGGCTCGTCGAACTCGAGCCCGACTTCCGGAGAGATGCCTGAACCGCTTCCTGAGCGACCGCCGCGGCCTGCAAACGGAGCGATTCAGAAGGACTGGGAGGTGTCGGCGGACCGGGCAGCGTCGTCCCGGTCGGCGGACTCATTCCCGTCGTCGTCCGCGTTACGGTTGTGAACCCCTTCGGCTTCGCGAGGAAGCTCTCCTCGATCGTCCCCTGGTCGCCGATCGGCATCCCGATCGACGCGAGGTCGACCGAGTTGGCCGACGGGTCAAGCAGCGCCACGGTCAGTACCCGCTCCCGAGTCTCCGAGCACCGGAAGATGAAGGCATATCCGCCGGGCTTGGTCAAAAAATCGGTCGAAGACGTGTAGCTGAACCGGCCCGACGCATCGACCTCGAGCACTTGCGTCGTTTGGGCGACCGGATCCTCGACGCCGAGCAGTGCCTCGATGACAGGGACACCATCCGTCGTCAGCAGCGTGCCGTGGAACGAGATCGGAGTTCCTTTGCGGACGACATAGGTGTCGGCCACGACCTGCATCTCGACGACTGGCGGATTCGCAGAGCCGTTGCGGGGATCAAGCACATCGGAGGATTTGACTAGCAGAGGGGCTACGACCCCGGGCCGCGTTTCGTAGACCAAACGGATACCCACGAATCGAAAGACGCCGGCGCGAACCATCTTTTCGTGGTCAATATCCCACGCCACGCGCACGATCGAATTCGTGTCGATGCTCGAGTAAACTCTGGAGATCGGCTCTTTGACTGTGAATTCGGTGCCGTTGATGCTCATGCCGACCGCCCTGACTTGGACATTCTGCATCGGCGGCCCAAGGTTCTGGATCACGACGTCGCCGCTGCCGTCGACGCTCGTCTCCCGGTAGTGGCTCCAATCGATCGTTCCTTCGACCGAATACTCGTAGTCGTCCGACCGGCGATACGGCTCGAGACGTCTGGAGAATTCGATGGCGCCCCCCTCGACGCCGAGAGTGAATGTCATAAGCGTCAATTCGACAGGCACCGACCATTGGCCGAACGCGAGCTTGACCGCCGCTCCCTTGACCAGTTCCACCGCCGTATCATCCGTCACGAGATCAGACAGATCCGAACCCGCCGTGACCAGCAGATTGGCGGGAGCGTCGTGCGTCAAGATCGACTCAATCGTGGTGCCCGGTGAAATATGTGCCAAGCCGTTGCTGATGACATCGGCCGCCACGATCTTGGCGGCCTCGGCGATCCAACCTCGAAGCTCGTGAACGGGAAGTACGACCAAGACCCGATCTGGATTGTTGCTCTTTTCGGAATTGTCGACGTGGGTCACTGTCACATCGCGAAACGCGTAGCGATGAGTCTTCGTAATCTCCCAGCGACCGGCGCCCGGAACGACAACCCCCGTTCCCTCGCCGGTAGGATCCTCGAACTTCGGCGTGTAATCGGCCTTCGTGATGACATACTGCCCTTTCGCGTCGAACCCGAAATCACCGACCTTCAGATCAGGCCAGTCCTTCTCAAGCAGAGTCCCGGGCGACGCTTCTTCCCAGCAGCACGAGACGACGACCCGGTAGCGGCCCGGCTGCGCGATGGGTAGCTCGATCTCATGTCCCAAGATCCTTCGATTGCCGAAAACGATCTTTCGCCGTTCGCCGTAGGACGTGACAATCGTGCGCTCCATGTCCTCCACGTCGATCCAGAGTTCGCCATCTTCCACGACTTCGCGGCCGTCCGTATCGATGACGCATACCCGCAATGCCCACTCGCCCTCCTGGGCCCCACCAAGCGTCGCGGCCCCCAGCAGAGGGACGCAGAGAATCGAGGCTGTGCAAACGGCCGTGAACACGCGAGACATTGCGAGAACCTCCACTTCCACAAACAAGCGGTGCTGTAGGACGGGCGCGCTGGCTCCGGCGTCAAATCTGCCGCAGCCACTCCTGGCGCTTCCCTTCGAATTCGTCCTGGGTAAGAAGTCCTTCCTCCACCATCTCTTTGAGTTCACGGAGCCGGTTCTTCACTTCATCCAAGGTCATCCGCGGGGCCGCGGCAGGGCCGCCATCACCCGTTGCGGGGACCGGCGGGGCCGTGTTGCGCATCTGACGGGCCATGTCGATTCCGGCGCCGAACCCCAGCCCGGCGGCGAGGCCGCTGCCGGCTTCGCTGCCAGGCTGCTGGGCGGCGTCACGCAAGGCTTGACTGCGCATGATCCGCTCGTAATGGCTCGCTTCCTCCGCGGCGACGGCGCGCGTGCCGGCTGCCTGATTGATCGCCTTTTGCACGTCTTCCGGCACCGTCACGGCTTCCAGGATCAAGTCGACCAGTTCCAGGCCGTACTGGGCGAAATGGTCGCGCACCGCCTGCTTGACGCGGACCTCCAGCTGCTCGTAGCGCTGCGGCAGATCCACCACGGTGGTCATGACGTCCGGCAGAATCTGCGCGAAACGCGAAACAATCGCCTTGCGCATGTATTGCTCGACCGCATCCGTGGTCTCCATGCCTTGCGAGCCGACCAGGGTGTGCAGGAAGACCTTCGGGTTGCTGATCCGCACGGCAAACGTACCGTGGGCCCGTAAATGGACGATCTTGAATTCGCTGTCGCGGAACAAGATGGGCGACGAAGTGCCCCAGCCCAGATCGAGGAAAGTCTTCAGCGCCACAAAGTAGGCGTAGGAACGGAAGGGCGAACGGCTGAGCGTGGCCAGATTCAGCAACTTGCCCAGGACCGGGATGTTCTGCGTGCTCAGGGCGTAACGCCCCGCGCGAAAACTGTCCGCGGGCTGGCCGTCATGATAAAACGTGGCGATCTGGCCATCCTGCACGATCAACGTGGAACCGGTCACCAGTTCCGCAGTGCCGTCCGGCGGCACCCGAGCGACCATGATCTGCCCGGTGTTATCCTGAAACTCGATCACTTTCCACGGCATCGCGATTCCTCCGTCGTCAGAAACTGAGTACGTCCTCGCGTCGCTTCAACAAGGTCAGCGCTGCATCCACGGCGCCCCGGATCTCTGTCAGGATCGCGGCAGCCGTCTCGTCGGACTCCCCAGCTAATCGTTGCACCTGTTTCTTCAGCTCGCGCAGGCTTTGTTCCACCTGGTCCATCGAGATCGTTTCACAAGGACGTCCTTCGTCACGCAGCGCCGTGCCGGACGACGAGAGCAGTTGGGTCTTGAGCGTGTCGAACCGTTTCAGCAGGCGGTCGAATTCGACCGCCTGATCGGGAAATCGTGCCGCGGCTTGCCGCAGGTCGTCGATCAGCACGTCCAGCCCGCCGGCATCGGCCTCCAGTCGCACGCGCTCGCGTTGCACGGGCTGGCTCCGCGTCTGCACGGCCCCCGCCTGGCGATGCAGAAAGACCAAGCCCAGGAAGAACAGGAACGAAATTCCCAGTTGAATGACCAGCAGGCGATCCGCGACAAGCGTATCGGCGTTCCGCGGCGAGACCGCCATGCCGCTGGTCACCAGCACGACAAGCAACCAGATCGCCACCAGGAGGCCGCCGCGCAGCCGAGTGGGGGTGAGGGACGCATCCGCGGCATCGGAACTCGACATGGCATGGGCCAGGTAACCGAAGAACACCGCTTCTGCGACGCAGGAACCGACCAAGGCGACGTAAAACGATTCCTGGCGGAACTCCGGGATGATCAGACTCAGGTAAGCCGCTGCGGTCAGCCCCGCGGCCAACAGGAACAACACCAGCACAACGAAACACGTTCCGGCGGTTCTGTTCATTCTTTTCTCCTCAGTGGCGGATCCCCACGGCGAGATACGAACCGGAGATCTCGCCTTTCCCATTTCCCACCACGACACAGAAACGCGACGACAGCATTCCCACCCGTCGTCGCATCACGTGCCCGCTCGCGCCGCTTCCGCTTGGCGCCGATTCCGGGGGACGACCGCCACGGCCCAGCAGATCGACGCCAGGTGGACCAACGGCAGCAGCAGGAACCCAATGCCGACAAGGCAGAGCAGCAGTGCGAGTACCTCCAAGACGGACATGACCAAGAATCCCGTCAAGTCGAAGTCCAACAGGCCAAACCCACCGAAGATCAAGGGATAAAAGACCGCCCCGGCGTACTTCTCGCGAGCCTTCCAGCGAATTGTCATTATACACCTCCGTTTTCCAGGATTGAACATCTGCATTCCACGAGGAGCTCCGAAAACAGAATTGCCGATCCATCTCGACTTGTGCCAAAGTTTCCGAAAAATGTCCCCCCGGGGATTGACGCGATCCGGAATCGCACGTGATGATAGTCCGCGATGCGCGGCACGAATGCTGCTGACGCGAGGGTTGGCAGACCGTGCGTTTCTCGACGCGGGCGCGAACTTCTGCGAAAAGCAAGCCGCGTGAGGTCAACTGAGAATCTCGATCTCCTTCAGCAATCATGTCGGTATCCGAATCGTGCACGGATCTTGTGGAACGGCACCGTCAGGGCGATGCCGAGGCCACCGCGCTGATCTTTGCCCACTACGCGCAGCGGTTGAGCCGTGTCGCGGAACAGCATTTGAGCCGCAAGCTGGCGGGACGCGTCGATGGCGAGGACGTCGTGCAATCGGCCTTTCGCACCTTCTTCCGCCGCACCCTGGCGGGCGAGTTCCAGATCGACAGTTCGGAACAATTGTGGCAATTGCTGGTCAAGATTACCGTCCGCAAAGCGCAAGCCCAGGGGCGGCGGCACACGGCAGCCCTGCGCGACGTCTCGGTGGAGGCCCCCGTATCGGACCAGGACGCAATCGCGCGTCTGGTCGATCGTGAACCGGGGCCCGAAGAGGCCGCCATTCTGCTGGACCAGATCGAAGTGCTTCTGAACAACCTGCCCAGCATGTACTGCGACGTCCTGGACTGGCGTCTGCAGGGCCACTCGGCCAACGACATCGCCAACCGCCTGGGCGTGTCCCGCAGAACCGTCTACCGGGCCCTGGAGTTGTTGGGGCACCGCTTGGAGAAGATGTCAGCACCGTTCACGAACTAAGTGGCGTAAGCTTCCAGCTTGCGATGACATGGTCTACCGCAAGCTGGAAGCTTGCGCCACGGTGCAATCGAACCGTTATTCCTCGAACGGCGCTAACCCGATCGGCTGGGGGCGGCTCGCACCTCGGCTGCCCGCGACGCACGACCTTGCGCAAGTTCCTGCAAAACTTGGCACGGATCGGCTGCGGTTGGCAATGATCATTGCGGTCGGGGGAAGATCCGCGGATCGGCATGGCGGAAAGGAGGGAAGCATCTTGGGCGAACGAACCCTGGCAGAACTGGCCGATGGCGACCGCGAGACCATCGAGGCGTGGCTGGTCGCGTTTGACACGGCCTGGCAGCAAGGTGCGCTGGCCGACTGGATCGCGAGCCGCTTGCCCCAGCAGCACCCGCTGCGGCCGCTGGCGCTGGTGGAGATGGTGGCCATCGATCTGGAGCATCAGTGGCAGCGGGGCAACCGCTTGACGCTGGACTCGTACCTGGCAGCGTACCCGGAACTGGGCGGCGCCGAGACGGTTTCGGCTGATTTGATCTGGGCCGAATACCAGGTGCGGCAGCAATTCGGGGCCCCGGCGGACCTGGACGAGTTCACGCGTCGATTCCCCGGCCAGGCCGCCGAACTGGCGCGGCGAGTTCAACAAACGGCGGCACCGTCTGCGGCTGGCATGTCGCGCCAACCGCCGCCCCGGGCCGCCGAGCGCGACACCTCGCATGCCGGTGCGTCGGCCGACACGGTATCGGCGGCGGAAAAAGTCGCTTACGACCTGCCAGAGACCTTCGGCCGATACCGCATCGTCAAGAAGTTGGGCCAAGGCGGGATGGGTTCCGTGTATTTGGCCCACGACACGCAACTGGACCGCCCGGTGGCGTTGAAGGTCCCGCAGTTCTCGCCGCAGGACGGCCCGCAGGTGCTGCAGCGATTTTTCCGCGAGGCGCAAACCGCCGCGAAGATCCGACATCCCCATCTCTGCCCCGTGTACGACGCGGGCGAGATCGGCGGCGTACCTTACCTGACGATGGCCTACCTCGAAGGCCGCTTGCTGTCCGAGTACGTGCGGGCCGAGCAACCACCGCCGGTAGGGCAGACCGTTGAACTGGTCCGCAAACTGGCGTGGGCGCTGCTGGAAGCTCACACGCACGGGATCGTGCACCGAGACTTGAAGCCGGCCAACATCTTCGTCGATCGTTGCGGCGAGCCCGTGGTCATGGATTTCGGCTTGGCACGCCGCACGACCGGCGAAGACGTGACCATTACGCAGCACGGCGCGCTGCTGGGCACGCCCGCTTACATGGCGCCCGAACAAGCCCGAGGAAAGGGCGAAACCATCGGGCCGGCCAGCGACATCTACGGCTTGGGCGTGATCCTGTACGAATTGCTGACCGGCCAGCGGCCGTTCCGCGGCCAGTTGCTCGAAGTCTTGTCTCAGATCCTGACCGAGGAGCCTGAGCCGCCCTCGAAGCACCGCCCGGACCTGGATCGGTCCCTGGAAGCGATCTGCCTGAAAGCCTTGGCCAAGCGTCCCGAAGACCGTTACGCGAGCATGGCCGAGTTCGCCGCCGCGCTGACCGGGTACCTCGCTGGCGATTCGTCGCAGCAGGGATCGTTTCCTGTTCCGGGTGACTTGGAGGTTGCGGAACCCGGCGGCGCAGGACGCGGCGAATGCAGACCGCGCCCCGCCGCGATTCGCCCCCGACGTCGCCGGTATCTTGCTGCGGGCGTGCTGGTCGCCCTGGCCCTGCCTGCGCTTTACTTCGGCGTCACGTTGTATGTCGCCACGACGAGCGGAACGCTGCAAATCCAAACTTTCGACGTCGACGTCAAGGTGATCGTCTCGCGCGGCGGCGAGACGGTAACGATCCTTGACACCAGGACGAACCGGCGGGTCAAGTTGTCCGCCGGACGGTACGAACTGGCTCTTGCCGAATCGGCCGAGGGTATCCGGTTGAGCACCGACCGGTTCGAACTCCATCGAGGCGAGCAGAAGATTGTCACCGTGCGTTTCGCGCCGGCGCCGCCTTCCAGTCCGCAGCAGGAGGTGGCGCAGTCGCCGGACAAGCCTGCCCCTCCCCAGCTCGAACAGATTGAGTTCGATAGCGAGAACGGAGAACTCCCCAGCGGATGGCGGGTGGTACTCGGCACCTGGGAGGCCAGAGACGGCGTGCTGCAGGCCAACATGGCCAGCGATTACCGACTCGGGTTTGTCTTCGGGCCCCAGCGTTCGTGGCAGGATTATGCCGTCGAGTGCGACGTGCAGCTGCAGCAAGGGCAGGCCGGCATCGTCGTGCGGCGAAATCGGGAGGGAACCGCCTACGGTTTCGTGATGAGTCGCGAGATCACGCAGAGCGACGGGCGTCAGGACGTATTGACCGAGTTTCAGAAGTACTTCGCCCAACCGGACGCGCGCTGGGAAGGCCAGGAAAACTATGCCAAGACAATCTTGGCCGCTGGCACGTGTACGCTCACGCGGGAGAGATACCACCGCCTCTGCATCGAGGTGGTTGGCAAACAGATGCGCGCCTTGGTGGATGGCCAGTGTGTCCTCACCGCCTCCGATCCCGAGCTTCCGTCCATGGAAGGGGGAATCGGATTTATGATGCGCAACAGCCAGGGGAGGCCCGGCATCGCACGCTTTGGAGCGGTCGACGTGTTTCAGCTTGCGAGCGATCATTTCGGGAACGAGCCCGAATCTCCCGCGCCGCCGCCCGGAAGCGAGGTGTGGACGCTCGAAGCCCCCATGCCGGTCCCGCGGATCCACCACACGGCAAGTACGGTCGGCGACAAGATCTACCTCATCGGCGGCGAGAACACCTGGCGGCGTGTGGACCAGTTTGATCCGGCGGGCAGACGCTGGAGTCCCCTGCAGGACGCGCCGGAAGACTTCCGCGGTCACGCTGCGGTCGTGATCGACGGGAAGATCTACGTGGTGGGAGGCGAGGAGCGGGGCATCTGTACGTTCAAGAGCGCGTGTTGGGAATACGATCCGTCGGCCGACAACTGGACGCGGCGGGCGGACCGGCCGCTGGCTGCCACCGGCCTCGCGGCCGTCTCGCTGGACGGGAAGCCGATCGCCATCGGCGGCAAGCCGGCCGGCGGACCACAGCCGGGCAGCGCCGCGGTTCACAGCTTTGATCCGGTCAGCAATACCTGGACTGCCCTGCCTTCGCTGCCCGTGCGAACCGGCGGCTGCCGAGCCGCCGCGGTTGCGGGCCGGGTCTATCTGTTCGCGGGGGTCCACGACGACCGCAGTTATGTGGATACATTCATTTTCGATCCGCTCACCAACACATGGGAACCCGGCGTGGCCCAGCCGCGCAGCCGGTGGGTCAGCAGTTACAGCAACTGCGTTGTTATGGACTCAGACCAGATCGTGATTGCAGGCGGTGATACCCAGCAGGGCGTTTGGTCGGCGGTTGACGTCTTCGACTGCGCGCAACAGGAATGGTGTCTGGGGCCACCGCTGCCCAGCCCGCGGGCAGCCCACGCCGTCGCCGTGTGCGGCGACATGATCTATGTCTTCGGCGGCCGCAACCCGTCGGGGCCAAGTGCCGGCGTCTACAGCTTGGATTGCCGCGAGTTGAACCAGCCGTAGTACGGCGTCTGGAAATCTTGGCACAATGCTGGTACAACTCGCAATACAACTCTTGGCAGGCCATCCTTCGGCCGGCACGTCGTTCCCACGACAGCAACCCGTACCCCTGCCGAACCGATTCATGTCGAAACAGCACACCAAGTCCAGGACAAGAGCAAGATGAACCGTCGCTTTCAAGGACACTGGAACGAGATCCTCGCAGAGCGGAGATCTCAAGCCCAACAACCAGAGTCTACCGAGCGGGCTGCCCCAAACGCCGCCAATTCGCACACCGCCGCCGCATCAGACGGCGGATGGCGGGACGCGGTGGCTCACCTCCGTCGACACCGCCTCGCTGGGCTGAGTTTCTGCCTGCTCCTGCTGCTGATTGCTCTCTTGCTTCTACCGCGGGACGCGAGCGAGGACATTTCCACCGTGCCCGTGTCGGGCCGCGTCCTTGTCGACGGAGCCCCTTTGACTCGGGGAATTGTGCGCTTCATCCCCTGGGATGCACCTGCCTCGACGGGAAAACTTGACGAGCAGGGCCAATTTTCCCTGACCTGCGCCAATGGCAGCGACGGTGCCGCACTCGGCGTGCATAACGTAGAAGTCTCTGCCATTGAGGTCTTGGGCGATCAAAGCATCCAATGGCACGCCCCCAGATCCTACGCAGACTATCGCACTTCGGGGCTGGAGATCGAGATCAATGGTCCAATCCGCGACTTGGTCCTTGAATTGAAGTGGGCACAAGGCAAGGAACAACCGCAACACGACACTGACACGAAGCCGGACCGTCAAAGCGAGAAGCACGCCGGCGACTGAGTTCATCCAGGTTCACACACGCGATTTTGGGGAGGTTTCGATGATTAGGCAAGACCGAGACAGAAGATCCGAACTCAGAAGTGGGTTCACGCTGGTCGAGTTGTTGGTGGTAATCGCCATCATCGGGATCTTGGTCGCGCTGCTCTTGCCCGCCGTCCAGGCGGCGCGCGAGGCCGCTCGGCGAGTGCAATGTATCAACAACCTGCGCCAGATCGGCGTGGCCTTTCACCAACATCACGACATCTACGGACACTTCCCGTCAGGTGGCTGGGGTTGGCACTGGTGCGGCGATCCCGACCGCGGCGTAGGGAAATCGCAGCCCGGCAGTTGGGTTTACCAAATCCTGCCTTTTGTCGAGCAGGAATCCATGTTCGCGTTGGGGAGCGATGGGCAGCCAGACGTGATCACGGCTCAGCAGAAAGCCGGCGCGGCCGAAGCGACACAAATCCCTTTGGCCTTGTTCAACTGCCCCACACGCCGCGGGGCAGATCTGTATGCCCATCCGTTCGGCGAAACACGATTTACGCCGCCGCCACCGCCTGGCGGGCAAGCCCACAACGCGGACGACGCTTTAGCCGTCGCCCGCGCGGATTACGTCGCCAATGGAGGCGACCGCCATGTCTTTTGGCATGCCGGTCCGGATCGATCCGATGGGCTCGCCGGGAAGGGATTTGCCGACATGTCAGGCAGCACGGGGATTTCGCACCAGCGGAGTGAAATGCGGATGGGCGACGTGCTCGACGGAACCAGTTCGACGTATCTGGTGGGCGAGAAGTACTTGGATCCTGACGGTTACACGAGCGGGTACGACGGAGCGGACGACCACTCGATGTTGTGCGGAGACGACTGGGACATGGAAGCCTGGGCCGAATGGGCTCCCATGCAGGACCGGCGAGGTGAAGCGAACTCCTGGTGCTTCGGATCGGCGCACCCGGCAGGTTTTCAAGTTGTACTCTGCGACGGCTCCACTCGAACGATAGGCTATACGCTGGATCTGATCACCCACCGCCGACTGGCCAATCGTCGCGATGGCGAGCCGGTTGATTTGCCGTAATCCGCCACGCGGCAATCGGCGGAATCAAGAAGAGGATTCCCGTTTGCTTTCCTCGGCGCAGAACCAGGGGGCAACTGCCGTGAAGTCCACGGCGGCTCACTTTTCCAAGAAACCTTGGCACGCTTTGGACACCGTGCACAATGGTACTGTCGACGAAATGAGGCGCCCATACCATGTTCAGTTGTCGGGTTGCAGAGCAGACCCCAAGCCTGTAAAGGTGCTGTTTTCGTGAGAATCCGCGGGGCGGTTGCTGGAGTCCACGCTTTAGCTTGTGCGGCGGGCTATGCCCGCTACAAAAGACGCACACGCCAAAGCGCGAACTCCAGCGAATTCAACGCCCTTACACGGGTGGAGGCAGATCCCAAGCCCCAACGCCATGTGTTTTGGGATGGCGCGAGAATGGTAGGGCGACTCGCAGCGAGAGCCCAACAGGTCCGGCGCAGACGTACCGTCCGGCTCGCCGTTGCCGATCCGATGGGCAGGCGGTCCAATTGGGATTGGGTCACGTGAATATCTGACTATGAGGGTCACGCACCATGCTTCATTCCGCGCTCGCGAAACTGACGGAAAGCGACCGGGAAGCGCTCGAGGCGTCGTGCTTCGCCTTCGAGACCGAGTGGCGAGAAGATGCCTTGGCCGAGTGGTTTGCTGCCCGCTTGCCCGATCGGCAGCCCTTGCGGAATTTGACGATGGTCGAGCTGGTGGCCATCGATCTCGAGCGTCAGTGGCAGCTGGGCCATCGGCTGGCACTGGAGATCTACCTGGACCGATTTCCGGAGTTGGGAAACACGGACACCGTCTCGGTGCACCTGATCGAGGCGGAATATCGGGCACGCCAGCAGTTCGCAGAGCCGGTGGACATCCACGAGTTCGCCCAGCGTTTTCCCCGCCAGGCCGCGGAACTCGTGCGGAGCATTGAGAGCGACCCCTCGGGATCGTCGGGCGGAATGACGCGCAACCAGCCAGCGCCAATGCCGCCGCCGGCTCCCGCGGGGACGCGTCCCTTGTTCGCCGACCGGGAGCCGTCCGAGACGCCAAGCCTGGATGGCGACGTGACTGCCTTCGCCGACCGGGCCATGGACAGTCCAGCGAGCAAGCCTGCCAACGGTAACGGCCCGGCGGGTGGATCGCAACCCGCGGACGCCAGGCCGTTGGGAACGCTGGGAGATTACGAACTGCTGGAAGAGATCGGCAGAGGCGGGATGGGACGAGTCTACAAGGCGCGGCAGATCAGCCTGAATCGCTGCGTCGCGTTGAAGATGATTCTGACGGGGCAGCTGGCCTCGCCGGAGGAAGTCCAGCGGTTTCGCACCGAAGCCCAAGCCGCGGCGAATCTCGATCACCCGGGGATTGTGCCAATTTACGAAGTTGGCGAGGACGCGGGCCGTTGCTACTACTCGATGGGCTTCGTGCCGGGGGGAAGTCTTGGCGAACGATTGGCCGCTGGCCCTTTGCCACCGCGTGAGGCGGTCGAATTGATGCAGAAGATTGCCCGAGCCGTTCATGACGCGCATGAGCGGGGCATCATTCATCGCGACCTGAAGCCCGCCAACGTGTTATTGGATGGGGAGGGCGAGCCCCGGATCATGGACTTTGGGCTGGCCAAACGGTTGACCGAAGATGCAGGTTTGACGGCCAGCGGCCAAGTGATGGGGACGCCCAGCTATATGTCGCCGGAGCAG
>CAYUFW010000007.1:40351-55109 GCA_964443915.1 uncultured Pirellulaceae bacterium
ATCGCGCGCGCGGCGAGGGCCGTCAGGTAGGCCTGCGCGGCAAAGAGCAGGGCGAGCGCCGCGCCGGTGAGCCCGGCGGCGGATGTGTATGGGTTGGGCGCGGTGCTGTACGCGCTGCTCACCGGCCGGCCACCCTTTGTGGCGGCTCGTTTGCAGCAGACGATTCAGCAAGTCGTCGAAGACGATCCGGTTTTGCCCCGGAAACTCAACTCGACGGTCGACCGCGACTTGGAAACCATTTGTTTAAAGTGTCTGGAAAAGTCCCCGGCGCACCGTTACGAGTCTGCCCAGGCGCTGGCCGAGGATCTGGAGCGTTATCTGGCGGGCAATCCGATCAAGGCGCGTCCCTTGAGCCGGCCGATGCGGGTCTGGCGGTGGTGCCGCCGACACCCGGCACAGGCAAGTCTTGCCGTCGTGCTTGCGCTGACCGCGATCGTTTCCGGAACCTATTGGCAAACCCGGCCCGCCTATCTGGATTTGCAGGTCACACCGGCAGAGGCCGAGGTGACTCTCGACAACCAACGGATTGAACTCAGCAACGGCCGAGCGCTGGTTGCCCGACATCCGGGAAAGTACGACCTCTGCGCCCGGGCCCCCGGATGTATCGACCTGCAGCGGCAAGTGATTCTGGTCCGTGGCCGTGACAACGCGGCGGTGGTCCAGATGGATCTGCCGTCAAATGCGGGATTTCTCCAGGTCGAGAGCATTCCCGCGGGGGCTGCGGTGGAAATCCTCGACGCGACCGGCCCGAGGGCCGCGCGCGGGGCGCATCATGTTGTGTGATCAAGGCTCTGGGGCATTTCCAGTTTCAACTCGACCCGCGTTTGTGACGTTGGGCCTCTTCGGCCTCGTCCTCTTGCTTCGGACAACGGCTGCCATCGGCGACGATTCTCCGGAAATGCGCACTTGGACTTCGACCGCCGGCACACCGGCTCGCGCCGCCTTGCTGGACGTCGAGGGACAAGACCGGTCTGACCGCCTGGCTGTGGGAAGCCCTGTTCGAGATTTCCGATCTGCCAGACGGAACGTCGGCGGAGTCGCGCGAGGAACACACGATCAAGCCACTGCCCATGCCATCGGAAGGCGGTGGGATCAAGCTTGCTCTCACGCCTGCCGCCCCGCCGACCCAGAGTGTTCTTGTGACGGGGTCCGGCACGACACCCGACGAGGCGAACAAGCATGCGCTTTCGGCCGCCATGGAACGGGTGGTCGGCGTACTGGTCGACGCCATCGCCTTCAAGCATGCCCTGTACACGTGCACGACCAGGCCACAGCGATTTTCAGGCCGCGACTTGCGCTATTCGATCAACTGGGATTCGACCACGCCGCTGGTGCCGAAATCGGAAGGGCAGGCGCGCGTCTACTTGTGCCGAGACTCCCTTCAAATCGTGGAAGACCAATGAACCGCAGGGCGGTCACGTTTGCTAGAGAAGCATCGGGCGACGATGAATCCGGGGCACAGCCCACGGCGGGCGATCGGCGTCGCATCCATCTTGGTCGTGCTCCGGCGGCAATTGCGCCTCGGCGAGAAATACAAAAAATCCCCCTGAGTGGGTTTCTTCTTCGGGGAAGCTGTGCGAAACTCGGCACAGATCGGACGCCGTTCTCAATGATCACTACGAACGAGTGGAGATCAGCGAATCGGCACCGGCGAAAGGGGATCATGATGGCCGAACCTGCACTGGCAGAATTGGCGGACTGTGACCGGGAAACGATCGAGGCCTGGTTGGTCGCCTTCGACACCGCGTGGCAGGAAGATACGCTGGCAGAATGGGTCACCACGCGCCTGCCGAAGAACCATCCCCTCCGGCCGCTGGCTCTCACGGAGATGGTCGCGATCGACCTGGAGCACCATTGGCAGCGCGGCAACCGTTCGACTCTGGAAGCGTATCTGAAGAAGTACCCGGAATTGGGCGACACAGCAACGGTCTCTGTCGACTTGATCTTGGCGGAGTACCAGTTGCGACAGCAATTCGGGGTGTCGGTGGACTTGCAGGACTTCGCTCGTCGTTTCCCCCGCCAGGCCGCCGAACTGACGCGGCGGGTTCAACAAGCCGCGGCGATGCCATTCGATGCCCCGTTGTCGCACGAACTGCCGCTGGCCTGTGCCGAACGCGATACGTCCCAAACCGGCCCGTCCGCCGATACCATGCCGCCGGCGCGGAAAGCCCCTCACGACCTGCCGGAGCGGTTTGGCCGATACCAGATTGTCAAGAAACTCGGCGCGGGCGGCATGGGTTCCGTGTACCTGGCCCACGACACGCAACTCGATCGGCACGTAGCCTTGAAGGTGCCTCATTTCTCGGCCAACGAGGGACAACAGGCCGTGGAGCGATTCTTGCGCGAAGCTCGGGCGGCGGCCACGATTCAGCACGCGAATCTTTGTCCCGTCTACGATGCGGGCCAGATCGACGGCATGCATTACATGACGATGGCTTACATCGAGGGCCACTTGCTGTCGGAGTACATCCGGCCGGGCAAACCGGCCGCGGAACGCAAGGCCGCCCTCGTCGTCCGGACGGCGGCGCTGGCCTTGCACGAGGCCCACGCCCGCGGGATCGTGCATCGCGACTTGAAGCCGGCCAACATCATGATCAACCCACGCGGCGAACCGGCAATCCACCGACATGGCGCTGACGCAAGACGGCGCCGTGATGGGCACGCCGGCCTACATGTCGCCCGAACAAGCGCGGGGCCAATCGGAGGCGGTCGGGCCGTCAAGCGACATCTACAGCCTGGGCGTAATCCTGTACGAGTTGCTGACGAGCCAGCGGCCGTTTACCGGCGAGTTGCTCCGCGTGCTGTCCCAAATCTCGACGGCCGAACCGGAGCGTCCCACGCAGTTGCGGCCGGGGCTCGATCCGCATCTGGAAGAGATCTGTTTGAAAGCGATGGCCAAGCGGCCTGAAGACCGCTACGCCACGATGGCCGATTTCGCCGCCGCGCTGAACGAGTACTTGAAACGGACCAGCCAGCACGCCGCCGCGGTCGAGGCGACTGCCGTGGTCGGCTCGGAGACTCCGCAAGCGGAAGCCGCCCCCGATACGCCGCCGGACCAATGTTTGGATCGGGAACTTCCGGAAGTTGCCCCACCCAGCCTTCCGCCATCTCCCCCGCCGAGCATCGGCGGTGCGCCGTCGGTCCGCCTGACCCCGCGTGGTCCGCGGCACGCGAGAGCCCGCGATCGCGTGAGCGTTCTGCAGAAGCTCGTTCCGCTGTGGAAGCAGGGAAGATATCGCCTCGCCGCGCTGGCCGCCCTGCCGCTGCTGGCTCTCCTGCTGTGGGGCGTTATCGTGACACTCCGAACGCCGGAGGGAACGTTGATCGTCGAGATCGACGATTCCGAGGCGACCGTCCAAGTGCTCAGCGAAGAAGGGCAAGTCCTGGTCGAGCGCAAGGGCGAAAAGGGCAAACTGACGATCGGGGTCGTCCCCGGCAAGCGGCGACTGCAGGTCGAAAAGGACGGAATGATCTTGTTTAGCCGGGACGTCACGATCGCTTCGGGCGGCAAAGAAACAATTCGGGCCCGTCTCGAGCCGGGCGAATCGGATTCCGCCAGGGGCGGCGAGATCGGAATCGCTTCCGGTGGCAAGGAACCGATTCCACCGCGGCTCGAATCGGCGGCTCCGCGGCGGGCGGAGACCACGCCCTCCGCGACGGCCGCTGCTCATGGCCCTGAGCGCCTCGTGGCGGAATGGGTGCTGGGAATCGGCGGGAGTGTTGTTCTGCGGGCAGAAAGCAACACCATCGATGTGAGCAACGCCACCGAGTTACCGTCGGCGAGTTTCACCGTTCTGCAAATCGATCTGAGGGGTAATCAACAAGTCCGTGACGCCGATTTGGCCCGCATGCCGGGTCTTGCGGAGTTAGGCCGGATCGATCTCACGGACACCCAAGTGACCGACGAAGGCCTGGTCCACCTCCGGAGGCTGGTCTCCCTGTGGGCCGTTCATCTGCACGGAACTCGCGTCACCGATCGCGGGCTGGCATGCCTTCGAGGGCTTTCCAAACTCCAATGCCTGGGGCTGACCCGCACCGCCGTGACGGGATCGTTTCTGGAACATTTCCAAGGTCATCCCGCCTTGGTCGTGCTCGAACTGGATTCGTCGCAGGTGGACGACGCGAATCTGCAATGGCTCCAGGGACTCCCCGAACTCTATCGCTTTCAGATCGCTCACACGGGCATTACGGACGCCGGCTTCGCGCATCTCCAACACCTGGGGAAACTTCACAGCCTCCACGCATCTGACCTGCACGTGACAAACGCCGGTCTTGAATCGCTCACAGCCCTGCAAGAACTCGAAAACCTGGAGCTTTGCGTCACGCAGGTGACCGGCGCGGGCCTGAAGCCGATCGGCAAGCTCCGCAATCTCACGAGACTGCTACTGAAGGACACGCCGGTCGATGACGAGGGCCTGCGGCACCTGCAGACGCTTGCCAAATTGGAGCACCTGTGCCTGGTCCGGACCCAAGTCACCGACCAGGGACTCGTCCACCTGGCGGCACTTCCCAAACTCAACCGCCTGGAAGTCCACGGCACCGCGGTGACGCCCGCGGGAATTGCCACCTTGAAGTCCGCCCTGCCGGATTGCGATATCTCGGGCGCGGCGGGTCAAACCGCCGCAGACACGGACTCGCCGTAGCCATCCGGCACCCACCGCGTCTCAGTGGAAGCTGATTCTCAGAAAACATGGCACGACTTTGTCCCCCTTCGCAATTATATTACGGGGAGTCGGTAGCAACTCCAAAGACTAGGCATCTGTTGACTCCAGGAGGACTGCGATGACGGCTTTATCCGAACGAGGCAACGGGTGCGTGACGGGACGGAAGCATCGCGCGCGACGCAAACATCGGTCGTCAACGCTCCGCGGGCGCCGGTTGCGATTCGATGCCTTGGAAGATCGGCGACTGCTGACGCTGTACGTCGTCGATTCGCCTGGGGATGACACGGTTGCGGACGGATTGCTGACGCTGCGCGAGGCGATCGGGGCGGCGAACTGCAATTGCCAGGTCGGCGATGCGGTGCCGGGCAGCGGGGCCGACCAGATTCGCTTTCATCCGTCGCTGGCCGGCGGGACGATCCGCTTGACCCGCAGCAGCGTCCCGTACCTGGTCGCCGAGGATTTGACGATCGTCGGCTTGGGCAAGGATCAGCTGACCATCGACGGCGACGTGAACGGGGATGGCACGGGCGATACGCGGCACTTCGATGTCAATGCCGGCGCGACGCTGACCATGTCCGCGATTGCGCTGACCAACGGCTATGCCAGCGAAGGCACCTCGGGCGGTTCGATCTATGCGGATGGCACGCTGGTGCTGTCCGACTGCGTCCTTTCCAACAACTATGCCGGCGTGGACGGCGGCGCGATCTACGCCTCCAGTTCCAGCCCATCCGTGACATTGACCGATTGCGAAGTGACCGGCAGCACGGCATTCGGGATTGGCGGCGGGGTCGCTCAGCAGGGCGGATCGCTGCGGATCGAGCGGACGGAAATCAGCGGGAATAGTGCCTTGAACAACGGCGGCGGAATCTACAGCGCCGGCCCGCTGGAGATCTTGGACAACAGTCAGGTCAAGGACAATTCGGCCGCAAATGACGGAGGCGGTGTGTGGGCCGAGGACAACTTGACGATCTCCCAAAGCATCCTTCAGAAGAATTCTGCGAAGCGCGGCGGCGGCGTGTATGCACGCTACGCAACTCTGGCGTCACTCACCGACTCGGAATTCCGCGAAAACACGGCGACGGCTGATGGCGGAGCCTGGCTTTCGCAGTGGTACGGGCTTGTCCAGATGAGCGGATGTGTGTTCGCCGACAATCACGCGGACGTCAATGGCGGAGCGGTCTGGGGTTTAGACTCGGCGGAGATCCGCAACACTCAATTTCAACATAACACGGCCGGCAATGCGGGCGGCGCGATTCTTTCGTGGGGAGTCTTGCACATCGTGTCCAGCGTGTTTGACGCAAATGGAGCAACTTGGGGCGGTGCCCTGAACACCCACGGTGCCAACATCTTGGAATCCTGCGTGTTCACCGCGAACACCGCGGCCTACGGCGGAGCGATCAACCACTCGAATGAACCATTGCTGATCGGTCAGTCGCGGTTCGAGAATAACACCGCCACGGTTCAAGGCGGTGCCATCCGTAACGATTCGCCGGGCGTCTTGCTGAACACGACGTTCCGGTCCAATCGCTCCGGAGGCAGCGGGGGCGCTGTCCTCGCCCTTGGAGATGATTACAGCTTGACGATCCAAGACCGCTGCTTGTTCGAGCAAAACGAGGCGGGCACGGACGGCAGCGGCGACGGCGGAGCCATTTGGACCAACCAGAGGCGATTGGAGGTAACGGCCACAACGATTCAGAACAACTCGACGGACGACATCGGCGGTGGTATCTACATTGCTGAAGGGTTGCTGGTCCTGACCGACAGCCTGGTCGCGACCAACACCGCCAAGCACGGCCGGGCTGGCGGGATCTGGGTGGACGCGCCCGCGGAACTCGCCCTGGCCAACACCACGGTTTCGGGAAACGCCGCCGGCTCGGGCGGCGGCGGGATCTACTTCAACGGCAACACCAACGTGGCGTCCCTGGTCAATGCCACCATCAGCAACAACCGGTCCGATTCCAAAAGCACCACGGGCCAGTTGGGCGGCGGGATCTACAACGCGGCGGGCAAAGTGCTGCTGCAAAACACGATCGTAGCCGGCAACTTCCGCGGTACAGGCTCGACGGCGTCCGACATCGAGGGCGCGGCCGATCCGGCTTCAGCGCACAATCTGGTCGGCGATGCCGGCACGGCCGGCGGCTTGGTTCACGGCGTGAATCACAACCTGGTCGGCGTCGATCCGCAACTCGGCCCGCTGGCAGACAACGGCGGGCGAAGCCCGACGCACGCGTTGTTGACCGGCAGTCCTGCCATCGACGCCGCAAACAACGCCCTGGCCTTGAGACCCGACGGCGAGCCGCTGTGGTACGACCAGCGCGGTTACGACTTCGATCGCTTGGTGGGGCTGCACGTGGACCTCGGAGCCTACGAGTACCGCCTGCCCGGCGGAGGACTGCACGGCCGTAAATGGTTCGACCTGGACCAAAACAGTCAGCCTGACGAGAAGGTCTGGGGGATGAACATCGTCGCCAACGGGAGCTTCGAGGAGGACCGCACCTACAATCTGGGCGGCTGGGTTGGGCTGGGCGCCGGAAACACGACGGTGACAGGATGGCAAGTCCGGCAAGCGGTCGATTGGATCGGCTCGGCCTGGACGGCCTCTGAGGGCCAGCGGTCGATCGATTTGAACGCCACGAGCGCTGGTGTCATTGCCCAGACGTTGATTACCGAGCCGGGGCGTTGGTATCGCGTCCAATTCGCGCTGGCCGGCAATCCGCTCAGCGATCCGGGGCTGAAGACATTACGTGTGACCGCTGGGGATGAATCGCAGGAATTCACCTTTGATACGACCGGCCGCACACCGACGGAGATGGGCTGGCAGACGATGGACTGGCAGTTTCGTCCGCAACAGGCGCTGACGACGATCGAGTTCGCAAGCCTCGTGCCCACGGGGGCCGGGCCGGCAATCGACAACGTGGTCGTCCAACCCCTCGGCCGCGACGATGTGCGGATCTACCTGGACGAAAACGGCAACCAGATCTTCGATGATGGCGAACCGTTGACGTTCTTGCGGCCCGATGACCCCAACACCCCGTTGGTCAACGAAACGGGCACGTATCGGTTCACGGGACTTCCCGACCGTTTCTATTCGGTGCGGGAAACGCTGGCTGACGGCTTCGTCCAGGTGGCTCCGGGCGGAACGGGCGCGCACAACGTAACGATCGCGGGTGCCCAGTCGATCTACAACCTGAACTTCGGCAATCGCTGGGACGGCCGGATCAGCGGGACGAAATTCCTCGATCTGAATAACAACGGCATCCGCGACCGCAACCCGCTGCCCGCCGCGTCGCCGACGGTGCTGATGGTGATCGACGTCTCGACCAGCACCAGCCGCAACGTGGGGTTCAGTGTGCCGGACATGAACGGCAACGGCGTTGCCAACCGGGTCATCGACGCCGAATTATTTGCGATGCTCACGTTGCGGCAGGAATTGGTCGACCTGGGATGGGGCGGCACAGCCCAGGTGGGCGTCGTAGTATTCGGTTCCGAAGCGGTGCAACTGGATATGGATCCCACGACCGCAGGCCTTCAGTTGTTTGCAGCGCCCCTGGCAGACACCGATGGCGACGGCACCAGCGATGTGGAACAGGTGCTACGCTCCGTCGACACCCATTACGCCGGCACGACGCCCGGAAAGACCGATTTCGAAGCGGCGTTGGCCGCGGCGCATCAGGCGCTCTCGACGCTGCCGCCGACGGGTCCGAAGAGTCTGTTCTTCGTCTCGGATGGACTCGCCAACAGCCCCTGGTCGTTCGGCGACGAGTTGGCGCTGCTCGACGCCCTGGGCATGCACCGTGTTGCCTGGGGCTTCGGCGACATTTGCGACGTCTCCGATCTGCGGCGGATCGATCCCTTTTTCGTGCGGTTCACCACCACCACCGAGATCGTGGACCAGGCCACGGCCCGCAGCCGCTACGGGGCCGGAGACGGGCGTTGGCTGGAACCGGGACTGCCCGGAGTGACCATCTACCTGGACGCCAATGGCAACAACCAGCAGGATGCCGGCGAACGGTGGACGTGGTCGCAGTCGGACAATACGGCGACACCGGGTGTGGACGAAACCGGTTGGTACTCGTTCGACGGCCTGCCGATCGGGATCTACACTGTGCGCGAAACCGTTCCGTTGGGATACGTGCAAACGGCCCCGCTGCTGCCGGACGAATATCACGTGGATCTGCGCGTGGGGCCGGTTGCGTCCGGATACGACTTCGGCAACCGGCCGACGCCGGGTTGCATCGAGGGCTTTAAGGGCCTGGACGCCGATTTCGACGGCGTGTACGAGAGCGGCGAACCGGGCCAGGCCGGCGTGACGATCTACTTGGACCTGAACAAGAACGGACACCATGACGAAGGCGAACCCGTCGCGGTGACCAACGCCAGCGGCCAGTTTAGCTTCTGCGGCCTGACTCCCGGCCGGTATGTGGTGCGCGAGCGGACGGACGAAGGCTTCGAGCAAGTCCTGCCCGCCGACGGAGCTGGGATCGTCGTCGATGTGGCCCCCGGCCAGACGGTGACCGGCTTGCTGTTTGTCAACTGGGACCTGCACGGGTGCCTCGAAGGATTGAAGTGGCTGGACCTTAACGGAAACCGCGGTCGCGATGCCGGCGAACCGGGACAGGCCGGCGTGCGGATCTACCTGGATCAAAACGGCAACGGCCGGTGGAACAAGGGCGAACCTTCGACCTGGACGCAGGCGGACGACCCGAATACGGTGGGCACCGACGAGACTGGCTGGTGGACTTTGTGCGGCCTTCTGCCGGGAACCTATACGGTCCGCGAGGTCTCGCCGCCCGGCTACGATCCCGGATTCCCCGGGCCCGACGGCCATGTCGTCACGGTCCTGTCCGGGAAGCGGGTCAGCGGCCTGCAGTTCGGCAACATCCCGCAGTCGCCGTTCATCGAAGGCTGGAAATTCGACGACTGCAACCGGAACGGCCGCCGCGACCGGAACCGGCTGCAAGGCGACCAGCCGCTGCTGGTCCTGACCGTCGATCTGTCCGACAGCATGCAAAACGCGTTTGGCGGCGCAGCGCCGGGCGACGTGAACGGTGACGGCTTTGCGGACACGGTACTGGACGGCGAACTGGCTGCCCTGATCGCCGTGAACCAGGAACTGATCGCCCAAGGTTTGGATGCCGCCACCAGCGTCGCGATTGTGGCCTTTGGCGAGACGGCCACAGCCCAGGACATGGACCCGGCAACGCCGGGATTGCAGCTGCTTACGTCGCCCTCGGCGGATCTGGACGGCGACGGCGTGTTGGACGTCGAACAAGTCCTGCGATCGCTGCAGCGCGAGGACCGGACGAACTACAACGCCGCGCTGCAGGCCGTGGCTGACACGATCGCCGCCGTGAATCCTCCGCCGGGCACCGCTAATATGCTGTTCGTCTCCGACGGCGAACCCAACGACTTGGAGTACGGTGACGAAGTCGCCAATCTGGGCACGATGCAGGTCAGCCTGAGCGCCTTCGGGGCCGGCAGCAACGCGACGCTGTACACGCTGCGGATGATCGATCCCGAGGCCGATCGGTTCACCGGCCCGGCGGATCTGGTGGCCAAGTTCTTCGGGGCCGTAACGTTTTCGCCCGGCGGAGCGGTCCCCCCGGCCTCCGGCGGAGGCGGCGGCAGCAGCGGCGGCAGTTGTGGCGGCGGCAGTGCCGACGGCCGATGGCTCGAACGCGGCGTCGGCGGCGTGATCGTCTACCTGGACGACAATAATAACGGCGTGCGGGACTGGACCGATGCCGACGGCGACGGGCAGTGGGACCCCGGAGAAGGCGAGCGTTGGACGGTCACGCAGGCCGACGATCCGGCGACGACGGACTTGGACGAGACCGGCCGCTACCGCTTCGACAACCTGGCGCCGGGAGTCTACATCGTCCGCGAAATCGTGCCGGACGGCTGGGTTTGGGTTCCTCCCCGGACCGTGCTGGACGATGCTTCGCTGGTGGCCCAGATCCCCTTCAGCGGCAGCGCGGTGGACACGGTCAGCGGCACCGCGGCGGACAACAACGGGGCCACCCTGGATGCCGACCGATTCGGCCTGGCCGAGAACGCGTACTTCTTCGACGGCGATCATTGGATGACCCTGGAGCTTCCCGATTTGCCGCTTGACGCAGCACCGCGGACGCTTTCCGTTTGGGCCAAGTCGGCCGACGGAGTGAGGACGGACAATATTGAGATGATCGCGAGTTGGGGAACACATGCCAGCGGCGAGGGATTCGGCCTCGCTCTCCAAGGCGATAGCAAGTGGTACACGTGGGTAAGTGGCCAGTACGGCTTCACGTCCAAAATCGCGGCCGATCAGGACTGGCATTTAGTGACGGTCAGCTACGACGGAACGGAACTGGCGCTTTACGTCGACGGGCAACGGACCAATGCAGCGAATCGGTCGCTGGCGACGGCCGCCGGGCCGCTGGTGCTGGGGGTGAATCCGGGCCCGAGCTTCTATTCGGGGTGGACCTTCGACGGCATGATCGATGACGTTCGCATTCACGACCGCGCGTTGGGCGACGCGGAGGTCGCCGCCTTGTACGCCTGGGAAAGATCGCGGACCGTGATCGACAAGGGCTACGTCGTGCGGATCGGCCCCGGCGACTCGGTGATGGATTTGAATTTCGGCAATCGTGGCGTGTTGACGGTTACGTTGACGGAGGACGCCGTGTTCGAGGCGGACGATCCGGGCTCGACGACCGGCACGGTCAGTCGCGGCGGCTCAACCGAAGACGACTTGACGGTCTATCTGACCAGTAGTGACACCACCGAGGCGACCGTTCCCGCCACCGTGATCATCCCTGCCGGACAGACGTCCGCCACCTTCGCCGTGACGGCGTGGGACGATCTCACCGCGGATGGCACGCAAACGGTCACGATCACTGCGGCCGCAGCCGGTTTCGAGGAAGCGACGGCCTCGCTGCTGGTGATGGACAGCGGCGCTCCTGGCGTGCTGGTACAGCCGGCCAGCGGATTGATCACGACGGAAGCGGGCGGAACGGACACTTTCACCGTCGTGCTGACCGCGCCGCCCCGATCCGAAGTCGCCATCGACCTCAGTTCGAGTGACGACAGCGAGGGTGGCGTGTCTCCACCGCGGTTGACGTTCACGCGGGACGACTGGAACCAGCCCCAGGTCGTGACGGTCACCGGACGCGACGACGCGGTGGACGACGGCCATTCCACCTACCGCATCATCACCTCGCCGGCCGTCAGCGAGGATCTCAACTATCGCGGGATCGATCCAGCGGATGTGTGGGCCGTGAACATGGACGATGACACGGCCAGCGTCACGATCGTGTTTCCCGACCGTCCGCCGGTGGTTGCCGAAGGCGGCACCAGCGGCACGTACGGCGTCGTGCTGCAGTCGCAACCGCTGGCCGAGGTCGTGATTTCCCTTGCACCAGACAACCAACTGACGCTCTCGCCCGGCACCCTGACGTTTACGCCGGCCGACTGGGACACGCCCCAACCGGTGACTGTGACGGCTGTGGATGACGAATTGGCGGAGGGACTCCATTTCGGCCGCGTCACCCACACCGCAACCAGCAGCGACGCCCTGTACCACGGAATCGCGATCGGACCGCTGACGGTGCAGGTCATCGACAACGACGAGCCGGGTTTCGTGGTCAGCCCGACCGAGGGGCTGGTCACGTCCGAGGCGGGCGGCACCGCGACGTTTACGGTCCGGCTGACCAGCCAGCCGGCGGCCGCGGTGACGGTCGGCATGTCGTCGAGCGACCCGGGCGAGGGCGCGGTGTCGCCTGCGAGCCTGACGTTTACTGCGGCCGACTGGAACGCGCCGCAGACGGTCACCGTCACCGGCGTGGACGATTGGATTGTCGATGGCGACCTGGCCTACACCATTGTGACGGCTGCGGCGGCCAGCGGCGACAGCAACTACGCCGGTCTGAACCCGGCGGATGTGTCGGTGACCAATCTCGACAACGACGTACCGGAAGTGATCGTTGTCCCAGGCGACGATCCGCTGCAGGTGACCGAAGGTGACAGCGGATCGGTAGCGACCTACACAGTGGCACTGCGGACCCAACCGGCGGGCGCAGTGACTATCACGATGATGCCGGACGACCAGTTGAGCGTCTCGCCCGCCAGCCTGACGTTCACGGCCGCCAACTGGAACGAGCCGCAAACCGTAACCGTGACCGCCGTGGACGACGCGGTGATCGAAGGTCCGCATTCCGGCCAAATCACGCACGCTGCAACCAGCGGCGACACGCACTATGACGGAATTGCGGTCGACCCGGTTACGGCTGAGATCTTCGACAATGACGCCGCAGGCTTCGAGGTGGTTCCGACCAGCGGGTTGGTCACTACCGAAGCCGGCGGCACCGCAACCTTCACGGTCCGCTTGACCAGCCAGCCGACGGCTGCCGTCTCGATCGACTTGTCCTCCAGCCGTCCGGCCGAGGGGACGGTTACCCCGGCCACACTCACCTTTCTGCCGTCCACTTGGGATACTCTGCAAACGGTGACCGTGACGGGCGTGGACGACCCGTTCGACGACGGAGATGCGGACTACACGATTGGGACGGCCGCTGCCGTCAGTGCCGACGTGAACTTCCACGGCGTCAATCCGGCCGACGTTTCGGTGACCAACCGCAACGACGACACGGCGGGGGTGGCGATCGTCCAAGGCGGCGGGCAGACGTGGCTGACCGAAGGCTGGTCTTCTGATATCTATTCGCTGGCCCTGACCGCGCAGCCCCGGTCCGACGTGGCGATCGCGATCCTGCCGGACAGCCAGTTGACTGCGTCTCCGGCCAGTCTGACCTTCACCGCCGACAACTGGGACCAGCCCCAGGTGGTGAGGGTCTGGGCGGTCAACGACTCGGTGGCCGAGGGTCCGCATACGGGCCGGATTGACCACGCGGCGTCCAGCGGCGATGTGGGCTACGACGGGATCCCGCTGGCTTCGCTTGTCGCCGACATCACCGACAACGACACCGCCGGGTTTGTAGTCGATCCGCCCGGCGGACTGCTCACGTCCGAAGCCGGCAGCACCGCGACCTTCACGGTCCGTCTGACCAGCCAGCCGACGGCTGACGTAACCGTCGGCCTTTCGTCCAGCGATTTGACCGAGGGCACCGTTGGGCCGGCGAATCTCACGTTTACCGCTGCCGATTGGAACCTCCCGCAAACGGTCGCGGTCACCGGGGTTGACGACGATTTGCACGACGGGGACCAGGTCTACTCGATCGTCGTGGCGCCGGTGACCAGCGGCGATGCGTTCTATCACGATTTGCCGGTGCCCAACGTCGGGGTGACCAATCTCGATGACGACCTCGGCTGGCACAACCGGGCCAGTCCCTGTGACGTCAACGGCGACGGTGATATCACGGCCCACGACGTCTTGATCGTTATCAACTACATCAACGGCCGTGGCAGCGCCCCGTCCTTGCCGCCGCCCTCCGTTTCACCGCCTCCGTACTACGACGTCAACGACGACGGGTTTTGCACCGCAGGCGACGTCTTGGCGGTGATCAATTTCATCAACCAGAACAGGGCATTGCCGTTCGCCAGCGGAGAAGACTCGGCGGATTCGCGCGACGGAAGTTCCGCGGATGCGAGCGTGCGACAAGGAGTGTTCGGTCTGAAATCATACCGCTACTCACCGCCAGACGAGCGGAACGCCGCCTGGGCGGGGCTGGACGCGATCTTGACGGACATCGCCGAAGAGATCGCTGGCGTATTGGCTGCCACGTAGCCTGGAACTCCGAAGGCAAGCCGGTTGGCAGCCCGTTGAGAAAGATGTTTGAAAAAGGGCCCCCGACGCTTGTTCGCTGGCGCCGACCGCGCAACCGGCGGCCGGCCGACGGCACGAGGCGTTGGCTCTCCCACGCTAGAAACCGCGGGCGGCCTTGACGTCGTCGAAATCGCGGACGTGGTAGCCGATTTCGACGAAGTCCAGGGTCCGGCAGAGGGCGCGCAGCGCCACGCCGAAACCGTCGGGGCCGCTGAAACCGCCGAACTGGCCACCGCCCTTGACGTGCGGTTCCAGGTCCAGGAACACGCCGGGGACCCCGCGCCGCTGGAGCTTCCGCTCGAGCGAGGGTAGGGTCCGCGCGAAATCGCGCAAGATG
>CAYUFW010000007.1:55119-60104 GCA_964443915.1 uncultured Pirellulaceae bacterium
GGCTGATCAATGCCCGGGTTACCAGGCCGTCCACGATCTGGGGCTTGAAACTCTGGATCATTTTTTCAAATTGAGCTTCGGGCACGCCGCGTTTCTTCAGTTTTTTTTCCAGCTTGGGAATCAGGTCGCGGAAGTCGCGGAGAATCGCCTCGTGCCCCGTGTCGCCGCGGTCCGCCGGCACGAAGTTCTTCAGCGCTTCCTCGTCGACGTGGTCCGTCTTCTTGGCGGGAGACGGATGGCGATAGTCCTTGATGTGCAGCCAGCCCAGACCGGGCTTCATCTCGCGAAACTGATGGAGGCACTCGTCCGCCGAGTAGCCCATCGTCACGATGTTGGCCCCGTCAAAAATCAGCATCAACGCCGGATGATCCACCTGGCGATGGATCTCGGCCAGCAAGCTGCCGCTTTGGCCGACCAGGTTGGCCTCCAATTCCAGGCCGAAGATCAGGTCGCTACGGTGGCACGTTTCGGCGATCTTCCCCAACTGATCCACCACCTGCGGCAGATGCTCCCGCGGATCGGTGCCTCGAGGATGGTAAAAGGAGAACCCGCGAATCAGCTTGGTTTCAAACGCATGGGCCAGTTCGCAGGCCTGTTGAACTTCCTGTTCCAGGTACTTCTTGAAGGGTACGAACCGGTTGTTGGTCCCGTCGTCTACGTCCAGGAGTTTGACCTTGCCGATCGGCGATCCGATCGAGGATACGTTCAGGCCGTATTCATCCTCCAGATGCCGGATCTTGGCGATCTCCGTCTTGGTCAACTGCATGACGTTCTTGACGCCTTGGCCTGCATCAATAAAGCGGATCGTGTAGTACTGCAACCCAAGGGCAGCGAAGGCCGCAAACTGCTGCTCGGCGGTTTTCTGGTTGGCGGCTTCATCGGCGAAACCGGACAGAATCACGGCGGGATTGTCGGTCATGGAAGTCGTCCTCCGCTGGTGAAAGGATTCGGGATGGGGCAACGCGATCCACTCACAGGACAGGCGTCTCCTTGGGGCCGTCCGCGATACACGCGACAGCATTCCTCGGGGACAAACACGCCTGTCTCCGTTCCGCTCCCATTTTGCAGCCGCTGGATGCAAGATTCAAGTAGCCTGTCTCTTTTCTCGATGTTGCCGTCTGGCGGGAAAACAGCGACCAAGGAGAACGGAATTGATTCCTTTCTACAAAGGGCATGTACGCTGTCACCGAGGCAAAACCGCTACAACCCGCAGAATCTCTCTAAAGCTCCTGCCTTGAAAATGCCGAACTGAGGGGTAGTGTTCTGTACCCGGCACCCGTTCGGTAATGAGGCTGTCATGACGAGCAATCGCTTCCTCTGGGTCGCCATCCTGGTGCTAGCAGGACTGACCGGCTGCGCCATGTGTGACAACTCCCAAGACGGCACGTACCCCGCTTTTGGCGGCAAATGGCAGCGTGACAATCCAGTTTCGGGCCGCGTTGGATCGCTGTTCGATCCCGCTGGCGTGCGGGTGACCGATCAGGTCGTGCTGACCGAGACAGAACCGACTGTGGCGGAGGCCGAGGCTGCCGAGACCATCGAGGGCGCCGCGCCCAGCGAAAGCGTCGAGCCGAGCGAAAGCGTCGAGCCGAGGGAAGGCACCGAGCCAAGGGAAGCGGCTGAGGAAGCGCGCGAGTCCGTGCTCGACGAGCCGGCGAAGCAGGACGCCCCATCCATGGACGAAGCTGAGACCACCCAGCCAGAGTCGGCCGAGGGCGCATCACCTGTGGAGCCAGCCGAGCGAGCCAAGCCAGCCGAGCGAGCCAAGCCGGCCAAGCCGGCCAAGCCGGCAGCAGAACGGGACGCTCTGGTTCCCGGCCTGCAGTTGCCCGCAATGCCGTTCGAAACGCCCAAGACCGAAGCACCCAAGAAGGACAGCACGAATCTGCTGCCACCCTTGGATCTCCCGTCCGAGCCTTGATCGGGCGGGGGGATGGAGATTCGCATCAGTTGGCACACTCTGTTTGCCCCAGGTCGCCATTTCGGAAGCAGGCGAACGGGACAACGAGTGTGCCCGCTGTCTTTCTTGGCAGAGTGGCTGAGGGTCATGACCGGAAGATCGCGTCACGGAGTGACGCTTCTACGTGGTTTGCCGCAACGGGCAATCCCGCCGCCAGGAATAGCCGACAGCGACGATCTCGGTTACACTGATGGTCGTTGATTTGGCTCGCGAGCGAGTGCATGTCGGTAACTTTCCCCTGGTGCGAACATCTGTCATGACTCATTCCCCCACGAACGATGCGGTTCTCCTGCACCGCGAAGACAATATCTGCGTCGCCGCACGGCAGTTGGAGGACGGCACGCAGATTGTCGCGGGCGATCGGAAGATCGCCGTCAACGGCCCCGTCAAACTCGGCCACAAGATCGCGGTCGTACGGATTCCTCGCGGGCAGCGCGTCGTCAAGTACGGCCAGGCCATCGGAGTGGCTGCGGAGGACATCGGACCGGGCGACTGGGTCCATACGCACAACTTGAGCAACGAGGACCTGGAACTCGACTACGCGCCGGCCACGCAGATCCCCCCGCCCCCGGTGCCGATCACCGATCGCACGTTTCTGGGCTACCGCCGGGCCAACGGCAAGGCGGGCACGCGGAACTACCTCGCCGTGATTTCGACCGTCAACTGCTCGGCCTCGGTCTGCAAGTTCGTCGCCCAGCGGTTCGATCGGACGCTGCTGAAGGACTATCCCAACGTGGACGGCGTGATCGCCCTGAAGCACGACAGCGGGTGCGGCATGGCGTACCGCGAGTTGGCTCACGAGATGCTGAACCGGGTCTTGGCGGGGACCGCCCAGCATCCCAACATCGGCGCTTATCTGCTGATCGGTTTGGGTTGTGAACAGGGAGCCATGGACTATTTGCTGGAGAGCCAGCGGTTGGTGCAGATCAGCGGAGTACCCGGGCTGCCCAACGGACCGCCCGTGTTCTCCATGCAGGACTTGGGCGGGACGCTCAAGACGGTGGAGGCAGCGGTCCGCAAGGTGGCGGAGTTGTTGCCGCGAACCAACGACGTCCGCCGCGTGCCGATTCCCGCCGGGGAATTGATCGTGGGCTTGGAGTGCGGCGGGTCGGACGGGAACTCGGGGGTCACGGCCAATCCCGCCGTGGGCGCGGCGGCGGACTTGGTCGTGGCCTGCGGCGGCACGGCCATCCTGGCGGAAACGCCGGAGATCTGCGGGGCCGAGCACCTGCTGACGCGCCGGGCCGTGTCGCGGGAGGTCGCCGACAAGCTGATCGAGCGGGTCAAGTGGTGGGAATGGTACACCGGCATCTTCGGCGTCGAGGTCAACAACAATCCGTCGGTCGGCAACAAGGAAGGCGGTCTGACCACGATCGCGGAGAAGTCTTTGGGTGCCGTGGCCAAGGGCGGCACGACGGCGCTGGTGGACGTCTACCAGTACGCGGAGCCGGTGACCGCCAAGGGCCTGGTCTTCATGGACTCGCCCGGGTACGATCCCGCGAGCACCACGGGGATCGTCGCCGGCGGCGCCAACGTGGTCCTGTTCACCACGGGCCGCGGCAGCTGTTTCGGCTGCAAGCCGGCGCCGTCGATCAAGATCGCCACCAACACGCCGATGTACCAGCGGATGATCGACGACATGGACGTCAACGCGGGTGAAATCCTCAACGGCCGGAGCGTAGCGGACGTGGGGCGGGAGATTTTCGAGGAGATCTTGGCCGTCGCCAGCGGCCGGCAGACCAAGAGCGAGTTGTGCGGGATGGGCGACGAGGAATTCGTGCCCTGGACGGTCGGACCGACCTTGTGAAGCGGAGACCCCGAAATGCCGGAACCGCCCGCCGCATCGACGCTGATCGTCATGGCGACTTACAACGAGTTGCAGAACCTGCCGGACTTGACGGAGGAGATTTTTCGGCACGCGCCGGACGTCCACGTGTTGGTCGTCGACGACAATTCGCCGGACGGAACGGGCCGCTGGTGCGACGAGCGGGCCGTCCAGGACAGCCGGTTTCACGTGCTCCACCGGCCTCGCAAACTCGGCTTGGGAACCGCGACCGTCACGGGCATGCGCTACGCCCTGGAGCAGGGCTACGCCTACGTGCTGGTGATGGATGCGGACTTCAGTCATCATCCGCGGTACCTGCCGGAACTGCGGCGCGGCATGGAGCCGGCGCCGCCGGCGTCGCCGGTCGACGTTATGATCGGCTCCCGGTACTTGCCCGGCGGCGGTGTGGAAGGCTGGCCCCGGCGGCGCCGCTGGATGAGCCGGGCCGTCAATCGCTATGCGCGCCGGTGGCTGGGCTTGCGGCCCAGCGACATCAGCAGCGCTTTCCGCTGCTACCGCTCCAGCGCTCTCCGCCGGCTCGATCTGGACGCCATCCGCGCTCACGGTTTCGCCTTCGAGGAGGAGATCCTGTGGTGGTTGCAGCGGCAGGGCGCCCGTTTCGGCGAGACTCCGATCGTGTTCGTCGACCGCCAGCGCGGCCAGTCCAAGGTCAATTTGTACGAGGCCGGGTCGGCCTGCTGGAGCATCTTCGTGCTCGGTCTGCGAGGCCGGCTTTCCCGATCGACGGTTTCCTCAGAACAGGTTGCGCAGAAGCCATGATCCGTGTGCTGGAGATCATTCCCTCGCTGGACCGCTGCGGGGCGGAAAAACAGCTGGTCCTGCTGGCCGCCGGATTGCCGCGGGATCGCTTCGACGTCCATGTCTGTGCGCTGACGCGAGGCGGACCGCTGGAGCAGCCGTTGCGCGAGGCCGGCGTCCCGGTGACGATCATCGGCAAGTCCTGGAAGATCGACCCGTTCGCCTATCGTCAACTTAAGCGCCACATCGCCCGGCTGCAGCCGGACATCGTCCACACTTGGATCTTCGCCGCCAACGTCTACGGGCGGCTGGCGGCCCGAGCGGCCGGGGTCAAACACATCCTGGCCGGCGAACGGTGCGTCGGACGACCTCGCGGGCATGCCGGAGGATGGCGATCCGTCGAAGGGTTCGGGCGCCGACTTGCAGGGTGGGCTGCGAGAG
>CAYUFW010000007.1:60114-68251 GCA_964443915.1 uncultured Pirellulaceae bacterium
CGCGGCGCACCGAACGCCTTGTGACCAACAGCAGCGGCGTCCGGGACTTCTATGTCGAACGCGGCCTGTCGGCGGACAAGTTCGTCATCATTCCCAACGGCGTGGCGCCGTTCTCGAACCCCGCGCCGGCCGCGCGGGAGGACGTGCTGGCGGAACTTGGTCTGCCGGCCGACGCGCGCCTGATCGCGGCGGTCAATCGCCTGTGGCCCCAGAAACGCGTCAAGGACCTGATCTGGGCCGCCGACCTGCTGAAAATCGTCCACCCGGACGCGCATCTGTTGATCGTCGGTGACGGTCCGCAACGCTGGCGGCTGGAGCGGTACCGCGAGCAGTGCCAGATCCGGGACTGCGTCCACCTGCTGGGCCAGCGGGACGACGTGCCACGGCTGCTGCCGCACTGCGACTGCCTCTGGCTGGGCAGCGCCTATGAAGGCCAATCGAACGCGATCCTGGAGGCCATGTCGGCCGGCTTGCCCGTGATCGCCTCCGACATCGCAGGCAATCGGGACCTGGTCGTGCCGGACCAGACCGGCTATTTGGTCCCTGTCGGCGATCGCGCGGCATTTGCGCGGCGGACCAACGCCCTGTTGGACGATCAGGAACTCGCCCGGCGCCTGGGCGCAGCCGGGCGGCAACGCGTGCTCACCGAGTTCTCCGTCGACAAGATGGTCGCCCGCCACGCGGCGCTGTATCAAGAACTCGCCGCGTAGGACAGCCGGCTGGGGCTCGGCCCTCAATCTTACCGGTCGAGAAACAAGTGGCGTAAGCTTCCAGCTTGCGATAAACAAGTGGCGTAAGCTTCCAGCTTGCGATGCCACTTTCTGCCGCAAGCTGAAAGCATACGCCACGGAGACGCCGGACAGTGATTCCTCGAACGATGCTGACCGGTCGAGATGCTCCGTCTCGCGGCGGCCTCCGCGTATCCCGCAACCCGCATCCCGTCAGCTGTGCTGGATGAACAGCACGTCCCCGTCTTGAACCACGTATTCCTTGTGCTCTTTGCGCATCAGGTTGTGGGCTTTGACTTCGCGCTCGCTGCCCAGACGCACGAGGTCGGCGATGGTCATGACTTCGGCGCGAATGAAGCCGTGCGCCAGATCCGTGTGAATGCCGCCGGCCGCCTCGACTGCCGTGCCGCCCTTGTGAATCAGCCAGGTGCGGACCTCTTTGTCGCCCGCGGTGAAGAACAGCATCTGGCCCGAAGCGTTCATGATCTGGCGGATCAAGGCCTCGCGGTCGAATGGCGTCAGCCCCATCTCCCGGCAAAACTCCTCCCGTTCCTCGGCCGACATTTTGGCCAGCCCCAGTTGCAGGTTCAGCGAAACGGCCACCAATTCGACACCGGGCGGGGCGTGAGCGGCGAAGCGCTCCGGTTCGGTATCGTCATCCGCCACGTTGACCACGATCAGACGCGGTTTTTCGCTGAACAACTGGAACGAGCGGATCGCGCGGGCTTGTTCGACGGACAGTTCTTCCTGGTGCAGCGGACGCCCCGCCTCCAGCGTCGCCAACAACGGCTCCAGGAGGGCCAGTTCCTTCTCCAACTCCTCCCGGTTCGGACGCGGCTTCTTGATCTGATCGCGCAACCGCTCGATCCGGCCGGAGACGACATCGAGATCCGCCAAGAGCAGGTCTTCGTCGAACCGCACCAGGTCGGCGGCGGCGTCCGCGCCGTCGAACGCCGCGACGACCAGCACCAGGCAACCCGCTTCGCGGATCTTCGCCAGCTTGGCCGCACTGCCTTCGTGCGAGCGGCTCAAGCCGGGCGTATCGACGATCTCCAGGTGGGCGTGTGTGACCTTCTTGGGGTGATAGATCGCGCACAACTCCGCCACGCGCGGATCCACAATCGCGGCGGTCGCCATCTGCGTCTCGTGATGGTGCGACGGATTGGGCGCGACGCCCGTCAGCCACTCGAACAACGTGCTCCTGCCGGAGCCCTGATAACCGACGATGCCGATCTTCATCCTTTTCAATCCCTCCACCCAGTCAAACTTAAGCTTTCCCCGGCCCCGGCACAACGGGTCTGCAGGCGGCGTTTTCCGGATCGGCCCCGGCACGGCTCTTGCACCCGCCAGTCCGGGCGACGAAAATGACAAACGGACAGCCCCGCTGACACCCTCGGCCCCTCACCCTTTTGGGAGACCACAGCATGAACCAGTTTCCAAACATGGCCGGCACCGCTGGCTCCAGCTACGCTCGCGCGATCCGCCGTGGGAGCGCCGTACTCTCGCTTGCCGCCGTAGCCTTGTTCGCCTTCGTCACCCCCGCGATGGCCGAGGTATGGAAGGACCGTACCGGACAGTTCCAGGTGGAAGCCGAATTCCTGGGCATCCGCGGGATGGACGTTTATCTGAAAAAGCCCAACGGCGTAACGATCAAGGTTCCCCTGGATCGCCTCAGCGTTGAAAGCCAGCAACTGGCTCGCCAACTGGCCATGCCGCCGGCCCCCGCCGCACCGGCTGTCCCCGCGGCGCCGGGTGGCCCCGACACGCCCGACGAAGCCGCGCGAGCCCTGGCGGCAAGTCTGGAGGCGGGCAACTTGCGCGCGATCTGGGATGCGATGCCGGCCGGCTACCAAGGCGACGTCCATGATTTGATCCACACGTTTGCAGAGAACATGGACGCGGACGTCTGGAAAGCCGGTTCCGACCTGCTGCAAAAGGCGATTCGCGTCCTGAAGGAAAAGAAGGAATTCCTCCTCAAGCAGCCGGCACTAGCTCAGGCACCGGGGGGGGCCGCGGCCGCCGCCGAGAATTGGGACGGCCTGGTAGGCGTCCTGGAAACGATCGCCGGCAGCGAACTTGCCGATCTGCAGAAGTTAAAGACGCTGGACATCAGCGCCTTTGCCGACGGCACGGGCAAGAAGGTCGCGGACCAGCTGGCCGCGTTTGCCAAGGCGGCCGACGAGAAAAAAATGTCCCTGACCGACTTCCCCGGCGTGCCGGTCGACGCCATGCCGCTGGCCGGACTGAGCACGGCCAAGTTCTCGACGGTCAAGATCGAAGGCGACACGGCAACGTTGCGAGTCGAGAACGAAGGCAAGACAGAGGATCACGAGGTCGTCCGGGTCGACGGCAAGTGGCTGCCGAAAGAGATGGTCGACCAGTGGCAAGAGAAGATGCAGGCCGCCAAGGATGCCTTGACCAAGGACATGCCGGAACGCCTCAAGAAGAACAAGATGCAGATCATCCTGCCGATGCAGATGGTCCAAGGTGTGCTCGATCAGTTGCTGGCCGCCAAGACGCAGGAGGAATTCGACCAAATCGTCCAGCAAATCATGCAGACGTTCACGCCCCAAATGCCCGGAGCCGGTGCGGGCGTTCCGCCTGGCGCGCCGGGACCTGCGGCAGCGCCGCCCGGCGGCGGCGCCAAGCCCTCGGCCGATCCGTTCGGGCGTTGACGTCCGCCGCCGTCTTGCACGCGAAGGCCGCCCCAGATGCCGCCAAATGCCGACCGCCCCGACGAACTGGCCGGGTATCTCGCGCTCGTCACGTTGCCCGTCCAGTGGGGCGATCAGGACGCGTTCGGACACGTCAATAACACGGTTCCCTTCCGCTGGTTCGAGTCGTCGCGGATCGTGCTCCTGGAAGAACACGGCTTGAGCCATCTAATGGGCGAGGGAGAATTGGTCCCGCTGGTGGCTTCCATCACCTGCAACTACCGGCGGCAGATAACGTATCCCGACGTCGTCTGCGTCGGCACGCGGGTGTCTGAACTGAAGCACAGCCGCATGACGCTTTCCCACGCCGTGTACAGCCGCACTCAAGGGCAGGTCGTCGCCGACGGCCAGACCGTGGTGGTGTTCTACAACCGCGTGAAACAACGGCCCACGCGGGTCCCGGCCGACGTGCGGGAAAGGCTGGCGCCAGTCGAAATCACGCCCCCGCCCGCGTAGGCCGGAACAAGTCTTCGCAGTTCCGGCAATTGAGCCTGAGTGCCGCGGCCGTTCGCCTGGAAAGTCGGACGGACTGCCAATCCGTCCGGCCGGGAAACCACTGCAGCGATTGGGAGTATCTACAGCTTCCCCACGGCGCGCACGGTGCTCAGGCCGCCGTCGACGGTGAAAACCTGGCCGGTGATCCAATCGTTGTCGGGCTCGACCAGCCAGGCAGCCATCGCTGCGATGTCACGGGGTTCGCCCAACCGTCCCAGGGCGTGCAAGTTGCGGGATGCCTCGGCCGACTTTTCGTGGCTCCAGATGCGCTCGGTCAACGGCGTCCGCACCAAGCCGGGGGCGATCGCGTTGAAGCGGATCTTGCGCGAGGCATACGTGGCGGCGGCGGAACGGACGAGTCCCTCCACGCCGGCTTTGGTCGCGGCAATCGCGTCGTGATTGGGCAGACCCACATGGGCGGCAGCCGTCGAAATCAGGACGACGGTCCCACCCTGCCGCAGCACTTTCCCGGCGGCATGAACGGTGGCAAACGCCGACGTGAGGTTCTTGGCCACCGTTTCCGCCCATTCCATTTCGCTCGTCAAGTGCGCGGGCTTCAGGATCACGGAACCGACGCAGTTGATGACGCCGTCCAACTGCCCCAGTTGATCGGCAGCCAGGGTCAGACACCGCTCGACATCGTCAAACGAAGTCGCATCCACGACCTGCCAGGGACTATTGAGTTCCTTGCCGAGTTCTTGGAGTTTCTGGGAATTGCGCCCGGCCAACAAGAGCGTGGCCCGCGGCCGCAACTGTCGGCAGACCTCCGACCCGATGCCTCCGTACGCACCCAGAACGACATAGCCTGGCTTCAGATAGTCTTCAATCTCCATCATTCATTCCTGCTCCGTCATCAGGCGCCAGAGTGTGCCACCGCTCGACAAACGCGTTGCGAGCCGGGGCGGAACCTTATGACATTCTAACGCGGTACGCCCACAACCAAAGGGGGCGGCGGCGTTTTTCGGGATGCGGGTCGCGGGTCGCGGGACACGAGTTGCGAGTCGCGGGTTTTGGGATACGAGTTGCAGCTCGCGAGAGCTGTCAACGATTCTCAAGCGACGGCAACGGCACTCTGAGACGCCCGTTTCCGGCGGCGACACGTTCTGGCGTCTCCCTCGTCTCTCATCCTTCATCCTTCATCCCTCTTCCTTCATCCCTCATCCCAGCGCCGCCCGCGTGCGGGCCACCAGGGGGCTGTCCGATCCGCCGGAGCCGTTGAGCAGCATCATGCAGGCCGCCAGGAATCGGCCTCGCCACGCAGGACTGACGGCCGCAAAGTCCTCCAGGACGGCGGCGCCAAACTTATAGTCGTGGGCGTCGTCGCCTTTGAGCACCATCTGCTGCCGCGCCGCGTTCAGCAGCGGTTCGGGCGCTCCCCTGTTGGCGAAATAGGCCAGCGTCCGGCGCACAGCCGCCTGTCGATCGCGGCTGACCGTGGCCAGCACTTCAGCTGCCGCCTCGGCTCCGGTCGCCTTGGCGTCGGCCGACACCGGCGGCAGGCCGGCCAAGAACGACAGATCGGACAAACCGACCGCCGCGCCGGCGGCAGCCGCACCCTTCAGAAAACGACGACGATCGCGAGAGGGCAACATGAGATCACCTCCTTTTCGGGAAGAGAAGAACTGTCAGACCAGATATCCGTAGGTTTCCCCGTCCCGCTGGATCGGTCAAGCGACGCCAGCCGCACGGCAGGCATGATGGAATCCTCCGCGCGAGCCAGCGGTTGTGCCTGCGAAATCATCCGTTCTGCCAACAAAACGGGCAGACCAATCTGTTTCGCGAACGGAGTCTGCAAATTGCGACAATTCCTTAACCGCTTACAGATACGAGGGTTAGCGAGCAAAGGCGAAAGCGGGCCGTGACGCCGGCACTGTCGTTGCTACTGGGTGGGCCAACCTCCGGGCTCGCGGGCAGCAGTGTTGCGAGAACCGGAGCGAGCCCCAGGCAAGGCCGGACGACGCTTTCGTCTGTCATCTGGCGGAGACGCAATTCCTTCTGGTTTTTTTGGCTCTAGTGCAAAAGGAGAGACGGTACGTGACACCCAAAGAAGTTCTGGCATTGTGTCGGGAAAAGGACGTCAAGGCGGTGGACCTGCGGTTCATGGATTTCCCCGGTCTGTGGCAGCATTTCACGATCCCGGTGACGAAGCTGGACGAGGACATTTTCGAGGAAGGCTTGGGGTTTGACGGCTCCAGCATCCGCGGCTGGCAGGCGATCAACGAGAGCGACATGCTCGTCGTCCCGCAGCCGGACACTGCGTTCATCGATCCCTTCACCCAACTGACCACGCTGGTCCTGATCTGCAACATTCAGGATCCGGTCACCCGCGAAGATTACAGCCGCGACCCACGCAACGTGGCGCGCAAGTCGATCAACTATCTGAAGAGTACGGGCATCGCCGACACCGCATACATCGGGCCGGAGGCGGAGTTCTTCATCTTCGACGACGTGCGTTTCGATCAGAGGGCCCAGCACGGTTTCTACTACCTGGACAGCATCGAAGGCGAATGGAACCGCGGCCGGGACGAGAAGCCGAATCTGGGATACAAGCTGCGGCACAAAGAAGGCTACTTCCCCGTGCCTCCCGCGGACCAGTTGATGGACATCCGCAACGAGATGATGCAGACGATGATCGAGTGCGGCCTGGACGTGGAAGCCCAGCACCACGAGGTGGCCACCGCCGGCCAGTCGGAAATCGACTTGCGTTTCCAGGAACTGGTGCGCATGGCCGATTCGCTGTTGATCTTCAAGTACATCATCAAGAACGTGGCCAAGAAGTACGGCAAGACGGTGACGTTCATGCCCAAGCCCATGTTCGGCGACAACGGCAGCGGCATGCACACGCACTTCTCGTTCTGGAAGGACGGCGAGCCGCTGTTCGCGGGCAGCGGGTACGCGGGTCTGAGCGAGATGGCGCTGTACGCGATCGGCGGCGTCTTGAAGCACGCCCCGGCGCTGTGCGGCCTGACCAATCCGACGACCAACAGCTACAAGCGGTTGGTGCCGGGCTACGAAGCGCCGGTGAACCTGGCCTACTCGCAACGGAACCGTTCGGCGGCTTGCCGGATTCCGATGTACAGTCCGAGTCCCAAGGCCAAGCGGATCGAGTACCGGTGTCCGGATCCCAGCTGCAATCCGTACCTGGCGTTCTCGGCGGTCATCATGGCGGCGATCGACGGGATCCAGAACAAGATCAATCCCGGCGATCCGCTGGACAAGGACATCTACGATCTGCCGCCGGAGGAGGCTGCGGCCGTCCCGAAGACGCCTGGTGCACTGGATGCCGCCCTGGACGCCCTGGAAGCGGACCACGAGTTCCTGCTCCGCGGTGACGTCTTCACCGAGGACGTGATCAAGACCTGGATCAAGTACAAGCGGGTGAACGAGGTGGACGCCGTGCGACTGCGTCCGCACCCGTACGAGTTCTGCTTGTACTACGACATCTGAGAAGAAACCGTGGCACGGCCTACTTTGTTGGCCGTGGCAGGCGTACGACTTCTGCCTGCGGAACAACCAAGGGGACATTCTTCTTTTTCTCGGTGGCGGCCGGCCAGAGAAGAGCAGAATGTCCCCTTGTCGTTTTTACCGATTGGCAGCGTTGCGGCTCGTATCCAGCATCCGCCCGGCAGCGTACAATGTCGCCCTGAATCAAAGACGCAAACGAGGAAGGGAGCCGATGACACTGAACTGGGGCGACTGGTCGATTGTGGTGGCGTTCTTGATGGTGAGCCTGATCGTCGGGCTGGCGGTCACCAAACGGGCGGGCAGCAGTGCCTCGGAGTTCTTTTTGGCCGGCCGAGGCATGCCCTGGTGGCTGCTGGGTGCCTCGATGGTGGCCACGACGTTTTCGGCCGGAACGCCGAATCTGGTCACCGATCTGGTCCGGCAGAACGGCGTGGCCGGAAACTGGATCTGGTGGTCGTTCTTGCTGACCGGCATGACGACGGTGTTTACTTACGCCAAGCTGTGGCGGCGCACGGGCGCGATGACGGACGTCGAATTCTACGAACTCCGCTACAGCGGCCGGCCGGCCGCGTTTCTGCGGGGCTTCCGCGCCCTGTACCTGGGCGTGCTGTTCAACATCGTGGTGATGGCCTCGGCCACGCTGGCGGTGATCAAGATCGCCGGCGCCATGCTGGGCACCGATCCGGTGCAGACCGTCGTGGTGGCGTGCGGCATCACGGCGGTCTATAGCATGAT
>CAYUFW010000008.1:0-787 GCA_964443915.1 uncultured Pirellulaceae bacterium
GTGGGCAGCTGGAATGCCCGCAGTTGCTGCGTCGCTGGCAGGCTGCCAAACGTCATCACCTGGAAGCCCTCAAGTATCGGCACCGCACCCGCGCCTCCCACATCGAACAGACCTGGGATGCCCTGGGACCCGAAGCCCGTGAATTCCACCGGCAACTCTGCCTGCGGCCCGTCAACCGGACGACCCGCGTCGGCGTTATGTACGACGCATCCGGCTGAAACGAGGGGCCGGAGAAGAAGAGATCATCCTTCTGACGGACCTCTTGGACGCCGAGGCGTATCCGGCGGGCGATCTCTTGCAGGTCTACTTGGAACGTTGGGGCATTGAACGCATGTTTCAGCAGGTCACCGAAGTCTTTCATCTGAAGTCGCTGATCGGCAGTTCGCCTCGTGCCACGGTGTTCCAAGCGTCGTTTTGTTTTCTCTTGTACAACGTGATCCAAGTAATGAAGGCTTACATCGCGGAAGGCCAGGAGATGTCCCCGAAGGAGATTTCCAGTGAGATGTTGTTCGAGGATGTCCATCGGCAGCTGACGGCCTGGACGGAGATGCTCGATGACAAAGCCACGGTAGCTCTACTCTCGACGACATGGACCGCGTCCCAAGTCGTGCGACGCTTGCAGTCGTTGTTGCATGGTCAGTGGTCCGAGTTGTGGCGAAAGACGAAGAACAAGAAGCCTCCGCCCCCGCATCCAAAGAAAAAGTACCCGAAAGGCGGCCACACGTCGGTCTACCGCGTCATCCGCGACGCCCGGCTCGCCGCCGCCAAAGCCTAGCCGAAGATGTGG
>CAYUFW010000008.1:797-45708 GCA_964443915.1 uncultured Pirellulaceae bacterium
CTAAACCCCGATGAGATCCGCGAGTCTCTCAGCCGGCTCCTCGGCGTCACGGTGTTTTCGCTGGCGGCGGCTTCACGGGCGGGACTGCCGGGGATTCGACGTTTTCCAGCCAGGTCAGGACCGGCTCGGCCCAGACGGCGTGGTTGGCTTCGTTGCCGGTCTGGCCAGGGTGGCCTTCCGAGACGAACTCCAACGTGCCGCCCGCGGCGACCGGGATGGCGATCTTCTGGGCCAGGGAGCCGGCCTCCAGCACGCCGCTTTCGAATGCGTTCTTGCCACCGAACCGGACGGTCAGACGCAACTTGGCGCCGGACGGGTGCAGCCCCAACTGCGAGTGCAATCCGGCCGTGCAGCGGAACTCCTGGAACACGCCCGCCGGAATCTCGTAGCTGAAGCGGCAGCAGCCGGTGCCGATGCCCTTCGGTAGCACGACCTCCCGCTTTTGTCCGTCGGCGTCCTGAAGCCAGAGCTGCAGGGGGACCGGCTCGCGCTTCATGTTGACACTGCGGCTGTAGGCCAACGGGCTGAAACGATAGGGGAAGTTGATCAGCGCCGGGGCCGCCATGGGGACCAAGTCGGTGAGGTCCATCGTTTCCAGGGCCTTCACGTCGGCCGGCTCAAAGCGTCCGGCGGCCAACGCAAAGCACGTCGAGAACATGTCGGCCACCAACTTGGCGTCTTCAATGGCCGGAGGAGTCATCGCCTCGACCGCGCCGCCCACGTCGTCGGCGTAGACGCGCGTCAGCATGGCGGGCAGGGCTTTGCGGGCCATCTGCCGCAGGCGGCAGCAACGCGCGTACAGGCGGAATGCGACTTCCTTCGGATGCATCCCCAGCAATTGCGGGCGGTAGCCGTCGAGCCGGACCACGAAGCGCGGATCGCTGTCCAGGCTGATGATCGACTGGGGCGCCCGGTTCCAGGTCTGGTCTTGCGGCGTGAAGAGTTCGTCGAGCACGGTCCAGGGCATTCCGTTGATGCCTTCCAGGGCGTGACATTGCGGCTGGCTCAGGTCCTCCAGCACGTGGGCGAACGCTCCCGCGAACTTGGCCGCCTCCGCATCCTCGCCCTCCCGCAGCTTGTCCACGATCAGCCGCACGTACCGTTCCGCGCCTTCCATGAACACCTGATAGTCTTCCCGGTTGTCTCGCGGGAAGTAGTGAAAGAGCCGTTTGTTGACCACGACCAGGTAGGGCTTCGCCTCGGCGTTGTCCGGACCCATGTCCACATACACGCAGTATTTCTGGAACCCGGCTTTGCTCTGGCGCCACCGGGCGAGCTGCCACTCCGGGAGTGAGTCCAGCGCGGCCTGTGTGATCTTCCCGTGTCCACTGCCCCAACCGTAGCAGACACTGCTGCCGAAAAACACGCCCGCCAGCAGGACAGCGAGCGACCGGGCGATGACGACAGATTTTCCAGGACGCATCATTTGTGTTCCTCCTTTTTCCACCAAAAATCCATTCCGTCCCGGACGGTTTGCCAAACCATCCTACGTGGGAACTTGCGATCCGAGCTGCAGGTCGTCTGGAACGACGGGCAAAACATCTCCTGCGCCCCCGTTGTGTTCCCGGACGAGGAACAGTCTTCAGCCAGTTTTGGGCCGCGCGAGAATGATGGTTACCCGACCGGGACGATCGCATTCGGGTTACGTTCTTTCACTTGTTCCGCCAAAGCGTCGAAGAATGCTTCAAACTCACGAGTTGGCGTTAGCAGCTTGGCAGAACTGGAGAAATCAACCTGCGCCACGACGTAAGCTTCGATCGTACCGACAGTCCAATTTGGCGGTTTCCGGCCTGACAGCCTATCGAGACGACTTCGCAACAATTGGGTCCAGGTGGATCCGTGTTTCGCGGAGTACTCGTCTTGACTTACATCCACAAGGATGATGTAGCCCGTGACAATCTCCGGAGAATAAAGCTGGGCATTGGCCACTTCGCCCATCAAGTCGTCGATGCGATTGGGCACCGTCCCGGGCAGGTTTCTGAGCATCGACTTGAGCGAGATTGCCAAGCGGTACTTCCCGTCGTAGGACCAAGCCACGTCCCAATTCTTCTGACGCCCGCCTCCGGGTACGTTCTGTTCGGCGAGCGCGCCCGGCATTCCTCGGGCAGCAAGTTGCTGGATGCAGTAGTCCGCGAGAATCCTGAGCCGGGCAGGCGATTGCGTTCTGCTCTCGATGACCACAGCCTGGTACAGCTGGACGATCGCGTCCTGCACGGTAATCATGCACCGACTCCTTCATCCGACGGGCCCATCTAGCCCGCATGGACTTCGATTCGCGTCGTACCAAAGACATTGACAGCCTCCTGCCGCATCCGCTCGACCGCCAGATCAAAGTACACCGCATCCACCTCGATGCCGATGCTATTTCGCCCGCAGCGTGCGGCGGCGACTTGTGTGGAGGCCGTTCCCATGAACGGATCCAGGACGGTGTCGTCCACGAAGCTGAACATGCGAATCAGCCGCTCGGCCAGATCGACTGGATAAGGCGCGGGATGTTTCCGCGTGGATGCGCCCGGAAGCCCCGACCAAATCTGTTGAAACCACTCCCGGTGGCGGTCCTCGGGAATCAGGCTGAGGATGCGCTTCTCCAGAGACGGTTGCCGATAGCCTCCCGGCTTGCGCTGCATCAAGATGTACTCAATGTCGTTTTTGATGACGGCGTTTGGCTCGTACGGCTTTCCCAAGAAACTCGATCCGTTCTGAACCTCGTAGGCTGCGTTGGCAATTTTCGACCAGATAATCGGCGCCAGGTTGTCGTATCCCAGACGGCGGCACCGCTCTTGGATCGAAGCATGCAGCGGCACGACGGTATGACGCCCCTGATTCTTCCGCCGCGAAAGACAAACGTCTCCGACCACGCAGATCAATCGTCCGCCCGGAACAAGAATTCGCAGACAATGTGTCCAGACGCGATCAAGTTCGTCGAGAAAAAGCTCAAGGTCGTCAATCTCGCCCAACTGAGCCGGCGAATGGCGGTATTCTTTCAGCGTCCAGTACGGCGGCGAAGTCACAATCAAGTGCACGGACTCGGCTGCAAGGAAGCCCATCTCGCGTGCATCGGCGCGATACAGATCGTGCCTGGTCGGAACGTCACGGACTGCCGACTCAATCTGCGCCCCGAGGCGGCGATCCTTGGCGATGCGCGGCAAGTCGCGTTGGGGATCCGCCAACTCTCGGAGTACCTCCGGTACGTACTGGCAAAGGCGCGTCCTCGCGATCGCTGGCTCTCGCCCCAAACTCACCGCCATCGCTTTCGTTCTCCTCGGATGTCGAGTACTGGACCCACGGACTCTCGGTTCGCGTCCAACAGATTTTCGTTCCGCCGTCGTCACCGGAACACTACGCATTTCGATGGATTGTAACACTTGGCCGAGCGTGACAATATCCAGGGAGCCCCGAAATGTTCACGGCCGGCCGTCTGAGTTGTACGTTCCGATCGCAGTCCTTGGAGCCCGGGTTGCGTTTCATGCGGCAACGGTTCACCATGTATACGTGTGGTTCAGTTCGACAGCAAGACTTCCCGCAGTTGAGCGGGTGACACGCGACAGGAGAAAGAACGATGGCCAGAACCTGGTCGTATGCGTGGTCTGTTCCAGTCCTGCTGGCCAGTGCGGCCTGGGCCGGCGAGGCGGTCTTTGTTGAATCGGGCCAGCCGAAGTTGGTCAAGGAGGAAGGCGGCCCGTGGACGCGCGAGGCCGGTTTTCTCGAGTGCGCCGGCACGGGGCCGATCCTGTATGCCGCTCAGGCCCTGGGCGCCGGGGATTTCAGGATCGCCGCCACGTTGACGATCTTCGACCTGAAGAACAGCGCCGCGTCCTTCACGTTCGACGGCGCCAATCACTTCGGGTTCGAAGGCGGAGGCGGCCAGCCTTTCGTCGAAGGGCCTCTGTTCGGCGGCAAGGCCACGCATTTGCCCGAGCTGTCGGGCAAGGTGCCCGCGGGGAAGCCGTTTCGCTTGGAGGTCGTGCGGAGTGGCGAGCGGATCACGTTCCGCATCGATGGACAAGTGGTTTACGAACGGCAGATCGGCTCCGGACCTGTGGGCGATTTTGGATTTCGGCCCTGGCGAAGCCGCATGCGAGTCCATGAGTTCTCGGCCGAAGGCAACCTGGTCGCTTCGAACTTGTTGGCCGGCTGGGCGGAGGGGTTGGCCTGCGAGCCTCGCGACGTCTTCGCCTCGGACGACCCGGAATACCACACGTTCCGGATTCCGTCGCTTATCGTCACGCGCCGTGATACGCTGCTGGCGTTCTGCGAAGGCCGCAAGCTCGGCGGCGGCGACGCGGGCGACATCGATCTGGTGCTGAAACGCTCGACGGACCTGGGAAAAACGTGGTCCGAGCTGCAGGTCGTCTGGAACGACGGGCAAAACACCTGCGGGAACCCGTGCCCGGTAGTCGATCAACGGACCGGCCGCATCTGGCTCGCCCTGACGTGGAACCTGGGCAGCGAATCCGAAGGGCAAATCATGGCAGGCACCACCACTCATCCCCGCCGCGTGTTCATGACTTACAGCGACGACGACGGCGCCAGCTGGGCAGAACCTGTCGAAATGCCCCATCTGCGCCGCGACCACTGGCGTTGGTACGCCACGGGGCCGGACAAGGGGATTCAATTGACCCGCGGCGAGCACGCCGGCCGCCTGGTGATTCCCTGCAACCACTCGGATCACAGCGATTCGCAGAAGCACGCGTACCGATCCCACGTCATCTTTTCGGACGACCACGGCCAGACGTGGAAGCTGGGCGGAGTGCTCGACGAACGGACCAACGAGTCGACGATCGTCGAGTTGTCGGACGGGGCCATCCTGGACAACATGCGCTCCTATCACGGGCAACACCGCCGCGCGGTGGCGATCAGCAACGACGGCGGCGAGTCGTGGGGGGCGGTGACGCTGGACGAGCAACTGGTGGAACCCGTCTGCCAGGCCAGCATCCTGCGCTATTCGTGGCCCGATCCTCCGTCGCCGTCGGCCCGCAGCCGCATCCTGTTCTCGAACCCGGCCAGCAGCACGGCCCGCAAGCAACTCACGCTGCGGCTAAGCTACGACGAGGGCAAGACGTGGGCGATTTCCCGGACGTTGTACGGCGGGTCGGCGGCCTATTCGTGTCTGGCCAGACTGCCGGACGGCACGACCGGCGTCTTGTTCGAATGCGACCGTTATCGTCGGATCACGCTGGCCCGCGTGGACTTGCCGTGGCTGGAAGAGTACAAAGAAGACGCTGACAAACAACCTTGAGAAGGGAGCAACGCGATGATTCGGACGATGGCAACCGTCATGTTTTTTCTGGCGTCGGGCTTCTGCCTGGCCCAAGACAGTCCGCCGACGGGACCGTGGCGACTGGACAAAACGATCGTCGTCGATCCCGAAGTCTGGCGTTGGAACTGGGCTTCCTGGGACCAGGACAAGATCGCCACGGTCGGCCCATTTCAATACACGGTCTTTTGGGACGCCGACCGGGTGTTCGTGCTGGCTCGGCGAGATCTGCGCGACAACGGCGTCCAGACGCTCCGCCTGCCCGAGTTCAAACTCTCCAGCGACGACGCCCACCGCAATACGTGCCTGGGCGTTTCGCAGGCCGACGGGCGGCTGCACTTGTCCTGGGACCACCATAACAACCCGCTGCGCTACACGCGAAGCCGGGCGGGCTTCTTGACCGACCCGCCGGTGCAGATGATGGCCGCCGACATCGAACCGCCGCAGCGGATCTCGCCGGACAAGTCGTTCGCCTCCCACGCCACGTACCCGCGGTTTCTGAACGACGCCCACGGCGAGTTGTTTCTCTTCTACCGCCAGGGCGGCTCCGGCAACGGCGAAAACTACGTGCATCGCTACGAGGCATCGAGCGGTACGTGGAAGACGGTCGGACGCGTGTTCAGCTCGCGCGGCACCTACGCAGCCTGGAACAACCGCACCACGCGCAACGCCTACTTCCACGATCTGCTGTTCGACGCCGACAACCGCCTGCACGCCACCTGGGTCTACCGCGAAATCGCCGCCAGTTGGGCCAGCAACCACGACCTGCACTATGCCTACAGCGACGATGGCGGACAGACGTGGTGCAACAACGCCGGCCAGCGGATCGCGGACGTGGCCCAGGACGATCCGATCGAGTTGGCCGACGCGGGCATCGTCGTGCGTGAGATTCCCGTCTACTCGTGGATGATGAACGCGGGCTGCATGGCGCTGGATTCCAAGAATCGGCCGCACGTGGTCACCTACAAACTGCCCGCCCCGCGCCGGCCCGAAGTCCTGCAGCACAACCCGCCGGCCGAGTTCCTGGACGACCTGCGATTCGTCCACTACTGGCGTGCCGACGACGGCACGTGGCGCGGCGGCGAGCCGATTGCAGCCGGCGCCGGCAGTGGCCACCCCGCCCGCGGCAACATCGTCTTCGCCGCCGACGACACGCTGTATTTCTACTACCAGCCGAAGGACGCCCCGGGCGGGTTCATCTGTCTGGAGGCCCGTGCCGCGGACCACTGGCAGCGCTGGCGGAGCTATCCCCTGGCCGGCCCGGAGATCGTCGGCAAGGACGCCTCGAAACACGACCGCCGCCGCTGGACCAAGGACGGCGTCCTCTCCTTCACCGCCCAAGTCGGCCAGCAGGGATTCGCGATCGTGGACTTGACGCTCCGGGCGAACTAGCCTGGCCGCACACGGCCGCCGTTCCGAGGCTCGCAAACCGACGGACGCCTCGGTACGGTCTTTCGAGCGCTGGCGGCGAGCCCGGCGCGGCGTTACGGCCTTCGTCCCGAATACACGTGCTTGCCCACGCCATACGGCGGAAAGGTGCGGTGGAAAACGACCGGCGCCGGACTGGTATGCACGACGACCGGCCGGCCGTTCCTGACCGCGGTGTGCCTCTTCGCCTCCGCGGGACTCGGCAGAGCCAGTACGAACAACAAGAGCAGACTGCACGTAAACGGCGAAGCCACCGTTCGCATCGTCAGGAAGATAGAACGCCCCATGACTTGACCTCCTCGCTGTCCTTGCCCGGCGGACAGCCCTTTGAGTTTATCGACGAGTCCGCAATTGCGGCCGACAATCCTAGCTTGGAAATTCCGTCTCGGAGGCTGCGATTGACTGTAACGGGCGTTGACCTGTTGTTTCCCGCCCGCACGGCCGATACATGGTGCAAGACCGAAGCGTTGCGTTGAACCTTCACCGCCGGTACCGAGAGATTTGCCGTTACGACCAACTGCCCGTTCCGCCGCGGGCGACTTTGCCGCACGAGCCGCCGCCTTGTCGCCGACGGGTTGGAAAAGGGCCGTGCTCGCCTTATGATTTCACGCAGCAGGACCGCCGCACCGGTGGCACGCGGTGGGAGGCACCCATGCCGACCGAGAGCATTACGAATAACGGCCTTCCTTTCCGCAGGAGAATCCCATGACTCTAACCCGACGTTCGTTCCTTCGCTCCACGGCCGCCGCCGGGCTGACCTTGGCTGCCCCGGCGATTCTCGGCGCAGCCGAGCAGCCGAAATCGGGCAAACAGTACCGCACGGCCTTGATCGGATCGGGCTGGTGGGGCATGAACATCCTCCGCGAAGCCATTGCCGCCAGCCAATCGCAGGTCGTCGCGCTGTGCGACGTCGACCAGCGGATGCTGAACAACGCGGCGACCGAGGTCCAGAAACTCACGGGCGCGACGCCGAAGAAGTACGGCGACTACCGCGAACTGCTCGACAAGGAGAAACCCGAAATCGCCATCGTGGGCACGCCCGATCACTGGCACCCGTTGCAGACGATTGCCGCCGTGCAGGCCGGAGCCCATGTCTACGTCGAAAAGCCGATCTGCCACACGATCGGCGAAGGCCGGGCGATGGTCAACGCCGCGCGGGCCGCCGGCCGCGTCGTCCAGGTGGGGACGCACCGCCGCGTGTCGCCGCACAACGTGGCCGGGCGCGAGTTCATCCTCGCCGGAAAGCTGGGCAAGATCGGGATGATCCGTTCGTTCGTCCACTACGGCGGCGGCCCGGAGAAGCCGCGGAAAAACACCGAGCCGCCACGGGAACTGGATTGGGACATGTGGTGTGGCCCGGCGCCGCTGCGGCCGTTCAACGGTGATCCCGACAATCCCTGGGCCGGCGGAATCCATCCGCGCGGCTTCCGGCAGTACCTGGACTATGCCAACGGGACACTGGGCGATTGGGGCATCCACTGGATGGACCAGATCCTTTGGATCACCGGCGCGAAGTGGCCTCGAAAGGTCTTTTCCACCGGCGGCCGGCCGATCAAGGGCCCGCCGATCCTGACCAAGGAGGAGCAGACCAGCGACGCGCCGGACCACCAGGTCGCCGCGTTCGAGTTCGACGGCTTCACCCTGTCGTGGGAACATCGCCAGTTCGCCGGCAACAACGCGGAGAAAGGCGAAACGGTAGGCTGCTACTTCTACGGCACGGAAGGCACGTTCCACATGGGCTGGCGGGACGGCGCGGTCTTCTACCCGGTGGACCGGCGCAAAGATCCGGTGCATTTTGCGCCGCAACTGCACCAACCAGACGAGCAGAACATCAAGGAACTGTGGGCCGACTTCCTGCAGGCCATCCAGACCGGCCGGCGTCCGGTGTGCGACATCGAGGAAGTCCAGCGTTCGACGAACGTCAGCCTGTTGGGCATGTTGTCGCTGAAACTGGGCCGCAGCGTGCAGTGGGACGGCGAGAAGGAGATCATCATCGGCGACGACGAGGCGAACAAACTCCTGCGCCGCGAGTACCGCGCGCCGTGGGTGTACCCGACGTAGGCGGATGCGGGTTCCTCCCGCCGGCTTCGTGTTTACGCGGCATCAGGGTGGCGGTGCCGATGATTTCCTGTTTCGGTTTCCGGGCGCGAGCCCGCGTTACGCCCATGGAAAGCCCAACGAATGAATCGACGCGGCGCGGCCAAGACTGACTGTCCGACGTCCGCCCCCGCACCGCTGCGGGCGCGTACCAACTGGCGAACGCTCGTCATCTTGGCCGTTGCGATTCTGGGGCCGTTTCTGTGGTGCTTTGGTTCGGCGCTGTTCAGCAGCGGGGGGTTCGCGTTCCGCGATGCCGCGCATTTCTATTATCCGCTGTTCGCTTGGGTCGATCGGCAATGGGACTGCGGGCGAATCCCGTTGTGGAATCCGCAGGAGAACTGCGGCATGCCGCTGCTGGCCGACGGGACCTCGAGCGTGTTTTATCCCGGAAAACTCCTGTTTGCGCTGCCCTTGGCCTACGCCTGGACTTTCAAGCTCTACACGATGCTGCACGTGTTGCTGGCCGCCGGCGCGTCTTGGCTGCTGGCCAGGCGTTGGGGGGCATCGCCCAGCGCCGCGGGGCTGGCGGCCGTGGCTTATGCCTTCGGGGGCAACGTGCTGTTTCAGTACTGTAATACCGTGTACCTGGTCGGGGCCGCCTGGTTGCCGCTGGCGCTGGCGGCGGCGGATCGGATGCTGGTCGAGCGGAGTTGGCGTGCGGCGTCACGGCTGGCGGTCGTCCTGGCCATGATGGTCCTGGGGGGCGACCCGCAAATGGCCTACCACGCGGGACTGCTGGCGGCCGCGTACGCCTGGCTCCTGTGGCGCGACGACCGTTCGGCGCGGGTCTCGCGTTCGGCGCGGGTCTCTGACCCCGCCGAAACGTCCGACCGAAGGTCTCCAGCAAACCGGGGGGACTTCGGTCGGCTAGGTGGCTCGGTCAGGAGACCGGCCACGGCGCCGACAACAGCGCCGGCCACAGCGTCTGGCTCGCGCCCGGCTCATCGCCGCCTCACGCTCCTGAGTGTCACGGCCGCCGCGGCCGCCGCCCTGGCCGCAATTCAGGTGCTGCCCAGTTCCGAATGGTCGCGCCAGTCGGAGCGGGCCGCGTACCGCAGTCCGCGATCCTTGTACGAAATCCCCGGCTATCTGGCGCGCGAGCGAGTCGAGGGCGAGCGCAGTTCGATCGCGGATGGGCTGTTCGGCGTCCCGGATCGGGGCATGCATCACCAGCACATCTACGAGTTCAGCATCGGGCCGTGGCGGCTGGCGGAGTTGGCGTGGCCCAATTTTTCCGGGCAGATGTTCCCCGTCCACCGGCGTTGGGCCAGCGGCATTCCCGCCGCAGGCCGCGTCTGGACGCCGTCCTTGTACATGGGGCTCGTGCCGCTGCTGTTGGGCCTCGCCGCGTGGCGGCTCCGCGGCGGACGGGCACCCGTGCGTTGGCTCTCGTGGGCCAGCCTGTTGGCCACGCTGGCCAGTTTCGGCGGCTATGGACTGGGCTGGCTGCTGTACGAGTTTCGCTGCGGAGTGCTGGGGGCAGCAGTCGAGGACGTGGCGGTCGGCTGGCCCGTGGGCGGCTTGTACTGGTGGCTGGTGGTGCTGCTTCCGGGCTACGCCTACTTCCGGTATCCGGCCAAGCTGCTGGTGATCGCGGCGTTGGGACTCAGCCAACTGGCTGCCTTCGGCCTGGACCGGCTGGGCGAAGCCGAGCCCGTGCGTCTGCGGCGCGGCTTGCCGGGGTTCGTGGTCCTGAGTTGCGTGGCCTATCTGGCCACCTTTGCCGTGGCGCCCGTCTGGAGCGACTGGACTCGCCACGTGCGGCCCGACACCTTGTTTGGCCCGTTCGACGCGGACGGGGCGCTGACCGGCTTGCGGGCCGCGTTTCTGCACACGGTCCTGCTGGGGGCGCTCGTGTTGTGGCTGCTGGGCGGATCGACTCGCGAGTCGCTGCCCTGGCTGGCGCCCACCTTGTTGCTGCTGACGGCAGCTGACATCGGCATGTCCAACGGCTGGATGATCCTCACCGCGCCTCAGAGTGATTGGTCGGAAACCTCCGTGGTGGCCGCCCAGATCGCGGACCGCGAGTCGCGCGACGGCGGCGGGCAGCCGATTCGAGTGTTCCGCGGCTCGTCGCGGGATTGGCGTCCCAAAGCCTGGTCTCTGCGTTCGTCGGCAGAGCGTCATCGCGAGGGCTTCCGCTGGGACCGGCAGACGCTGTACCCGAAGTACCACCTGGAAAACGGCTTGGCGATGGTCGAGGCGTACGGCGGCACGGCTTCGTACGACTATCTGGCGGTCCTGGGGGCCGCACGCCGCTACGGACTGCGGCGTCCCGATGGTGTGGCCGAGCCGGAGCCGGCGGTCATGAACGTCCTCGGAGTCAGGTACTTGGTCCTTCCCGCAGACTTTGAATATCCTGCGGCCAGGCTCCTGCCTCCCAGCGCCAGCCAGTCGCACGTACCGAATGTCGCGCTGTGGCGTAATCCGCAGTCGTTTCCGCGTGCCTGGATCGTGCATGAGGCCGTGACGGTGCCCCCGTTGCGCCGCGCCGGCCCGGATCAAGTGGCGCGGCGGACGCGTCAAGTCTTCTTCCCCGGCGACAAACCCCTTGACTTCCGCCAGACGGCGGTGGTCGAGTCGGACGTCAAGCCGGTGCTGTCCGCAGTCCCGCCTCCCGCCGGCAGTCTGGACGAGGAGTCCTGCCAAATTGTCCTCGACGACCCGCAACGGGTGGAGATCGACGTTGAATTAAGGCAAGCAGGTCTGCTGGTCGTCAGCGACTTGTTCTATCCAGGTTGGACCGCGGAAGTCATATCCCCCGACGGCCGGAGCGTGCAGGCTCCGATCCTCCGCACCAACCGCATCATGCGGGGCGTCGCGCTGCCGGCCGGCGAGCACCGAGTCATTTTTGCCTATCGCCCATTCCTCTTCCATGCCGGCGCCGCCATCAGCGCCGCCGCCTGGTTGGCGTTGGGGCTCGGATACCTCCTGCGACAACTCGCTGCCAACCGGCATAGACGCTCGTGGCGGCTCGCGTGACAACCGCGTACAAAAGGCGAAGGCGACCCTCGGGATGAACGCTTCAACGACAGCATTTGACTCCGGCCGGTGCCCTGTGTGTGGCAACCCCATCGGTATCTTGCCGGGCCGGGACAACGGCGATACGCCATGCGCGGAGTGTGGACACTCATCTTGGTTCCGGATTCAGGAATTCGGCAATACGGTTATCATCAACGTGCTGCCGTCACTGGACTTGGAATACTCCGACATCGCACGGGTGGTCGCCTTTCTCATCCGTGAACGGACCGAAACGCGCGTCGTCGTCAACCTGTCTCTGGTGCAGTACATCGGCAGCACTTTTCTCGACAGGTTGATCGTGTCCAAGAAGAAGATTGCGGCTGCCAACGGAAGATTCGTCCTGTGTGGCTTCAATCCCGTCATCGAGGAGATCTTCCGCGTGACCAAGCTCGATCAGTTCTTTGAGATTACCGGCCTTCCGACGGCAGACTCCGAGACGACCGCGAACCGGCACCCCACGGTCCCGTGATTCGTGAACGGGCAGGATCGCTCCGCGTCGCCGTCGCTGCCGAGCGCCCCGCGAACGGGCATCGTACGATTTGATCTTGGACGGCTTCTTCCTCCGGCTAAGTTACTCACGCTGAGTCTGCTATCCAATCTCGCGCGGATAGGCGCCGGTGGCCCAGACGGCCTCGGCGTATTTCACTCCGCAGGTCAGGCCGCGATAGCGTGCGAGGGCCTCCTTGACGTTCACCGCCGGGTCGGGCGACTGGGGGTCGTAGGGACGATTGCGCACGAAGGCCATCAATTGTCCGAGCCATTCCATGGCTGCCGGCCATTCGCCGGTGATGTCGACGAACGTGTTGGGCTCGAAGCCGATCGTGTGGCCGGGGCCGTTGTCGTAGGCGTAGACCTGGCGGGGCGCTTTCACGCCGTCGCGGCCGAGAATCATGCCCGGTTGCCGCAGGGCCAGCTTGCTCAGGGCCGCCGCCGCCTCGTGGTCGGGATGACGATCGTGGTCCCAGAGCATCAGCCCAATGTCCGGCTTGACGTCGGCCACGACCTCGGCCACGGCGCGCGTGGTTTCCGCGTTCACACCGAACTGCATCGAGGCGTATCCCAGGAACCGCATCTCGATGCCGCGGTCCAGCGCCAATTGGATGCTCGTCTCCCGCAGTTGGCGAGCGCGTTCCGCCGCAGGCGCCCAGCGGCTGTAGTCGCCGATCAAATTCAGGATCACGACGCGATCGTGCCGGCGCAGCGCTTGCAGGAGGATTCCTGGAATGCCGAACACACAATCGTCGTAGTGCGCGCCGATGGCCAGCAGCGTCTTGTTCATCGTAGATGTCTCCTTGGATAATTGGACGGCCGATGCGCCCGTTGAGACATGGCTCTGCCAGCCGTCCACATGTTCACGGTTACGGTCCGTTCCAAGACGCCTCCGTGGGGAGCATCAACTCCGGGCCGCCCACGAAGGGATAGCTGCGGACCGTGAGCCGGTTGCCCTCGATCCGCTCGATCTCGAATCCCGTTTCGCCGGTCAGGAAATATCGCCCCGGCCGGGCGACGTCGGGCGGCAGGGGCTCGTCGAGTTCGATCTGGCGGTCGTTTACCTCGATGATCTTCCGCGTGAGCCGGGCCGTGCGGACAGTCAGGCTCTGGCCGCCGGCGCTCAGTTCGGTGCCCTCCAGCAGGTACGCCCGCAACAGGCGCCCGGAGTCGTCCAGCGTGGCCATGCCGAAGCGGCCGGCCATGCGGATCGGTCCAAAGCTGTGCGGCCGATCGTCCTGGCAGGAGAGCACGTAGTCGGTGGCGCCGTCGCGCTCGATCGCGACGGCCACGGCGTGATCGGGTTCCGGCTCCGCAGGCACCAGCCGCACGGTGCGGATCGGCGCAGCGTCTCCCTGAAACGGACTCATCACGGCCGCATACAGGCTCCGCAACTCCTGTGCGGCCTTGCGTTCGGCAAGGATCTGCGTGATCGGCGGGGCGTTCAACTGATCGCCCCGGTAACTGCGCCAGCCGGGGGCGTCGGCCACCAGCAATCGATCCAGCGGTCCGAGCATCCAGCACCGGAATCGGGTACCCGCGCAGTCCCAGGTGGCGCTCCAGACATCGGGCGGCTTCTGCACCGCGCGGAGATTCGCCAGCCAGCGGATCTGGTCGTCGATCGGCTTCGCCTCCAGGCCATCCAGTCCGAGGAACCGGCCGTTGCAGTTCAAGCCGTACTGGTGCAGCCGGCCGCCCCGGACGCGGAACAGGTCGACCACATAGTTGCCGCCCTGTGGCAGGCGGACCAGGGCACAGGTGCGGCGGTACTCGGAACATTCGGCGTAGGCGTCGGCCGAGGCTTGGATCACCTCGACGTCCGGCGAAGTTCCAAACAGTTCCAGCCGCGACCGCCGCTGCTTAGCGTTTTGACTCTTGCCATCGACCGTGACCAAGTTGTGCGCGAGGGTGCTCTTCGTCCACGCATTCCGCGGGTCGTCCCAGATGTAGCCGCGGTCCGAAGCCAGCTCTTGGTTGTAGGCATGGTAGATGACGCCCAGCGTGTCGTCGTGCCGGTGCCCGTGGGCGCAGTAGCCGTTGAAGTAGAAGGCGGTCTGGCTGGCGTCGTTGCCGCTCCGCAGCACGCCCACTTGCCAGCCGGGGAAGTACTCGGTCCGCAAATCCAGGTCGAGAAAAGGGGACTGGCTCCGATCAGGACGATCGGTGCCTGTCCCCTTTTTTGCCACAGGCGGTGATTCGAGGTTCGGATCGCGGTGCCAGAGCGCGTATTCGCTGCCCTTTTCTTCCAGCGGTCCGCCGAGCACCGTCTCCAGCAGCCTGGCATAACGCGGGCCGTAGTGGTCCGCCAGGATCTCGACATACTGGGCGCTCAGGCCGCTGCCCGCGTGGGTGTCGCCGATCACGGGCATCTGCCGGTCGGGCCGCAGCATCTGGGCCATGCTTTGCAGGGCCAGGCGGTAACGCGACAGGTGCTGATAGACATTGAAGTCTTGCAGTGGCTCGCCGGCAGGCGGATCGTAGCCGGGCGGATCGGAGTAGCCCGACAAGAGGTCGGGAATCTCGCCCATGTTGCTCAAGTGCATACTGGAATAGCTGGGCGATTCCTTGCAGAATCCATCGAAGTGGAAGCACTCGTCCAGCAGCAGCTCGATGCCCACCAGCGCCCGCCGCACCCGCTCCGGCTGCTGGAACAGGATCCCCACCGCGCCGCTCAGGGCCCGTCCCGGAGCGCACTTGTTGTTGATCTCGTCGTAGTTCTCCATGTCGGCGCAGCCGGCCAGGATCAGGTCGTCCGTGATCCGCCGGGCCACGTCAGCCGAGTAGACCGGCCGGCCGTCGGGGTACTTGGCGTCGCGGGTCAGGTCGTAGGCCACGGTGATCGACAGCAGCGAGTCGCCTTCGCCGCCGGCGCCGGTGGTGAAGCGTCCTGCGCCCCAGAAGCCGGCGTCCAACGCGCCCCAACCGTCCTTGAACCGCACGCGCATCTTCGCGGCCGGATGGCAAATCACGCCCGGCGGAAAACGGCCGGCCCGCGGATGGCGGCCGATCTCCCGCGCCACCTCAGCCGGCTCCATGTCGGCGTAACAGCCGCCGTAACTGTGATACAGGTACTGGGGATAGACTTCGGCCAGGCGTTCGAGAATCCAGGCGGTCCGCTCGGCGTAAGGCACCTCGCCGGTCAGCGCGTACAGCTTGGCCAAGCGCAGCGGCAGGTGCAGGGCCCACGACAGTTTCTCGGCCCGGATCACGCCTGAAAAACTCACCTGGATCGGCCGGCCGGCCCAGATGTAGGCGTACTTTCCCAGCTCCTCGCCGGGATGGGCCTGCTGTTCCGGGTTGAGGTAGTAGGTAAAGCTCTGGCCCATGCGCGGGCAGTCCAAGCGTCCGGTCTCCGGGTATTTCTCGTTGGGGTACTCGGTCTTACAGTACTTGCACCGCAACCGGTCGGGCTGGCTGACGCTCCACTGCCACACGCCCGTCTCGCCCATCGAACATTTCCGGTTGACGCAGGCCGGACAGACCTGGCCGTAGGTGCTGCCGGAAGTGAGGTCGGGCACGATCTGGCGGAAGTACTCGCGATCCAGTTTCAGGGCGAAGTCCAGACCGCTGCGGTAGCTCTTCAGAATGCCCTGGGCCCACGTATAACGTTCGATGTTGGCCTTGGCCGTGGCGATCTGCCGGGGCTTGTACAGCGTGCAAGGCTCGGCCCGCGCGATGACTCGCGCGGTGACTGGCGCGATGACCGGCGCGAACAGCACGGCCAGCGCCGTCATCCAGCCGAGACCAAGGGGCGGGCGATTCAGTCCGGGGAATGACGAAGACGTGCGGGCGCGGGGCCGCGGAGAGGAGGAAACGATGGAGATCATGGCGGTTTCCTGGAAAGGTTGTGCGTGGCGATGACGGCGTGCTTTGCGGCGAGGGCACAGGCATCGTGAATCGACACAAACCCGTCGCGCGAGCCAGAGAGCCGCGTCCCCTTACTTGCGAGTCGGGCTTGGATAATCGGCCTCACTGCGGCGCGGGCAGCACCAGCTCGGGCTTGGCGAAATCTTCGCTCATCTGCGGCGGAAGCAGGCGGACGTTCCCTTCCCGGTCGCAGAAATACAGCCGCGACTCGGAGGGCTGGCGTCCGTGCCCGTCGGCCCAGATGGCGTAGAAGTCGGGGTGCGCGTCGACCGGCCGGCGGCAGTAGCCGTGGTTGTACTGGCTGCCGGCGGTCAGCTGCTTGACCTTGGTCCAAGTGGCCCCGCGGTCCGAGCTGGTCCACATCGCGATCTCGCCGCCGGTGTTGTACCGCTGTGGGCCGGGTTCGGTGGGGCCGATGATCCGCCACAGGTCGTCGCGCTCGAGGTAGATCGAGCCCATGTCGTAGTTGTTGTCCGAGCGGATGGTGCCGCGTAGTTCCCACTCGCGCCCGTTCCACGCCGCCGTGGTCCAGACCCGCGGGTCGTTCACCGGTCCCGACTCGTAGCCGCCGCTGGTCGTGTACAGCACCACCGGCCGGCCGGCCGAATCGAAATTCAGGTCCTGCACGTAGATCTTGCGTCCTTCGGCCTGGTAGTCGTGGACCAAGGCCGGGTTGGTGACCTCGGTCAAGGGCAGTTCCAGCGTCTGGCCCTGGGCGTTCTGCCATGTGCGGCCAAAGTCCGAGGTTTCCATGTAGTACAGGTTGGTCCGCCAGTTCAGGCCCTGCGGCGAGGGATGATAATTGAACGCACAGGCCACCTTCTTGCTGTTGGACCAGCTGACCTGATAGTGACCCTGGTCGATCGCCGCATGGAGCACGGGCTCGGTCCAAGTCACGCCGTCGGGGCTGGTCTGGAAGTGCAGCTTGCGCCCGCCGCGGTACAACGTCTGGAGGAAGAGGAACCCGTGTTCCGGCAGGTAGTAGGGCTGGGGATAAGAGAAGTTGGCTACCAGCACGTTCTGGAACTCGTCCACCTCGTAAGGCTTGACGCTCCTCCAGATGTACGACGGCCGCGCCGTGCCGTGCGAACTGGAGAAGATCCAGATGTGGCCTTCCTTGTCCATCGACATCACCGGATTATCGTGGGCGTCGCTGGTCCGCTTGTTGATCACGATCGTGGGCCGCAGCACCAGCCCGGTCTTGTGGTCGTAGTACGAGACCATGTGCAGCAGCTCAGTTTTATCCTTGACCGTGCCGCCGTAACAGAAGAACGTCTTTTCGACCTCCGGCCGGAAGACGGCAAATGGGTTGTGGCTGGAGCAGTAGGTCCCCAGTCCGCCGCTGTACTTGTAGACGTATTCGTCGTCTTGCTTCTGGTTCGAGTACCAGATGCCCCGGTAGCCGTCGTCCTTGGTGGCCGGCGGGAAGCGTCCGGTCACGAACTCGGCCGGCAAGTCGGCCTGGGCCAGGTTGTTCCATTTGGCTTCCGCGCCGGAGCCCGGCGGATCGCTTTTCTTCTGGTCATCCAGCGAGCCGCTGGTCCAGCGGCCCACCAAATCCGGATCGGCCTGCGCCGGTTCGGCCAGCAGGGCGGGGATCTCTTCCTCGGCCAGTGCCCGGCGGTAGAAGCGCACGTCCTCCAGCCCGCCGTTCAGCCCTCGCTCGCCGGGCTGCAGCACGCCCATGTACAGCGGCGTATCGGATTTCGCCACGCGACCCTCAGCCTGTGCTGTCGCCTCCAGCTTGCCGTTGACGAAGAGCTTGATCTCCTGCCCGTTGTAGGTCCCCGCGTAATGCGTCCAGACGCCCGGTTGCGGCAGGGGCACGTTGGCATGCGTGTACTTGTCCGGATCGTGCCGGACCAACATCCGCACGCGTTCGCTGTAGAAATAGAGCGTGAACTGCTCGTTGGCGGCTCCTCGGCTGACGAGCACTTGCGAGCCGGCGACGGAGCGGGGTTTGACCCAAGCCGCCACGGTAAAGGCGTCGGCGTCGAACGCCTTGCCGTCGGCGACGACGCCGTAGGCCAGCGCGTTGGAGAGGGCCACGCCCGGCCCGGGCGGCTCCGCCGGCTTCGCTGCGGCTCCCACGAAAACACCCCACAGACAGACCGACAAGACTGCTCGCATCATCATGGCATGCACCTCGCTGGGATCGGTTGCGTCGATAGACGCCTGTTCAACTCCCGTTTCCATCGCTCCGGGCTGAACTGCGTTGGCGTCAGTTTGCGCCGCCGATCCGGGACCGTCAATCCGCTTGAAGGGCTTTCCCGGAAATCCACGCAGCGCGCAAGGCCGATCCGCATCCGCCGCCGAAGCGTATCTGGACAACGCGCAGATGCGGAAGCTAACATGAGGAGCATCCTGGCTGACAAACCACTCGTTGAGTACCACGCCCACAAAAGTCTCACCATGCTGACCGACAACATTCTCGATCTGATTGGCAATACCCCCGTGGTCCAGTTAAAAGGCGAATCCGTCTTTGCCAAAGCAGAGTTCCTCAATCCGGGCGGCAGCGTCAAGGACCGGGTCGCCAAGGCGATGATCGAAGGGGCGGAGCGCGACGGCAAGTTGCGGCCCGACTCGATTCTGGTCGAACCGACCAGCGGCAACACGGGCATCGGCATCGCGCTGGTGGGGCGGCTGAAGGGCCTGCGCGTGCGGATCGTCATGCCGGAAGGGATGAGTGAAGAACGCAAGAAGATCATCCGGGCGCTCGGTGCCGAACTGATCCTGACGCCGCGCGAGGACAGCATCGCGGGGGCGGTCGAGCGGGTGCGGGAGATGGCCGCCGAGGATCCTCACGTGTACGTGCCGCAGCAATTTGAAAACCCTGACAATCCGCGCTGCCACTACGAAACGACGGCCATGGAGCTGTGGCACCAGATGAGCGGCGACGTCGCCGCGTTCGTGGCCGGCGTGGGCAGCGGCGGCACGCTGCAAGGCGTCGGGACATTCCTCAAGGAGCACAAGCGCGGCGTGCGGATCGTCGCCGTGGAACCCAAAGACGCCTCCGCACTGCTCGGCCATGAACCCGGTCTGCACCAGATCCAGGGCATTGGCGACGGCTTTATCCCCGCCGTGCTCGATGTCTCGCTGGTCGACGAAGTGCTGGAGGTCACCGACGAGGACGCGATCGAGACCGCCCGACAACTGGCGCGCGACCACGGCCTGCTGGTGGGCGTCTCCTCCGGCGCCAACGTCTGGGCCGCGCGGCAACTGGCCCGCCGCCTGCCGGGCAACATCTGCACCGTGCTGGCCGACCGCGCCGAACGGTACTTCAGCACGTCGCTGATGTAGACGATCAAACTCCGGCAGCACTGCGGCGCATCAAGTCGGCCGTCGAGCATTCGCGCACCGGCGTGTAGCCCTTGAGCGGCAGGATGTGTTCGTGGACCGCGTCGATCATGTCCGACGGCTGCGGGAAGAAGGCGTCCTCGACTTCGTCGGCCGGCGTGATCCAGTTGCGGCTGCCGACCACGACCGGGGGGCCGTCCAGGTCGTCGAAGGCGAATTGGGTGATCTTGGCAGCGAACGTTTGCAGCATGCTGCCGCGTTCGCAGGCGTCGGAGGTCAGCAGGATCTTGTGCGTCTTCTTCACCGACGCAATCACCTTTTCGTAGTTGAACGGCACGAGGCTGCGGGCGTCGATGACCTCGCAGGAAACCCCGTGTTTATCTTCGAGTTGACGGGCGGCGTCGACGGCCCGATACAGCGTCGCCCCGATCGAGAGGATGGTGAGGTCGTTGCCGGCCTTCTTGACGTCCGGTTCCCCGAAGGGGATTTCGTACGCCTCTTTGGGCACGCCGCCAGCGTGGAACAGTTCGGGGATATCGTAAATCCGCTGGCTTTCCAGGAACACGACCGGATCGGTGCCCAGCAGCGACGAATACATCAGTCCCTTGGCGTCATACGGCGTGGCGGGGAAGACGACCTTCAGTCCGGGAATGTGGGCGCACATGCTGCTCCAGTCCTGGCTGTGCTGCGCGCCGTATTTCGAGCCGACCGAAACCCGTAACACGACGGGCATCTTCAACAGGCCGCCGGACATCGACTGCCACTTGGCCATTTGGTTGAACAACTCGTCGCCCGAACGGCCCATAAAGTCGCAGTACATCAGTTCGGCCAGCACCCGGCCGCCTTCCAGGGCATAGCCGACCGCCGTGCCGACGATCGCGCCCTCGCTGATCGGCGAATTGAACAGCCGGTGGTACGGCAGGGATTCCGTCAGCCCGCGATACACGGCGAACGCCCCGCCCCAGTCGCGGTTTTCCTCGCCGTAAGCAACCAGCGAGGGATCGGCATAGAAACGGTCGATGATCGCTTCGAACAACGCATCGCGGAGGGCGACGCATTTCTGCTTCGGCAGCGGTTTGCCGTTCTCATCCAGCCCGCTGCGGCTGCGCCCGGCGATTTGCTTCACGCGCGGGTTCTCTTCCAGCGGGATGCGCACCGTCGGCACGCCGTCCCCCAACTTCTCGACGCGCTGGCCGGAGAGCATCACCTTTTCCAGCAGGCAGCCGGTCTTCTTCTGATCGGAGCGCGGTGAGATGTCGAGGTCGATGGCCTTCTTGTAGGCCTTCAGGATCACCTCGTCGACCTGCGCCTGTAGCTTGTCGATGTCCTTCTGCTTGCACACGCCGGCCTCGACGAGTTTGGCGGCGAACGTCTTGATCGGATCGAGTTGCAGCCAGGCATCGACCTCCTCCTTGTCCCGGTACGAACTGGCGTCCGACGGCGAATGACCGCCGAAGCGGTAGGTCACGGTGTCCAGCAGGACCGGGCCCTCGCCGCGGGCGATGATTTCTTTCTTGCGGCGAATGGCGTCGACGACCGCCAGCGGGTTGAACCCGTCCACTCGTTCGGCGTGCATCTGATCGGGCGTCAGCCCGGCGCCCAGGCGGGCCAGCACCTTGAAGCCCATCGTCTCGCCGTAGGGCTGGCCGCCCATGCCGTAGAAATTGTTGACGAAGTTCATGATGTAGGGCAATCCGCCGCGATGGCTTTCCTCCCACAGTTCCTTGAACTGATCCATCGTCGCAAAGCACAAGGCTTCCCACGTGGGCCCGCAGCCGGCGGACGCGTCGCCGATGTTCCCGATCACGATGCCGGGCTTCTTGTTCACGTGCTTGTACAGCGCCGCGCCAACGGAAATGTCGGCCGAACCGCCGACGATCGCGTTGTTCGGATAGATCCCAAAGGGCGGAAAGAAGGCGTGCATCGAACCGCCCAGGCCCTTGTTGAAGCCCGCGTCGCGGGCAAAGATCTCCGCCAACGCTCCGTAAACCAGGTAGTCGATGGCCAGCGACTTGACATCGCCCGCCGCGTCCTTCTCCACGACCCGCAGGCAATCGCCGTCAAAGTACCCCCGCATGATCTTCATCAGCGACTGGTCGTCCAGCTTCTGAATCGCGGACAAACCCTTCGCCAGGATCTCGCCGTGCGAACGGTGCGAGCCGTAGATGTGGTCGTCGATGCCCAGCAGGAACGCCTGGCCGACGGCCGCGGCTTCCTGTCCCATCGACAGATGCGCCGGCCCGCGGTGGTCGTATTTGATGTCCCGGTAGTGCCCTTGCTTCTTCACCGAATCGAGCATGTTCTCGAAGGTGCGGATGAGCATCATGTCGCGCTGGATGCGGAGCAGGTCGTCCTTGCTGACGTGGCCCGCGGCCAGTTCGTCCTTCACGGTCTTGTCGTACTGATTGACCGGGATCGGCGTAAATTTGACAGAGCTTTTCGCACGCATCTCAGCAGGGCTGATCGTCACTTGTTTGGGCATGGCCAGGATCCTGTTTTGCTAAAGGACGTTTCGTGAAAAGGGTCCTGTCCCCTTTTCGCGAAACCTTGTCTAACTGTCCGCTTGTTCGCCAAAAATCACTTCGATGTGTTTCTCGCTAAAAAACCGCTTCCACGCTTCAGCGGGTTCGCGATCGGTCACGACCTTGCTGATCCGCGGCCAATCGACGATCTGAAACAGCGACGCGCCGCCGAATTTGCTGTGATCGACCAACAGCACCGCCTCGCGGGCGTTCTCGACGACCAGACGGTGCAGATGAGCGCTGGCGACATCGCTGGCCGACGGACCGAAATCCATGCTCAAACCGTCGGCGCCAAGGAACGCCACATAACCACGCACCTGATTCATGACGCTCATCGCCATCGGGCCCACGGTGTCCATCCGCTCGGGGCGATACTCGCCCCCGATCAGGAACACGCGGAGCCCCGGCGCGTTCAACTGCAGGGCAAGCCGCGCGCTGTTGGTGAGGACCGTCACACCCTGCATCTTCTTCAAGTGGGGAACCATCTCGGAACAGGTGGTCCCCGAATCGAGGAAGGCCTGGTCGCCGTCCGAGAGCAGCCCGGCTGCCAAGCGGCCGATCGTTCGCTTCTCTTCGACGGCCCGCAACTGCTTGGCCCGAAACGAGAAGTCTCCGTGTCGAGGCAAGGTCGCCCCTCCATGAACCAGGAGCAGCTCCTCCTCACCCGCCAAGGCCCGCAAGTCGCGCCGCACGGTTGCCCCCGACACGCGCATCGTCGCGGCCAGCTCCTTGACCGTAAGATGCCTCTTGTCAAGGAGCTGGGTCATGATCTGTTTGCGGCGTTCTTCCGTCGCTTGACTCACGGCGGACCTCGCGTTACGCTTCTTTCCCTGCCCGATTGTGCAGAGTTAACACGCAATCGACAGAAAAATCAATAGGCCGATCAAAATTTTGATCATGTTGGCTTGACTTGTGGAGAAAAGTGTTTAACTTCTGCACAATCACATGGATCGGTCCCTGCACTGGATGTCAGGCATGGAGTGATCCGAGGACACGAACATGCAACCGATCACTCTTCCGAAACTGGCCGGCGGGGCGAGTGCTGCGACCGTCGTTCGCTGGCTGAAACGGCCCGGTGATGCGTTGTCCCCGGGCGACGCGCTCGTGGAACTAGAGATCGAGGACGCGTTGGTGCATCTCGAGGCATCCCAAGCGGGCACGCTTGCGCAAGTCCTTGTTCAGCCGCACCAGACGGTGACCGTGGGCACTGAACTGGCGCAGGTGAAAGAAGCGGCGCAGGTGCAGGCGACCAGTGTGCAGGTGCCACAGTCCAAGCCGGAGACGACCGTGACGCAACAACCTTCCAATGCTGCCGAAGCTGCAGGGACCCCCGGAAACGTCACGCCCATTCTGATGCCGCAAGCCGGCAACACGATGGAAGAAGGCGTCCTGGTGTCGTGGAAGGTCAAGGAGGGCGACCACATCACGGTCGGTCAGGTGATCTGCGAGATCGAGACCGACAAGGCGACGATTGAGTACGAATCGCCGGACGCGGGGCGTCTGGCCCGCATCGTGGCCCGCGAACAAGACGTGGTCCCGATCAAGCAGCCGATCGCTTTCCTGGCCGACAAGGATGCCGACGTGGATGCCTTTCTGGCAGCGGGGGGCGTCGGAGCAACGGCTGCGGCCGCCCCATCGACCGCTGCGGCGGCGCCGGCCCAGGCGGGGACCGTGGCGGCGGAAGCGCGCGTCAGCCGCGGGCCTTCACCGGTCACGGCCGAAGGCCGCATCAAAGCCTCGCCCGCAGCCCGCGAAATCGCCCGCCAACGGGGAATCGACTTGGCGTCGCTCGGTTCGGGTTCTGGTCCGGGGGGCCGCATCCTGTCTAGCGACGTCGCGGCGGCCAAGATCGCGGCAGTCGTGGCGGGCGACGGGCAGCCCATTCGCCGTCCCATGACGAAGATGCGCCGCGCGATCGGGCTGAACCTGCAGCGGTCAAAGCAGACGATCCCGCACTTCTACCTGCGACTGACGATCAATGCGGAGCCGCTCTTTGCCTACTATCGCGAACACAAGCCGCGGACCAACTGCACGCTGAACGACGTGGTGGTGTTGGCCGTCGGCCGAGCGATGGCGGAATGTCCAGGCGTGCGCAGCCAAATCCAGGGCGACGAGATTGTCGAATACCCGCACGCCAACATCGGCATTGCCGTCGGCGTCGAGGACGGACTGGTCGTGCCGGTGGTGAAGAACGTCGACACGATGACGCTGGCTCAGCTGTCGGTGGAGGCCAAGCGGGTTGTCGAGAATGCCCGCAACGGCAAGCTGGAAAACATCGGGCAGGGCAACTTTACGATCACCAACCTGGGCATGTTCGGCGTCGAGGAGTTCAGTGCGATCATCAACCCGCCCGAATCGGCCATCCTGGCCTTGGGCGCGGTACGGGAAGCGGTGATTGTCCAAAACGGAGCGATGCGGCCGGGCCGCGTGATGACCATGACGCTGAGTTCCGACCACCGCATCGTCGACGGCCTGCTGGGCGCGAAGTTCCTCGGACGCCTGAAAGAGATTTTGGAGAATCCAAGTCAAGACTTGACCTAGAAGCGCGGACATGCCCGACGGGGGAGACCTTCGGTCGGCGGTTTCGGCGGGGTCAGAGACCCGCGCCGAACGCTGAAATCGCTGACAACTGACCAATGACCACTGACCACTGACGGCTGACCAATGACCACTGACCATTTCGACATCTTCGTCATCGGGACCGGTCCCGGCGGGTACGTTGCCGCGCTGAAAGCGGCGCAGATGGGCGCGAAGGCGGCTGTCGTCGAACGGCACCATCTGGGAGGTACTTGTTTAAATTATGGCTGCATTCCGTCCAAGGCGCTGTTGTCCAGTGCGGAGTTGCTGCACAGCGTGCAGAACGCGCGGAAGTGGGGCGTCACCGTCTGCGGCGAGATCGGTTTCGACTGGAAAGAGATCACTCAACACAAAGACAAGATCCTTCGCCAGCTTCGCGGCGGCATCGGCAGCTTGTTCAAGGGGCGTGGGGTCAAGCAGCTTGCGGGGCACGCCAGTTTCGAGGGGGCGGGGCGCGTGGTCGTGACGCCCAGCGATGGTCCGCCGCAAGTCGTCACGGCGGGCAACGTGATCATCGCGACGGGCTCGGTTCCCATCCGCATCCCCGGCTGGCCGGCTGATCCGGCAGTCGTCTGCACGTCGGACGAAGCGGTCCACTGGACGACTCTGCCGAAAAAGCTGCTGATCGTCGGCGGCGGCGTGATTGGCTGCGAGTTCGCCTGCATGATGCAGGCCTTCGGGGTCGCGGTGACCGTGGTCGAAATGCTGCCCAGCCTGTTGCCGACGCTCGATCATGATCTGGGCAAGGCGCTGTTGGCGATCTTCAAGGGGCGCGGGATTACCTGCTACCTGGACACGAAGGTCGAGAGCATGGAATTGGCTGCCGGCGGCGCGGCGGTCACGGCGCGGCTGTCCAACGGCGAGTCGCTGCAATTCGATCGCGTCCTGGTGGCCGTCGGCCGGAGTCCGAACACGGACAAGCTGGGGCTGAACAGCGCCGGAATTCAAACGACCAAGCGTGGGTTCGTTCCGGTGAACGACCACCTGGAGACGAACGTCCCGGGCCACTACTGCATCGGCGACGCGAACGGCCGGTGCCTGCTGGCGCACGCCGCCTCGGCCCATGGCGTGGCGGCGGTGGAAAACGCGCTGGGTCATGCCAAGCCGTTTGAGGCGCCGATTCCGTCCGCGGTGTACACGTTCCCGGAAGTCGCCGCGGTGGGGCTCAGCGAACAGGAAGCGCGGGAGCAGGGGCTGCCTATCGCCATCGGCCGGTTCCCGATCGGGCACCTGGGCAAGGCCATGGCGGCGCGGCATACGGACGGTTTTGTCAAAATGATCCGCCACCGGGAAACGGGCCAATTGCTGGGCGCCCACATGCTCGGTCAAAACGCCACGGAATGCATCGCGGCGACAACGGCGCTGCTGCACCAGAAAGCATCGATGCAGGACGTCGCGGAAACCGTTTGGGCTCACCCGACGATCAGCGAAGCGATCAAGGAATCGGCCGAGGATGCGTTGAACATGGGCCTGCACCTGCCGCCGCGGAAGATCATCCGCGCGGCGGTCGGCGCCTGAAGTCTTGCTTCGTACGGTGTGCGCGCCGGGTGTAGGACGGGCATTCCTGCCCGTCGCGTCCTGGACGGGCCGATCTGGACGGGCAGGAATGCCCATCCTACTTGGCGTGCGAGCGGCGCGTCCAGAACATCGAAGATCTCAACACGGGAACCCTCCCGAGGAAACCAAACATGGGCCAGCAAGTCGCCGAAGCGCTGAATGCGTTGCGCAGGCTAGGGACTCCGGGCGAGATGCGCGCGTTGGCGCGACAGGGCGGCACGCCGCGTCCCCTGCCGCGCGTGAACACGCACATCCATTTACCCCCGAACTTCTCCGCGTTTGAAAGCGTCGGGCAGGCCGTGAATCTGGCGGCCGAGCAGGGCATGGCTGCCCTCGGCGTCGGCAACTACTACAACTACGAGGTCTACGGCGATTTCGCTGAACGGGCCCGGCAGAAGGGCATCTTTCCCCTGTTCGGCACCGAGATCATCTGCATGGATGACGCCCTGCGCGACGCGGGGATCAAGATCAACGATCCGGGCAATCCCGGCAAGTTCTACTTCTGCGGCAAGGGCATCACGCGCTTCGACCAAATGACGCCTGAAGCGGCTCGCCTGATCGGCGTTATTCGCGGCAACGATTCGGCGCGCATGGCCAAGATGGTCGAGCAGATGGAGCGCATCTTCACCGAGCGGGGCTTGAAAACGGGTATCGACGAAGGTGCCGTCGTGGAGATGATCGTCCGACGCCACGGCTGCGACCGCGGCACGGTATATCTGCAGGAGCGGCACATCTCACAGGCCTTTCAGGAAGCCCTGTTCGCAAAGGTCCGGCCGGAAGAGCGGATCGAGCGGCTGAACAAGGTTCTCGGCGCCGAGACGAAGGCGAAGCACGCCGACGACTTCGTCACGATGCAGAACGACATCCGCTCGAATCTCATGAAGGCGGGCAAGCCGGCGTTCGTCGAGGAGACGTTTGTCAGCTTTGCCGACGCGCACCGGCTGATCCTGGAACTCGGCGGCGTTCCGTGCTACCCGACGCTCGTGGACGGCGCTTCGCCGGTCGCCCAGTTCGAGGCGTCGCCCGACAGGCTGATTGCCGAGATTAAGGCTCGCAATATTCACGCCGTGGAGTGGATCACGATCCGCAACAAGATTGACGTGCTGCGCGACTACGCCACGAAAATGCGCAAGGCCGGATTGGCGGTCACGGCCGGCACGGAACATAACACCTTGGACCTGATCCCGTTCGACCCGTTCTGCAAGGACGGTGACGTGCCCGAAGACCTGCGGGCGCTCTTCTGGGAAGGCGCCTGCGTGGTCGCAGGGCACGAGTTCCTGACGTTGCACGGCGAGTGTGGGTTTGTGGATGGCGAGGGGAATCCGAATCCGGACTATGCGTCGGCGGATGAGCGCATCAAGGCCTTCGCCGGAATCGGCGCGGCGGTAATGCAGCGATACCGCGAAGCGTGCGGCGGGAACTAGCGTCTTGGTCCGCAGGATGCGCGCACGTCGTAGAACGGAATTGATTCCGTTCGCACCCGTTCGGAACGGATTGAAATCCGTTCTACTATGATTGAGGGCATGAGGGAGCCACGATGACCACGACCAGCGAATGGCCCACCTTTCTTTCCAGTGACGATCCGCTTGACGTGATTGTCAAGCTGTCGCGTTTCTACGGTTCCGACCCGTCCATTGTCCTCGCCGGCGGCGGCAACACGTCGTGCAAGATCGACGACCTGCTGTACGTGAAAGGCAGCGGGACGGCGCTGGCGACGATGACGCGCGACGGCTTTGTCAAGATGGACCGCAGGCAACTGAGCGAGCTGGCCAACGCCACGCTGGACGAAGATCCCACGACGCGCGAGGCGCAATTCAAGGACTGGATCAACCGCGCTCGCTGCGAGCCGGAAAAGGGCCAGCGCCCGTCGGTCGAAGTCGTGCTGCATCACCTGGTCCCGGCCCGGTACGTCGTCCACAGCCACGCGACGATCGCCAACACGCTGACGTGTCACGTCGGCGGGCGAGCGCTGGCCGAGCAGATCTTCGGGGACGACGTCGTGTGGGTGCCGTACGTCGATCCGGGCTTCATCCTCGCCCAGACATTGAAGCAAACGCTCGAAGACTACCGGGCGCGCACCGGCCGCCAACTGCCGAAGGCGATCCTGATGGCCAACCACGGCCTGATCGTCGCGGGCGACGACCCGTCCGCGATCCGCGCCAACACCGACGAGATTCTGCAGAAGATCGCGGCCCGGCTAGGTGACGACTGGCAGACGAAGTCGATCGGCCCCGTCACACGCGCCGGCGACGCCGAGGGATTGGTGCGGAAAATCGGTCCCGCCTTGCGCGCCCTGTTGGCCGAGAATCCCGCCGGGCCGTTGAAGGTGGTGACGTTCGACGATTCGGACATTGCCCTCGGCCTGATCGGGGCCGCGGCCGGCAAAGCGATGGCTTGTGCCGGACCGATGACGCCCGACCAGATCGTGTACTGCAACAGCTTTCCACTGTGGTTTGAACCCGGGGAAGGGGAAGACGAGGACGCCCTGATTGCGCGTCTGCGCGGCGAGATCGAATCGCACACGGGAAAAACCCGCGCGGCGCCCAAGGTGGTGCTGGTGCAAGGGCTGGGCCTGTTTGGCGTCGGCGACGATTTCAAGGCGGCCAACACCGTGCGCGAAGTGTACCTTGACGCGATCAAGGTGATGGCCGGCGCGACGCGGCTGCGTGGCGGTCCCGGCGGCGTCAGCTACTTGACGGACCGCCAGCGCCTGTTCATCGAGAACTGGGAAGTCGAGTCGTACCGCAAGAAGGTCGCCGTGGCCAGCGCCGCCGCAGCCGGCCGGCTGAAGGGCAAGGTCGCCATCGTGACCGGGGCCGCTCAGGGTTTCGGCCTGGAGATCGCCCAAACTCTCGCCGCCGAGGGCGCTCACGTCGTGCTGACCGATATCAACGAGCGGGGCGCGGCCGCCGCGGCCCATGACCTGTGCCAGGGGCACGGCAGCGGTCGGGCGATCAGCCTGCCGATCAACGTCACCAACCCTGGATCGATCGGGGCCTGCATCGATCGAGTCGTCCGCACCTACGGCGGCTTTGACCTGTTCATTTCCAACGCGGGCGTGTTGAAGGCAGAATCCGTCAAGACGCAATCCGAGAAGGACTTCGCCTTCGTGACGGACGTGAACTACAAGGGTTATTTCCTGTGCGTTCAACAGGCCGCGCCGATTCTCGCCACCCAGCACAAGGCCAAGCCGGGGTACCTGAGTGACGTCATCCAGATCAATTCCAAATCGGGCCTGGTCGGTTCCAGCCGCAACGCCGCGTACGCGGGCAGCAAGTTCGGCGGGATTGGTCTGACCCAGTCGTTCGCGCTGGAACTGGTGGAGGACGGGATCAAGGTCAATTCGATCTGCCCCGGCAACTTCTTCGACGGCCCGTTGTGGTCCGACCCGGAAAACGGTTTGTTCGTCCAGTACCTGCGGGCCGGCAAGGTGCCGGGCGCGAAGACGACCGAGGACGTGCGCCGGGCCTACGAAGCCAAAGTGCCGCTCGGCCGCGGCTGCACCACGGCGGACGTGATGAAGGCGATCCTGTACCTTGTCGAACAGCAATACGAAACCGGTCAGGCCTTGCCCGTGACGGGTGGGCAGGTTATGTTGAGTTGACCGTGGAGCCACTCTGACGAGTCCCATTAGAAATTCGAGTATCAAACACGTGACTGCCAATCTAAAACTCCCCGAGACCCAGCACGCGGTCCAACTTGTTGGTCCGGGTGAATTGAAATTGAACACTTCCAAACCGGTGCCGACGCCCGGCCCGTATGAGATTCTGGCCAAGGTCGAGGCCGTGGGGTTGTGCTTTTCCGATTTGAAGTTGCTCAAGCAGTTCGACAAGCACCCGCGCAAGACCGAGATCGTCGGCGGCGTCGGGCCGGAGGTTCTGAAAGCCATGCAGAGCTACCGGCCCGGCAACTTGCCCACCGTGCCGGGACACGAAGTCGTCTGCCGGATCGTGGCCGTCGGCGGTCAAGTGAAGCACCACCGAGTCGGCCAACGCTGCCTCGTGCAGGCCGACTACCGCCAGTTGCGGACGGCGGCCAGCTCCAACGCGGCGTTTGGCTACAACATCGAGGGCGGCCTGCAGGAATACACGCTGTTCGACGAGCGCGTGGTCGTCGCTCCGGATGGAGACCTTTTCTTGATCCCGGCGGGCGAGGACAAGAGCGCCTCGGCGGTGGCCCTGGTCGAACCGTGGGGCTGCGTCGAGGCGTCCTACGCCAGCAGCGAACGGAACACCATCAAAGCCGGCGGCAGGCTGCTGATCGTCGAGGCCGAGGGGCGCGAGGCGCAAGGCGTCGCCGACTCCTATTCGCCGGCCGGCGAACCGGCGGAAGTGCAGACGGTTTCGCCGAGCGAAATCGCGGCCCTGGCCAACGAGAGCTTCGACGACATCGTGTACTTCGGCTCCGACAAGGCCACCATCGACGTGCTCAATGACAAACTGGCCGCCTGCGGGATCCTGAACATTGTGTTGGGCGGCCGGAGAATCGGCCAGTTGGTGTCGGTCGGCGTGGGGCGGCTGCACTACGGCCTGACCCGCTGGGTCGGCACCACCGGCAGCCATGCGGCCGAGTCGTACCGGCACATCCCCGCCAACGGCGAGATTCGCGCCAACGACAGAATCCTGGTCGTCGGAGCGGCTGGACCGATGGGCGAAATGCACGTGATCCGCAACATTTGCAGTGGCCTGCCGGGCCTGAGTATCGTCGGCACGGATCTCGACGATCGACGCATCGAGGGCCTGCGCCGCAAGGCTGCGCCGATGGCCAAGGCCAACGGGGTGGCCCTGCGTTTGGTCAATCCCCAGCGCGAGCCGCTCGATGAGAAGTTCAGCTACTTTGCCTTGATGGCCCCGGTCGGGGCGCTCATCGCCGACGCGATCCAGAAGGCCGGCGAGGGCGCGATCATCAACATCTTCGCCGGCATTCCGGCGCCCACGAAACACGACCTGGACATCGACACGTACATCGAAAAACGCTGCTTCATGTTCGGCACCAGCGGTTCCACGATCGAGGACATGCGGATCGTGCTGAGGAAGGTCGAGCGCGATCAGCTCGACACGAACGCCTCGGTGGACGCGGTCAGCGGCATGGCGGGGGCGGCCGACGGCATTGCCGCGGTGGAAAACCGGACCATGGCCGGCAAGATCATCGTCTACCCGATGCTGCACGGCCTGGGCCTGACGCCGCTGGCCGAGTTGTCCCAACGGTTCCCGACCGTGGCCGAGAAACTCGACAACGGCAAGTGGACCCGCGCAGCCGAACAGGAACTGCTCCGCGTTGCGGGAGGGAATGGCTAAGTGCCTCACCATGGAAAGACATTCGTCGGTTTTGGCTTCGGGCCGATCCAGAGTGCGCTTTTTCTGTACGAAGCGTACTGCTCGGGCAATTTCGACCGTTATGTGATCGCCGAGGTCGACGCGTCACTGGTCGCCGCTGTGCGCGCCGCCGGCGGACGGTACGCGATCAACATTGCGCATCCCGATCGCATCGAACAGGTGGTGGTCGAGGGAGTGCGCTTGGGCAATCCCGCCGAGGAAGCGGACCGCCGGGAATTGGTGGAAGCAATCGCCGCGGCGGATGAAATGGCCACGGCGCTGCCCAGTGTGCGGTTCTACGACTCGGGCGACGCGGCGAGCGTCGTGCGGTTGTTGGCCGACGGTCTGCAGCAGCGCGACTCTTCGAAGCCGGCCATCATCTACGCGGCGGAGAACCACAACCACGCGGCCGAAATCCTCTCCGAGCGTCTGGGCTCGCTGGTCCGGTCCGAGGCGCTGACCCAGGTGCAAACGCTCAACACGGTCATCGGCAAGATGAGCGGCGTGATCACCGACGCCGACACGATCCGCGGACTGGACCTGGCGCCGCTGACGCCCGGCACTCCGCGAGCCGTCCTGGTGGAGCGGTTCAATCACATCCTGATTTCCCGTGTAACGCTGGAAGGTTTCCAGCGCGGCATCGAGGTGTTTGTCGAAAAAGACGACTTGCTGCCGTTTGAAGAAGCCAAGCTGTACGGCCACAACGCCATTCATGCGTTGATTGGATATCTGGCCCATCTTCGCGGCCTGACCACGATGGCCGAAGCGGTCGGCCACGGCGATATTATGGCCACCGCACGTGCGGCTTTCCTTGACGAATCGGGAGCGGCGCTCGTCAAGAAATACGAGCACCTCCGGGACCCGCTCTTCACCGCCGACGGCTATCGCGTCTATGCGGACGACCTGATCGAGCGGATGGTCAATCCGCACTTGAACGACCTGGTCGCCCGCGTCACGCGCGACGCCCGGCGGAAGCTGGGGTACGACGATCGGCTGTTCGGCACGATGCGGCTGGCGTTGTCCCAGGGCATCGAGCCGGTCCACATGGCCCAAGGCGCCGCGGCCGCGTTATTGTGTGCGAGCCAGAGCCGGCCCCAAACGAAAGCGGACGTCGGCTCGGCCCTGCGCGAGATCTGGGGCCAGCAGGCCGACGAACAGGCCGACCACCTGATCGCGCTGACGTGGGACGCGATGCCATCGTCGTAGGCCGGAACAAGTCCGCGCCGTTCCGGCAGGGATTCTCGCGTTTCGCGTGCATTTTGAAGTGCCGGAACTGCGCGGACTTGTTCCGGCCTACGAATCGGTGAATCACGCGACCCGAGGGCCGGGGATTGACAGTCGGCCCGCCAGCCGCCATAGTTCATGCTCCCTGGAATCGGGGACCGTTCGGACCCTGTAACAGCATTCAGTAAGTGAGGTTAGTCCATGGAAATCATCATCTGTAAGACCTACGAGGAAATGAGCAAGGCTGCCGCCAGGGCGATCGCCCGGCTGCTCAACAGCAAGCCGAACGCCGTGCTCGGGCTGCCCACTGGGTCCACGCCGGTGGGGGTCTACAAAGAGCTGGCTCGCATGCACAAGAACGAAGGGCTCGACTTCTCCCGGGTGACCACGTTCAACATGGACGAATACGTGGGCCTGGCGAAGGACCATCCGCAAAGCTACCACTATTTCATGCACGAGAACCTGTTCAAGCACATCAATATCCCGCCCCAAAACATCTACATCCCTTCGGGAACCACTGACAACTCAACGGCGTTCTGTGCGTGGTACGAGCAGCGGATCAAGGAGTGCGGCGGGATTGATATGCAACTGGCGGGGGTCGGCTCCGACGGACACATCGCGTTCAACGAGCCGACCAGCTCGCTGGGCTCGCGGACGCGGATCAAGACCCTGGCCCGCTCGACCATTGAGGACAATGCCCGGTTCTTCGAGAAGATCGAAGACGTGCCGATCTACGGGATCACGATGGGCGTGGGCACGATTCTCGAAGCGCGGAAGATTCTGTTTTTGGCCAACGGCGCGAACAAGGCCGACGCGGTGGCCAAGGCGATCGAAGGGCCGGTCACGAGCATGATCACGGCCAGCGCGCTGCAACTGCACCCGGACGTGACCGCTTATCTGGACGACGCGGCCGCCGGTAAGCTGGAGATGCGCGAGTATTACGAGTGGATTCGAGCCAACAAGCCCGGTGGGGCCGAGTGAGGCGAGAGGAGTCTGTTTTTGTACGAGGAGATACCAGTATGGCAGACATGGCCGTGATCGCGGTACGCGTGAAGCAACTCGTGCGTGAGGGATTCGCCCACGAGTTTGGCAAGCCGAGGGTCCCGAAGAAAGTGGACGCCGAGTGGCAGAAAATTCGGGACGCAGGCACGACGCTGTGGCTCGATACGGGGGACATGGAGGAGGCCACGCGGCTCTGGACTTCCGAGTTCGAGGCCCTCACCACCAACAACACGCTGCTCAACAAGGAGGTTCAGAAGGGCATTTATGATGGATTGGTCGGCAAGGCGGCCGCCATCATCCGGGAAATGGCACCCGGCCTGAACGAGAAGGACCTGCTCCTGGAAGTGGCCTTTGTCCTGAACGCGTATCACGGTTTGCGGCTTGTGGAGCAGTTCGACGCGCACGTCAGCGTCGAACTGCACACGGATCTGGCCCACGATGTCGAACGTACGGTCGCCTACGGCAAGCGCTACTACGACATTTGTCCCGAGCGATTTTACGTCAAGGTGCCTCTGACGCCGGCGGGTTACCTCGGCGCTCGCCGGCTGGCCGCGAGCGGCGTGCCCATCAATTTCACGCTCGGCTTCTCCGCGCGGCAGAACTACGTCGCCGCCCTGCTGTCCAGGCCGGACTACGTGAACGTCTTCCTGGGCCGGCTGAACGCCTTCGTGTCCGACAACCGGCTCGGCGATGGCCGGAACGTGGGCGAGAAGGCGACGCTCGCCACGCAGCGTGTGCTCGCCAACCTCCGGGCGGCCGGCAGAAGTCCGTCGCGCCTGATCGGAGCGAGCATGAGAGCCGGTCCCCAAGTGGCTGCGCTGGCGGGGCTGGATGTGTACACCATGCCGCCGAAGGTTGCGGAACAGTATCGTGGAAGTCCCGCGGCAGAGATCGCCTCGCAGGTCGAAAAAGACCCCGCCGTCACGCTGGCGGAAGGCGTCAAGCTCGAAGACTTCAACGGCGCCACGCTGTGGGACGTGCCTCAGCCGTTCCGGGACTGCGTCGACGCTCTGCTGAAGAAGGACCTGACGAGTTTCTCGTCCGACGATCTGCAGACGCACTTCGAGCAGGCGGGATTCGGCGATTTCCTCCCGCGCTGGTCGGACGCCGACCTCCAGACCATCACGGTCGACGGCAAGATTCCCGTGTTCCAAACCTGGAGAGACCCGCTGTCGGCCGGACGCCTCGGGCTGGACGCCCTGATGAACGTCAGCGGGCTCTGCTCGTTCGCCACCGACCAGAAGGCGTTTGACGATCGCGTGCGGTCATTCCTCTAAACGCGCCGACTCGGCGATGGCCCGCAACTCGGTGATTCGCTTGCCATAGTCTGGATAGCGGAACAGGCCGGTCCCGACCACGAATAGGTTCGCCCCCGCCGCGGCGCAGGGTGCAATCGTCTCGCCGTTCAGGCCGCCATCGACCGAAAGCAGCACGCCGGGTGGAAACCGGTGGTTGAGCCAGCGGAACTTGTCCAAGACATCCGGCTGGAACTTTTGTCCTCCAAAGCCGGGCATGACGCTCATCACCAGCACCAGGTCGCACTCTCCCGCGCATCCTTCGAGAACCGATACGGGCGTCGGTGGGTTGATGGAGATCCCCGCCAGCGCGCCGAGTTCGCGGATCCGCCGCAAGAGCGGCACGGGATCGGGCACGGCCTCGGCGTGGAACGTGATCATGTCCGCTCCCGCCTCGCGGAACTGCTCCACGTAACGGGCCGGCTCGGTGATCATCAAGTGGACGTCCAGCGGCAGATCGGTCACCCGGCGGACGGCCTCGACGATCGGCAGGCCGAAACTCAGATTGGGCACGAAGTGCCCGTCCATGATGTCCAAGTGCAGGAGGTGAGCGCCGGCTTCTTTGACGGCCACGACCTCCCGCGCCAGATGCGCAAAGTCGCAAGCCAGCAGCGATGGTCCGATCAGAGGTTTGGCCGCGTATAACTCGGCCAGCAGCGAAGAGTTGTTCATTGCCCGACGTTTCCTCCCAGGTTCCCCATTGGCAGTGAGCCTGAAACCAACCCGGCTCACACGGCTATCCAATTTACTGCGGTGCCCGCCCCTGAGTCCAGCGCAAAACTCAGGGAACAGGCCAGTTCAGGTGCCGGTGAAGAAACGCGAACGTGCCGTCCCCGTGGATGCTGTGTCCGCCCTGGAAGAACTCGATTTCCGTACGGTCGGCCAAGCCGAGCTGGGCGTACAACCAGCGGACTTTCGCGTACTCGTGAGCCACCCAGGCGTCGCGGCCGACGAGGTCCAGGTGGCCCCGTTCGACCATGAAGGGCCGCGGGACCATCAGGTAGGCCATCTCCGCATAGTCGAACGTCTGCCCCAGGTTCCAGTACGGCATTTCCCACTCGATGGTCCGCATAAAGCTGAAGGGTTGATCCGTCGCGGCGACTTTGGTGGTCCACTGGTTGAAGTCGCCCGAGCAGATCGACAGACAGTATTTCTCCAGGATCGGCGGTACGCGCACAGCCGTTTCGCCGCCGTAGCTCAGACCGTAGAACGCAATCCGCTGGCCGTCCACGAAGGGCAACGAGTCGAGCCAGCGCAGAATCTGATCGTGCTGGGCGATGATGAACGAAAACAACGTCGCCTGGATCGTGTTGGCCTTGCGGCTGAGCCAGCGGTAGCGGTCCTCGCCGCGGTACAGGTTGTGCGGCGCGAAGGTAATGAAGCCTCGTTCCGCAAGCCGCGCCGCGAAGTTGTTGTAGGCCGGCACGTCCCGGTCGAGCGTGTCGCGGGGCACGCCGTTCCGGCCGTGCTGGCAGACGACGACGGGCCGCCGCTGGCCCGGCTTCAGGTCCTTGGGCACGACCAGCACTCCCCACGCGAAAACTTCCGGCCACACATCCAGCACGACATCGTACGCCGTCCAGCGGTCCGTCTCCGCGACCTTGCGGGTCCGCGGATTGGGCTGCAGGAACGGCTCGTCAAAGCGTCCCATCCCTTCCACGTGAAAACGTTCGCGAAACGCGCGGGCCGCGTCGGCAAACTGACGGGCAGGATGCACCGGGTGCGTCTTCTGCGTGCTCCAACGCGCGTTCGCCAATTCGGGCATTGCGGCGTACAGGAAGAACCGGTCCCGGACCTGTTCGGACGCTCGCAGCAACGACTGCACGTGCTGTTCGAGTTGCCGCACCGTTTGGCGATGCCGCTCCGCCGGATCGAACCCGCGGCGGAGATCGGCCGGCACGTCCTGCGCCTGGTCCACGTTGTACTCCGCGCCGAGACGTTTCAGGAACTCGCGCAGGGCCTCGAGCGAGCCAGGCCCAGCCGGCTGGCCGTTCTTTCCGACGATCAATGCCGGACGCGGAAACCCAGCCAACTCCGGAATCTGCCGGAATTCGGCCTGCACGCTTTCGGTTGCGGGCGTTTTCCAGTCGCCCTTGTGATCCGTGATGGTGAGTACCGGACTGTGTTCGATCACCAAGTTCCGGGGCAGCACTAACGACGCAATTTCCGCATCGCCGAACCGCCGCAACAGGCTCCAGACGTTGCGGTAGATCGGTTCCGCCCAGACGCGTTGGCGGGAGTCGAAATAGCCGCTGACCAACACCGCATCGATGCGCGGATCGAGGGCGGCCGCGTAGAAGGCGAGCAAACCGCCTTCCGCATGGCCTGCCACGCCCACCGGCGCCGCAGCGCCGTGCTGCTGCCGGAACCAGTCGACGGCGGCCAGCACCTTCTGCACTTCATAGCCGATGATATGCCGGCCCATGTGAAAGGCTTGGCGGTAGATCCACTCCCGCCACGTCTGCCGCGTGTTCTGAATCCGCTTGTCCGGCGTGTCCAGCAGACTGCGTTGCACGAGCACCGGAATGACCACTTCGCAACCCTGCTCGGCCAGTCGCCGCGCGAACTGGTTGGCAGGTTCGATTCCCGGCGCGAGTCCGAGCAGTTGTTCCGGCGTCTGATCGGCGTCGGACAGGGCGACCACGTGCGCGACGGGTGGCAGCTTGGGTTGCACCAGCAATCCCTCCGCAAAAACGTTTTCCAGCACGGGCCAGCGCACTTGAAAGACACGGTACTTGGATGTTTCCGCGGCCAGTGCCGGGTAAGCGTCGTCGCCGTAGCGTTCCATCCTCGGTGCGCACCTTGGATCGACCGCGCCGATGATCTCCCGCAGATTCTGACGGTTCTCGGCGATCGACGCTTCGTAGGCCTCGCGCGAGGCCGCATCGCGTTTCCAGTACTGGCTCCGCGCGCCTCCCGCTTCGGCGATCTTGCGCTCCACAAACTGGTGTGCCCCGTCCATCAGCCGCGCGGAAAGATCCTCTTCGGGCCAGTCGAGTGCCTTCGTACCGGGCAGGGATTCCGCTGCGGCCAGGGGCGCGAGCGAACAGACAATCAGGCAAATCAGCCCGACACAGCAGGTAACTCTTCGATCCATGCTTCGCCTCCTCCCAACAGATAGAAATGCGTCCCATCGGCGAACGGCGGGCGTCAGCCCGCCGGTTCCTTCCGTGTCCGCAGGAACAACCCACGGAAGACCGGTGGGCTCACGCCCACCGTTCGCCGAAGTCAGATTTTCACCTCGCGGACGGTGAAGTTCCAGGGGATGTCGTTTCCGAGCTTGCGTTCCCGTCGGACAATCCCGGCGTCTGGGAACGGAGCCGGTCAGATTCCCCGTTGGGAATAGGCCGGAAATGACGATGGAACGGATAGTCGGACGATCAGCCCTCACCCGCCTGGAGTCCTGCCGTGCCTCACCAGCCCCCGAACTTTGGCGTGTCCGTGGAGCCAACACAGAGACTTGCCCCCGGCTCAGACCGGGCTACAGACCGGACCACCGTGGTTGTTTTCGTGGCTGCTATCATGATTCTGGCCGTCGCTCATTTGCTCGGACTACTGAACTGAAGACCGGCCATTCTGCCGTCCTTCCCGGCGAGCCCCCAGTCGCCTCCCACGCCTTGGCGGATTCGTTAAAATGGGGGCACGTCGTATCGCTTTTCCATGGCCCTGAGACAGCAACGATCCCACGCCGCCTCGCGGCGCTGGGCGTTGGCGGGAAGAAAGAGGGAGTCCATCGTGCAACTGACCACCGTGAAAATCGACAAGCCCGAGGCGGTCAACTTCATCCTCGGACAGACCCATTTCATCAAGTCCGTCGAGGACATTCACGAGACGTTGGTGGCGTCCGTGCCCGGCATCAAGTTTGGACTGGCTTTTTGCGTGGCCTCGGGAAAGTGCCTGGTCCGCTGGTCTGGGACCGATCCTGCCATGACCGAACTGGCGCAGAAGAACGCGCAGGCGATCGCCGCGGGACACACGTTTATCGTGTTCCTGGGCGACGGCTACTACCCGGTGAACGTCCTGAACGCGGTCAAAGCGGTGCCGGAAGTGTGCCGCATTTTTTGCGCCACGGCCAATCCGACCGAGGTGGTCATCGCCGAAACAGAACAGGGCCGGGGCATCCTGGGAGTGGTGGATGGCTTCTCGCCCAAAGGCATCGAAGATGAGGAGGAGATCAAGTGGCGGAAGGGCCTTCTGCGGCAGATCGGGTACAAGTTGTAGAAAGGCTGGACCTAGAAACTTGATCCGTTCTTAGCACCAAACGTGACGAACGGACCGGTCGCGGTGGCGCGTCAGTAGGCCAGCGGGGCGACCGGTTGCGGAGTGCTGGGCGCGTTCGGCAAGGGCACGGCGTATCCTTGGCGGGCGCCGCCGCGAAGTGATTCCGCCCGTTCCACCAGCTTTTCGGCGGGCACAATCTGCTGCGGCTGCAACTGAAAATCCAGGAACTGCTCGTCCCGGATTTCGTGCGGCCAGAGGTTCTCGCTCACGAAGTCCAGGGGCGTGATCTCGTACCACGGCGGATAGAACGTCTGCTTGACGGTCAGCGTCTCGAAGCCGTCCTTGACCAGTTGGACTTTGCGCGTCCCGTAGTAGGTGAAGGGCGTCGAGACAGGGGTGGTCCCGATTTCCTGGTCATCTACGTAAACCAGCGCGCCGGGGGGATTGCTGCGGACCGTCATCCGGCGGCGGACACAGCCGGGGGCGGCGGCCAGCAGCACCAGGGCGGCCACCAAGCAGACGCGCGCTGCTTGCACAACACCGCGGGATGGACGATGTGACAACACGGGGACGAAGGCCACTCTTAAGAAAAGATCAGGTTTTTCGTGCGGATGTGACGAAACCACACAAAGGACGAGCGGCGGGATTATAATGGCAGGGCGGGACCCGAGCCAGATCGAAATGTCCGTTGCCAACGGCTCCCCGGACCGTTCTAGCAGTGGTAGCATGGCGGACAGCGGGTGGTTCGGGTAGACTGTGGTGACTTTGGGAGCTATCGAGGCTTTCCGCTTTTGGCAAAGCAGCAGAACATGGGTCAATCCAAACCGCCCTTTGTCGCCGACCTGCAGTACGTCGTCCGGACCGACATCGGGATGCGGCGGGCCATCAACCAAGATTCGTTGGCGGTGGTGCTGGCGGAGGACGAGGAAGCCTGGCAGACTCGGGGGCACGTGTTCATGGTGGCCGACGGCATGGGGGCTCATGCGGCCGGAGAACTGGCCAGCAAGCTGGCTGTCGATACGGTTCCGCACCTGTACTATCACGATCGCGAGTTGACGGCGGAGCAGGCGTTGGAGAAATCGCTCGTCGACGCCAACGGAGAAATTCATCGCCGCGGGCTGGCCAATTCCGATTTCCGCGGGATGGGAACGACGGCCAGCGTCCTGGTCCTGACGCCGCAGGGGGCGCTGGTCGGTCACGTCGGCGACAGCCGCGTCTATCGGCTGCGGGGCCAGCAGTTGGAGCAGCTGACGTTCGACCACAGCCTGCAGTGGGAATTGCGGTCGCTGAAGATCGTGGCCGAGGGTTCCGACTTTGCGAAATCGGTGCCCAAGAACGTGATCACGCGTTCGTTGGGGCCCAACGCCAACGTCGTCTTGGACCTGGAGGGTCCGTTCCCGCTGCAAGCCGGCGATCGGTTCCTGCTCTGCAGCGACGGGCTGAGCGGACAGGTGGATGACCGCGAACTCGGCAGCCTCCTGGCCCATTTGCCGCCGGACGACGCTGGCGACGTGTTGGTGGACCTGGCGAACTTGCGCGGCGGCCCGGACAACATCACGCTGCTGATCGTCGAGATTGCCGGACCGGGGGTGGTGACGGCGGAGGCATCCAGGGAACGCAAGACCTCCACCCGCGCGATGCGCTCCGCCGGCAGCTTGACGCCCTGGGTCGTGACGGGCGTCTGCTGGTTGTTCGCCTGCATCCTTTGGTTCGCGGATCAAGTGATTGCACTCCTGGTGCTCGCCTTGGCCGGCGCGGCGGCCTTGGTGGTGGGCCTGGTCATGCAGTTTCGAGGCCGTGCGCCGTCCGGCACGCCGTGCACCCACGGCCGAAGTCTGGGAAACGCTCCGTACACCAGCGTGACGTGCAGCGCCGGCGACGAGATCCTCAGCAATCTTACGGCGATCTTGTCCGACCTGCGCGCGGCCGCCGTCGAATCCAACTGGCAGGTGCGCTGGTCCGAGTTGGACGAACTGTGCCGGAGTGCCGAAACGGCGCATCAGGCCGGCGACACTCCGGCGGCCGTGCGATTCTGCGCCAAGGGCGTCAGCTTCATGATGCACGAACTGCGGAACCAGCAGAATCGAAACGCCAGCGATTCGGGGATCGATTACTCCCGGCCTGACTGACGGCCACGCCATGCAGCACTCAACACCCGTCCCAGCCGACGACCAGCGCGGCCACCGGATCACCGGAGCGGCGGTCGTCCTCGCGCTCGTTTTGTTGGTCCTGGGCGGTGCCGGGCTTACGATCGCCATGTATTTCCTGCTCCCTCCCGGGCCGTCCGCACGGCCGGAGCCAAACGCCCCAGCAGACCGGGCGGCGAACACGGTGTCCGACAGCCGGCAGGCCGGGCCGCCGGCGACGAAGGTCCCCCTCTCGCCGCCGACCGCTGAGCGTCCGGCGGATGGCCGGGCGGCGCTGCCGACTCCGGCGGTCGAATCCCTCCCGACCGTGGGCTCGCAGGGGCCGCCGCGTGAGGCCGGCAAGGTTCCCGTCCGTTCCCGCCAGTCGCCGGAGACACCGGAGAAGTCCCGTCCGAGCGGGTTCGACCTGACCACGCTGCCGCCGATCGAGGTCCAGGCTGACGACGCCAGCCGGGAGACCTGGCGCAGGTCCGTCGAGATCGGCGGCCAACGGTACGAGCGTGCCGTTTGCCTGAGGCCCGCGGAAGATCAGGGAGACGCGCTGATCGCCTTCGACATCGACAGGCAATTTGCCCGCCTGCGCGGCGTCGCCGGGATCGCCGATTCCCGCCCGTCCGGCCCGCTCGGCACGGCCCGGGACCGGCCGCAGGCCGTGTTTCGCGTGTACGGGGACGGCAACTTGCTGTGGGAATCCGGGCCGTTGACGGGACGCGGCGAGCAGCGAGCCTTCGAGTGTTCCGTGGCCGGCGTGGACGTCTTGACCTTCGTCGCCGAGAGTCAATCGCCCGCGAACGTCTCGGATCTGGCGTGGAGCGATCTGACGTTGCTGTCCGGCACGGAGCCCCACGGCCGCCAGATTCCCGATCGGCCGAAAACACCGTGAAGATCAGCCGCTGGCCCAATTTCCAATGGGACGCGAGCGCGCAAATCCGGCCTCCTCGGAAAACACAGGCTTGTTTTCGAGCCAGCGCATCGGGCCGCGTGCTTAGCGGCGAGGATCCGCGTAGTCCTGCGCCATCAGGTAGGATTTCAGGCTGACGAACATTTGCCGGGCCCGCTCGCCCGCTCCGTTGCGGCGGCGGTCGCGTTGCCGCTTGGGCCGAATCGTGACCTGCACCACGGTCCGCACCTCTGTCCCTGCGGACCTTGCGTCGGAGTCCTGCTGGATTTCCTCCAGATCGAGTTCCACCAGGAGCGGCGTGGGCCAGTCGCTGCTGCGGCGCATCATGGGCAGGTTCTGTCCCGTGATCTCCAGGACCAAGCGGTTCTCGTTGATTTCGAGGATCTCGGCGGCGTGATCTGCGATAAACCCGCGCAGTTTCTCGGCGGCCAACTGCAGGGGGACGACCGTCACGACGCGGCGCTGCAGCAGATGCTGGCCGGGGCTCGATCTCCACCAGAGCAGCCAGCGACTGCGCGGCCGTTCGTCGTCATGCGGCCTGGCCGTGCCGTCTCCCAGTTGGATCACCGTGTTGCGGCCTTCGCTCTTGGCCTGCAGCAGCGCCCGATCGGCCCGCCGCAGCATCGTTTCGCCGGTGTCGCCCGCCTGCAACTCGGTGACGCCGAAGCTGGCCGTCAGAGACTTGCCGTTGAGCATCGAGTGCGGCTGCCGCGACCAGGCTTCGCGAATCGTCTCCGCCCGCCCGGCGGCCGCTGCGTTGTCACAATCCGAACACAGCATCACGAACTCTTCACCGCCGTAGCGGGCCACCATGTCGCCGCCGCGGCAGTACTTGCGGAGCAGCGCGGCGAAGGCGATCAGCGCCTCGTCGCCCGCCTGGTGACCGTACGTGTCGTTGATCCGTTTGAAGAAGTCGAGATCGCAGATGATGAGACTGTACGGCAGACCGCGTTCCAGGTGCAAGGCGACCCAGCGTTGGTGTGCCCGGTCGAACTCGGCCCGGTTGGCCACGCCCGTCAGGCCGTCCTGCGAGGCTTTCTCATTCAGCGTCTTCAGGCGTTCCTCCAGACTGATGCGCGACGAGGCGTCCTGCAGCAGCAACGTCGCACCGCAGATGGCGCCGTCGGCGCCCAGCACGGGCGACACGCAGGCGTCGATCGAGATCTTTTCGCACTTGCTGTCCGATACCAGCACGCGCTTGTGGGAACTCGTGCCCTCGCGAATCGCCTGCACGACGGGACAGCGGTCCGGGGTGATTAATTTGAAGTGCTCGTCGCGCAACTGCAATATCGCGGGATCCCAAAGCTGCTGTTCCACGCTGCTCGCCGAAACGCCCGTCAGCAACTCAATCGCCCGGTTCCACTTCATGATCCTCAGGGCGGCGTCCACAAACACGACGCCATCGTACATCGTGTCCAACAAGTGTTCGTGGAACAAGCTGCCGGACCCCGAAGAATCGCCGGCCAGCAAGGGCCGGGACAACTGCCAGAACTGCTGCGCGCCGCTCGGCTTCAAGTCTTGCAGCCAGCGGCGGGCGACCAGCCCGTTGAGTTTCTCGTGGTTGCTTCGCAGGTAATAGTCGAACTGCTTGACCAGATTCGGATCGAACTGCGTGTCCGCGTATTCCAACAGCTCGTTCAAGGCCCGCTCCCGCGAGAACGCCCGGCGGTAGATATGGTCCGTCGTCATCGAATCGAAGGCATCCGCAATGGCCAGCATGCGGGCACCCAACGGCAATTGCTCGCGGCAGCGGTCGAACTCCCGATGGCGCCCGTTGTACCATGCCGGCGCGTAGTAGACGGTGTCCAGCAGTTCTTGCGAAGGACAACACACCGTCAAGATCTCGCGCGCGTACTCGCGATGCCGGCTCACGGCAAGCGATTCTTCCACGGACAGCTTGCCGGGTTTCTGCAAAATGTGATCGGGGACCCCGATTTTGCCGATGTCGTGCAGCAACGCGGCGACTTCCAATTCGTCCTGTTCTTTCTCGCCCAGGTTCATCAGCACCGACCATGAGGAACAGACCATGGCCACTCGCAGACAGTGGGCCGCCGTCGGCGAATGCTTGGTCCGCAGGGCCAGGAACAGACTGCTGGCCATGCCAAGCCTCACCTGTGCCAAGTGGTTCTGTGGCTGTTCGCCTGCCCTAAACTCATTCGCCATGGGGGATTGCGAGATTTCGTCGAAAGTTCCGAGCAGAGATGAGATCGTTGTGAGCACCCGTTCGGCGGAACCTGGGGAACTCTGCGTGTCACGCGTCAACTTCTCAGAGAGCTTGGCATCCAGAACGTGCTCAACCATGGTTTCGATTCACGCGGTTTTGGTAGGAGTAGGCATCGAAAACGTAGGTTGCAGATCTCACCGGGTCAAAAATCACGGGAGAACGCATTACCCGATCGCCAAGACGGCGGGATCGTGTGAGCAGGAAAGACAGGAACTCTGTCGGGGAGCCTTAGAATCCACCCAGCCAAATTTCTGAACCCGGCCTTCCGATGTCCCCAATCTGATCCATTCTGTCCATCCTGAACAAAGGATAGTCGCCGCGTAAACTGTAGTTCGCCACCCCAGACGCCGAAATCTTCTTGGGCAGCGCAACCGGGATGACGGCGTGAATGGTGGGATTCAGCAATGGGATTGCGGCGAATCGCAGCGGGCGATCAGAGGCGGCGTCGAGTACTGATCGAGGAACGC